>CANISR010000175.1 GCA_947470105.1 Fidelibacterota bacterium | reverse complement strand
GGCCCAGGGCGGCAAACGGTCGATGGTATAGAACGTGCCCGACAGGAAGGTCAGCGGCGTGACGATGAAATTGGTCACCGCCGCCATGTGATCGAACTTGTCGGCCCATATCGCCGCCAGGACGCCGGCCCAGGACATCATCAAGCACCCTGCCACCGCGTGGAAGATGATGAAGCCGGCCGCGTGCACATGCAGATGGGCAAAGAACGCCATGCTGGCGGCGCAGGCCGCACCCACCACCACGCCGCGGGTGACACCGCCCAGTGTCCAGGCCACGGTGAGTTCCAGGGCGCTCAGGGGCGGCATCAGCACATCGACGATATTGCCCTGAACCTTGGACACCAGGATCGACGACGAGGTGTTGGCGAAGGCGTTCTGGATCATGGTCATGACGATCAGCCCGGGGACCAGGAAATCCTCGAACGGATAACCGGCGATGACAGTCCCGCTGCGGCCGAAGGCGAACACCATCACCAGCAGGAACATCAGGGTCGTGATGACCGGCGCCAGGACGGTCTGGAAGATCACCTTCCAGAAGCGCCGCACCTCTTTCACATAGAGCTGCCGCATCCCCAGCCAGTTCACCGCCCCCATCTTACGGGGCAGTGGCAGGTCACTGGCAACAGCGGGGGCGATGGCGGGTTGGCTCATGGTTTCAACATTTCCTCATCAGGCGGCCAGAGCAATCTAGGCTATATACAGGCTATGGAAAAGCAGGCGGAAAAGCCGGACTCCACGCCCAGGCGCAAACGCCAGCCGCCGCGCAAGATGACGCGGGAGCGGGTGTTCAATATCGCAAAGTTTCACGTGGAGCGTTTCTCCACCACCACAGGCCATTTGCGCACCGTCCTCATGCGCCGCTGCGACCGTGCGCTACACGTCCACGGCGGCGACCGCGCCGAAGCTGCCGCCTGGGTGGATGAAGCCGTACAGAGCCTGGTGCGTGCCGGCGCCATCGACGACGCGAGGTTCGCCCTCGCCAAAGCCCAGGCGCTGCGCGGCAGAGGCCGCACTGCCGGACGCATCAAGGTGGCGCTCATGACCAAAGGCGTGCCGCGGGAGTTGATCGACCAGGCCGTCGCGGACTCTTCCGGTCCGGATGACGATGAAGCGGCCTATGCCAGCGCTCTGGCTTACGTCCGCCGGCGCAGGCTGGGACCCTTCCGTCCCAAGGACCGCATCAAGTCCGATCCCAAAGAACTCAGAAATCAGGCACAAAAGGATCTGGCAGCCGTGGTGCGCGCCGGCTTCGCGTTCGACATCGCGCGCCGCGCCCTCAAAGCCGATGACGACTAGCTGCGCGCGTCGAGTGCCTGATTCTCGGCGGCAATGCGAATTTTCAGAATGATCGCATTCAATATCGAAAACGCGACCGCGACCGGCCATGCGCCCAGCGCCAGTGGCAGGACGGCGATCTCCAACACCACCAGCACGTAGTTTGGATGCCGCAGGAAACGGTACGGACCCCGGCGGACCAGCGGCGCGCCGGGCAAGGTAATGATGCGCGTGGTCCAGGCACGCCCGAGCGTGCCGATGATCCAGGCGCGCATGGGCTGGAGCAGCAGATACGCAACGATCAGCGCCGGATGCAGCAGGGGCGGCATGACCAGCGCCCAGAGAGCGAGTGCCGCCAGCCACCCGGCGTGTACCGCCACGATGAATGGATAGTGGGCAGCGCCGACCTCGACGGCCCCTTTCGCCCGCAGGGCGTTTTCATGACGTCTACTGATGAGCAATTCCAGAATGCGCTGTGAGGCCACGAGCGCGAGGAGCACAAGCAGCCACGTCTGGGGAACAACGACAAAATTCATCACAACAGATCAAGCAGACACATGCCGACGGAAAACCCCGGGCCCAGCGCGGCCATCAAATGGGGGCCGGTCGCCGTGCCCGCCATGGCGCGGCGCAGTACTGCGAGCACGGTGACCGCGGACATATTGCCGTGATCGGCTAAAACACTCCGCGCCTCCGTCAGCCCGCCGCGCGGCAGGCCGTAGCAATCTTCCAGCGCTTCCAACACGCGCTCGCCGCCGGGATGAAAAATGAGCCCCTTCATATCGGCCTGGGTCGCGCCGTTTGTCGCCAGGAATGCATCGGTGACGGGGCGCATCATGTCGCGCACCAGCGCAGGGATGCTGCGGGAGAACACCACACCGAGGCCGTCGTCTTCCACCGTCCAGCCCATGATGTCGCGGGTTCCGGGCCAGGTGTGCTCCCCCCAGGCGCGCAGCGCGGCGCGCGGCTTCGGTCCCTCCCCCATGCGCAACACCGCCGCCGCCGCACCGTCACCGAAGATGGTGGTGGCGATGATATTGGCTTTGCTGTCGTCGCCGGTGCGGAAGGTCAGCCCGCAAAGTTCGGCACACATGAACAGCACCCACTTGCCGGGCATGGCGCGGGCGATGGCGGCGGCGCGTGCGAGACCGATGGCGCCGCCGGCGCAGCCCAGGCCGAATACCGGCAGTCGTTGCACCGTGGGCGCCAGGCCGAGCGGTTCCTGCAGCAGCGAGTCGAGACAGGGCGTGACGATGCCGGTGGATGACACGGTGACGGTGGCGGCAATCTCCGCGGGCTGCACGCCGGCCGAAGCCAGCGCCAAACGCCCCGCCTCTGTCAGCAATTTCACCGCATGGGTTTCGAATAACGCCGCACGCTCAGGCCAACCATGGGGCGATTGGTACCATTCCAGCGGCACGCAGGAGTTCCGGTTGCGCACCCCGGCATTGCCGTAGCTTTTGGCCATGCGCTGCATCAGCTCCGCGCGATGGCCGAAGACCTCGGCCGCCTTACCCATGATCTCACCCTGGCCGAAGCAATAGGGCGGATAGGCGGTGGCGATCCCGTGGATGCCGACGGCTTCAGTCATGCTGAATTTGCTCACAGATGAGGCCCAAGACGCCAGGACCACCACCCATGACGAAATTCATCGTTCGGTTGTTCCGGGCGGGAGGGGAAAGACTACATGCGCGGCGGCCGGGTCCCAAACAGCATCTTCGGGAAACGCCACATCCTGCAGAGCGGGCGCGAGGCGGGACCGCAAGCCTTGGACAATGCCCGGCCAGCGGGCCGAGTCCATGAATACCCAAGCAGCATAAAGCCCGCCGTTGCCGCGCCAGGGTGAGGCCACCAACGCCGCCGCGGCGCTGGCAAGGCAAACGCCCAAGCTGGGTCCTGCCCCGATATGCAGCCATTGCGGCCGTACGCCCAGATGCCAGAGCGCATACACACCACCTTTGCCGGTCAGACCTAAGGTGTGGGTCTTAAGATCGAATAGCGATGGATACGCCTGATCCACCGGCTGCCACAGGTCGCCGGGGGTCTTGGTCTTGGCGAAACGTGCGAGCAGGCTCATGGGCGGATTGGGCGGTCCAGAATCAACCGGGCACATACAATATTCACCGTCACAACGATCAAGCCCGCGGTGATGACGTCGCTGGCGAAATGCGCCCCTTGAACCACACGTACAAAACCTACCACCAGGCCGATGCCGCTCCCCAGCCACAACCCGGGACCGCGCCAATGCGGCGGCAGCAGAAATGCGTAAGCCGTCACCCAAAACGCGATGGCCGCATGGCCCGAGACAAAGGAGCAGTTGCGCGCGCACTCGGCAGCGACAACGAACGGTGAGGTGTAGGCGTGCTCGCCGCCGAACAGCGTGATGTCCTTGGGCCGTGCCCGTCCCCAGTTGGGCTTGAGCAGCGTCTCCACCAACAGCCCCGGGCCAAGGGCTGCCGTTGCCAATAGATACATGACCCGGCGCGTCGACAGGTCCCAGATCCAATCTTTCGAGAACAAGGTCATGATCCACACCAGCACGCAGAACAGCAGTGTGCCCAGAATCAGCGTCGGCACCGCCGCGCGCGCGAATTCCAGCAGGCCGTGGGGACTCCAGGAGAAGCCGCCGTCGTAAAACAGCGCGCTCGCGCCCGTATCCAGCGCCGGAATGCTGAACAGCGCGGTCAGCGCCGCGAGCGCCAACAGGGTCTTGATCTCGCCGGAAATCGAGGGGGTCACCTAGCCGTCCTCGCGGTGGAACAGATAGGCCACGCCGAACATGGTGGTGGCCACAGTCGGCGCCCAGGCAGCGAGCGCCAAGGGCAATGTCGCCGACAGTCCCAGGGCATAAGTAAAGTGATTGAGGAAATACACCACGAAGCCGGTGCCGACGCCGGCGGCGCCGCGCAGCATCCAGCCCGGCAATTTGGTGCCGGCGGTGAGATAGAACGCCGAGGCCACCAGCACCATGGCGCAGAGCAGGAACGGCGATGCCAGCAGGGATTGCCAGTAGAGCCGGTGCGGCAGCGCTGAGAAGCCGGCAGCCTGTGACGAGCGGATGAAGGCCGGCAGATCCCAGAACGACATGGTCTCCGGCGCCGCCAGGCTGTCCTGCACCTTGTCGGCGGTGAGCGTGGTGGGAAGTGAGTACGCCTCATGATAGGTCGAGACCGGCTTGCCGCTGCCGAGCTGCATTTCCCAGACCGCGGTGAGCGCAATGACCCCGTCGCCAAGACGGCCGGCGGCGGCCTCATAGCGGCTGTCGACTTTCTCACCGTCCATCTTGAAGACCGACAGACCGCCGAGGTTGAGGGCGTTGGCGTCCACCTGCATGGTGGCGGCGTGGACGATGGTCGCGGCAGACCCTTGCGCCTCGCGCAACCACAGTCCGCCCTTGTCGATATTGAGTGAGGTGCTGCTGCGCCGGATCAACCCATCTTCCAGGCGTTGATAGGATTCATAAAGACTAGCGGCGAAGGGGTCGATCACCGTCAGGTTGACCGCGCCCAACGCCAGGGTCAGCACCAGCGGCGGCGTCAGGAATTGCCACACCGACAATCCGGCGGCGCGCATGACCAACAGTTCGTGGCTGCGCGCCAGGCGGAACAGCGCAAACATCATGGACAGCATCACCGCGAACGGGAGTGTGGCCTGGGCGGTGTGCGGCAGCTTGAGCAGTGCGAGACCGAACACGGTGCCGAAACTCATGGCGTCATTGCCCGCCGTGCGGCGCAGGAGCTCGACCGTGTCGAACAACAGAATCAACCCGCAAATCCCGCCGATGAAAGCGAGGAAGGACAGCGTCACCTGCCAGGCGACGTAGATCGAAAGAATGCGCAATATTCGCGTCACCGGCGCATCATATGCGGGACGACTGCAAACTCATAGCCGGACACGGTTCGTCCGGCGTATCATCCGCGCCATGGTCAAGCTGACAAAAATCTATACCCGCGGCGGCGACAAGGGCGAAACCTCCCTGGGCGACGGCGCACGGGTGAAAAAATACGCGATGCGGGTTGCCGCTTACGGCACTCTCGACGAAGCCAATTCGGTGGTCGGCATCGTGCGCCTCCATACAGCGGATGATCCCGAGACCGACGCCATGCTCATGCGCATCCAGAACGATCTGTTCGACCTTGGCGCCGATCTGTGCACACCGCTTCCGCCCGACGAGAAGCCGGGACAGGCCTTGCGCGTGGTACAGCCCCAGGTGGACCGGCTGGAGCAGGAGATCGACCGCATGAACGCGAAGCTGGCCGCGCTCACCTCGTTTGTATTACCCGGCGGCACAGCGGCGGCGGCCTACCTTCACCTCGCCCGCACCGTAGTCCGCCGCGCCGAGCGCGAGATCACCGAACTCGGTGAACAGGAAGCCATCAACCCCATCTCGCTGATCTACGCCAACCGCCTGTCCGATCATCTGTTCGTGCTCGCGCGCCATGTCAACGCAAGCGCTGGTGGCGATGTCATGTGGGTGCCCGGAGCCAATCGTTAAACACACCGCTAACGTGTTGCATTGCAGCATGATTTTGTTTGACAGCCCTAGTGTCCGGGACTAGTGGTGTGCCCGCACATCTGCCTAAAACTAGTGCGTTTTAGGTAAGTGTTTTCGTTGAGTTGGGGGGCTAAGGATCATCCGATGAAAGCTCTGGTCGCCGTCAAACGCGTCGTCGATTACAACGTTAAGGTCCGGGTCAAAGCCGACAAGACCGGCGTCGAACTCGCCAACGTGAAAATGTCCATGAACCCCTTCGACGAGATCGCCGTCGAAGAAGCCGTGCGTCTTAAGGAAGCCGGCAAGATCACTGAGATCGTAGTCGTCAGCATCGGCCCGGCCGGCGCCCAGGAAACCCTGCGCACCGCCCTGGCCATGGGCGCGGACCGCGGCATCCTGGTGCAGACCGACGCCGAGATTCAGCCCCTCGCGGTGGCCAAGATTCTCAAGGCCGTCACCGCCAAGGAAAATCCCAACGTCATCATCCTCGGCAAACAGGCCATCGACGACGACGCCAACCAAACCGGGCAGATGCTCGCGGCCCTCTTGGGCTGGGCCCAGGGCACCTTCGCCTCCAAGGTCGAACTTGGGCCCGATGCCGCTACCGTCACCCGCGAAGTGGACGGCGGCCTCGAGACCATCAACGTGAAGTTGCCGTGCATCATCACCACCGACCTGCGCCTCAATGAGCCCCGCTATGCGTCGCTGCCAAACATCATGAAGGCCAAGAAGAAGACCATCGACACCCTGGCGCCCGACGCGCTGGGCGTCGACGTGGCGCCCCGCCTCACCACGCTGAAGGTGGAAGAACCCGCCAAACGTCAGGGCGGCGCCAAGGTGGCCGACGTCGCCACCCTTATCGACAAACTGCGCAATGAAGCCAAGGTGATCGGATGACCTCCCTCGTTCTCGCAGAACACGACAACGCCTCCATCAAGGCGGCGACCCTGTCGGCCATCACCGCAGCAGCAGCGGTCGGCGGCGACATCCACGTCCTCGTAGCTGGCAAAGGCTGCGCCGGCGCTGCCGCTGCGGCCGCCAAGATCGCGGGCGTCACCAAGGTTCGCGTCGCCGATGCCGACGCCTATGAACACGCGCTGGCCGAACCGCTGGCCGCGCTGATCGTCAGCCTCGCCGGCGATTATTCTCATCTCATCGCGCCCGCCACCACTTCGGGCAAAAATGTCATGCCGCGCGTGGCCGCGCTCCTCGATGTGGCGCAGATCTCCGACATCTCGGCGGTGGTCTCGGCGGACACCTTCGTCCGCCCGATCTATGCCGGCAACGCGCTCGCCACCGTGCAGTCGAAAGACGCTAAGAAAGTCATTACCGTCCGCGGCTCGACCTTCGACAAGGCCAAGACCGACGGCGGCAGCGGAGCAGTGGAGAATGTCGCGTCGCCCGCCGACCCGGCCCTGTCCAGCTTCATCAGCCAGGCCTTGTCCAAGTCCGAACGTCCCGAACTCACTTCGGCGCGCATCGTGGTTTCCGGCGGCCGCGGCATGGGTTCAGGCGAAAACTTCAAGATCATCGAGGCGCTTGCCGACAAACTCGGCGCGGGTGTGGGCGCCAGCCGTGCGGCGGTCGACGCGGGTTTCGTGCCCAATGACTATCAGGTGGGCCAGACCGGCAAGATCGTGGCTCCCGACCTCTATGTGGCCGTGGGCATTTCGGGCGCCATCCAGCATCTCGCGGGCATGAAGGATTCGAAGGTGATCGTTGCGATCAACAAGGATCCCGAAGCGCCGATCTTCCAGATCGCCGACTACGGCCTGGTGGGCGATTTGTTCCAAATCGTGCCGGAACTCACCAAGAGCCTCTGAGTTTTTTCTGGGCGCGGCCGCCGGCACACCCGGC
>CANISR010000174.1 GCA_947470105.1 Fidelibacterota bacterium | reverse complement strand
GGGCTGTCTGGACAGCCCCGCCGTTCTCTTCTATAAAGCGCGGCCTTCCATACGGCTTATTTGCCCAGATGCCCGGGTAGCTCAGTTGGTAGAGCAACGGATTGAAAATCCGTGTGTCGCTGGTTCAATTCCGGCCCCGGGCACCACCTCCTAGCATGGCTATCCTCATGAATCGTCCTGGGACGCAGGAAGCATATTGCTCTAGGCAATAGCTCGTTCCTGGACCCCGCCAGGATGATCATCGATCGGCGGCTGCAACTACTTGATTTTCACTTTCGCGGCCACGGCGGACATAAGGTTGGCGAACCCGATGTCCGGATTTTTCGTGCAAGCCGCGGCAATGGTCTTCAGCAGCACCGGGCGCGACACATATGAAATTTCCACATCGGGTTGCCCGACATTCTTGTAGCCCTGAATGAAAGCCAGCGCCCACAGGTCGGCGAAGGCGTTCAAGGTTTTGTCCGCGCCTGCACCGGCGTACATCCGGCATGTGAAAGCCGTGAGGGGAAACGACGGCAGCGCGCCCGGCAATTCACGGGGCGTTTTGGCGAGGTCGTTCTTGGCGATCATAAGCAGGAGCGATTGCGGCGCGGCGGTACAGGCGGCGCGCACCGCCGGCGTCAGTGTGTCGTCTCCCGCGGCGAACGCCAGCTTGCCTTGCGCGTGATAGGCGCCGGCCAGATATCCGTGCGCCCAGAGCGGCGCGACCGCGGTCTGATCCTGGGCGCCCGGGCGATCGAAGGCCAGGCAGCGGAATTCCCCGGCGCTGAAGTCCTTCGCTGCGGTCGCTGCATCCGCGACAGCCGCGGTCCCACCATCGGCATCCGCGGCGACGTGCAGGCGGACCACGTGATCGGGCGTTTGCACCGCGCCGTCACGCGTGGCATCGCCCCTTTGGATCATCTCCACGAATTCCATGCCTTCGGTCACCTGGCCCCACATGGTGTATTTGCCGTCCAGGGTCTTACGGTTGGCGTCAGTGAGGACGATGAACCACTGGCTATCGGCGCCGTTCTTCGACGATCCACGCGCCATGGAGACGGCGCCGCGCATCTGCGCTGTGTTGGTGATTTCCGCCTTCAAGGTGCGGCCGGTTCCGCCGGTGCCCTTACCTGTGGGATCGCCGGTCTGGGCCATGAATCCGTCGATCACGCGGTGGAACGGCAAGCCATCGTAAAACCCGGCCCGCACGAGGTGCTTGATACGCGCGACGTGGTTGGGCGCCAGGTCCGGCCGCATGCGGATGAACACACGCCCTGCATTTAGATCGAGGTAGAGCGTGTTTTCAGGATCGACAGGCACTGCGTCCACCGCAAGAGCGGCGGTTCCACCTGCAAGGGTTATGAGGAGGAGGAATACGGTGGCAATGCGCATGGCGTGACCTACGACGAGAGGGAGTTTTGGCGGCGTTTACGCCCGAGGAGGCGGTGATTGTGGCGGCAGAGCAGGTGGAGGACCTCAAGTTACGCAGCAGGCGGTATTCCGGATCCGGACAGGTTCGAATATCCACAAATATTTTTTGATCCACAACACGAACGAGGGCATGCTCAGCGTGCGCGGGCGCTCGCCTTAGGCGCCGGTTCCGTAGGTTGAATTCCTGGTGCCCTGGAGGACGATCATGCCCGTTGAGCGGATCAATCCCGAAAGCCTCTATAACCCAATCCAATTTGGCTTTTCTCATGCGGCCCGCCACAGCAGCGGAGATATTGTCCATCTGGCCGGCCAGGTTGGCTGGACAAAGGATTTGCAGGTCGTCCCCGGGGACCTGGCCGCCCAAACCCGCCAAGCGCTGGCAAACATCAAAGTCATCCTCGATGAAATTGGGGCCACACCTGCGGACGTTCTACGTCTGCGCACCTATGTTGTGGACCACAATCCGTCCAAACTTGAGCCCGTCCTTAACGCGATCAACCAGTTCTACGCGGGAGCGATTCCGGCGCCGAATACCTTGATTGGCGTGCAGTCCCTGGCGCTTCCCGAGTTTCTTGTGGAGATCGAAGCAACGGTCGTGGCGCCGCCGCGACCGTAGGGAAGGGGCGGTTCCGCGATCCGGTTCGCGCACCGAGATGTTTAATCCGCTGCGCCAACCGAGGAGCGGAACGTGAAGGTCATAGGTGTCGGTTCGACCGGACTCGAGCCCGTGCATTGGCGAGGGCGTATTAGCCGCGGGCCTTCAGCTTCGAAGCTGCGACAAATGCGCGGACGAGTGCCGGCCGGAGCAATAAGAACCCCCGGTAAGCCAAGTCCAGGGATGGCATCGCGCCGGGCAAGCGCATAAGGGCGGCAACAATCTGCCAGCCCGGCAACTGCCGCCAGACCTCGACAAAAGCCGCCGCGCCTGCGAGCAATCGGCCGTCCGCCGTGGTGACGTGAAAGCGTTCGAGCGCCTGTTCTGCGCTCAGCGCGGAAGGCAGCGGTGCATGGTCCAGCGAGACATCCACCAGACCCAGCGCGTGGGCTCTGTCCTGATCGCGGTACAGGCCGACCTCGGCCCGGCACAAGGGGCAGGAGCCATCGTAGAATATGGTTGTCTTGGTCTCCGTTGACGCCACGCCCGTCCTCCCCGGATCACCGGCAGCCGGCAAATTGGCGCGACATTGCGCGGGATCTCTAGGCACGCAGCACGGCGACGGGCGCACGCCAGGATTTTAGGGCTGTGCGCGCCAAGGCGCGCCCCGACAGCCAGGCGCATTCTGCCCGCGGTCCAAGTTGCCAGTCGCCGCATGCCCCCAGAGCGATGGACGGATTCCACTGGGTCTCGCAGGCGCCCTCCGGAGGTCGCGCGTAGCGCCAGCGGTGCGCCATGACCTCGATCGGCGCCGCCTGCGGGAGCGCGAGCGCTTCCAGCAGCGCCGCAAGCAGGTTTTGCGCGACTTCGGCCGCCGGCGCTTCCAAATGGGTCATCGACCAATCGGTGTTCGCATGTACCACCCAACATTCGGGGTCCGCGCGCTGCGGCTTGATACGATTGCAGATCGCAAGCGCCATGGGTCCGCGGTCACGGAGGAAATGGGCCGTGGTATCGAGGGCCTCCGCAAAAATGAAAGCGCCCACCCAACAGGGCTTGGACCAGGCAAGAGAAGCCGTACGGGCCATGGCGAGATCATGAAGAGATAACAGGGGCACAGCCTGTTCAGCCGGCGTCGCCACGATGAGCGTTTCGAACGGTCCGTGCAGGCCGGTGTCAGTCGCGATGCGCCATTGGCCGCCCTCCTGTGCCAGCCCCTGGACGAAGGTATTCCAGTGGGTTTCATGCCGGGACGCCAGGTTCTTGACGACGGCATTCATGTTGGGAACACCCACCCAGGAGTCGATCCCGCCCGCCGGCCACTGTTGAACCAAGCCTTGCTGCTCCCAGCCCCCGACGGCGGCGCGAAATTGGCTGTCGCGCACCGTGAAATAGGGTGCCCCATGGTCAACGGAAACCTCGCCAAGGACGGTTTTGATCCGTCGCGTCGACATGCGGCCGCCTGGCCCACGGCCCTTGTCGAAAAGCACCACGTGATGACCGGCGCCCGTCAACTCATCGGCGCAGGAAAGGCCAGCCAAGCCCGCCCCAACTATTGCGATCCTCATGTGCGCTCCGGACAGGTCATCGGGCGCGTCCTACTTATGTCCCATAAGGCTTAGCACTTCTTTGCGGCTCAAGGGATCTTCAAGGAAACAGCCCAGCATGCGGCTGGTCACCAAGGACACACCCGGCGTGTGAACACCGCGGCCCGTCATGCAGCCATGGGACGCCTCAACGACGACGGCAACGCCCTGGGGCTTCAAATGCTCCCAAATGCATTGGGCGACCTGCGCGGTCAGCCTTTCCTGGACTTGAAGCCGCGATGCATAGCTGTGCAGAACGCGCGCCAGCTTCGAAATTCCGACCACGCGATTCCTGGGGAGATACGCGATTGAGGCCTTGCCGGAGATCGGCGCCATATGATGTTCGCAGTGCGATTGAAACGGGACGTCGCGCAAAATTATGATTTCATCGTAGCCACCGACTTCCTCGAAAGTTCGGTTAAGATAGGCGCCAGGGTCTTCGCTATAACCGCGACAGTATTCGAGCCACGCGCGCGCGACCCGCGTCGGCGTATCTACAAGGCCTTCCCTTTCGGGATCGTCACCCGTCCAGCGCAACAGGGTCTTTATGGCGTCCTTGACCTCAACCGGGACAAAGGGCTTGTCATCAGCCGGTATGGCGCGCGGCGGGGCGGAGATATGGTTCATTTCGAAGACTCCATAGCGAGACTGTGAGGGCAAGGTCGCGGGCGCCGTGGTAGTGCTTCCAGACGCCGCTAAAAGACAGTTATGGTGGCCGCCACCTAGCTTTGATACATGTCCAAAGGGGCATATTGTTGACGTCGGACTCGGACACGAAACGCAGCCTGTCGCTCTCCGAAATGATTTCCGCCAGCCCCATTGCCGCGATCATCAGTGACCCGCGCCTGCCCGACAACCCGATCGTCGATTGTAATCAGGCGTTCATTGCGCTGACCGGGTATACGCGCGGCGAAGTCATCGGGCGGAATTGCAGATTCCTGTCCGGCCCGGGGACCGAGCCGGATCTGACCCAGATGCTCCGGGCGGGCATCTCCGAACGGCGCCCGGTCATGGTGGAGATCACGAACTACAAGAAGGGCGGCAAGCCCTTCCGCAACGCGGTCATGGTCGCGCCGATTTTCGACGCCAATGAGCAGCTGGAATACTTTCTGGGATCGCAGGTGGAGGTCTCGGATGCCGGCGCGTCGATGCGCGACACGCGACTCAAGGCCGCCGGCTCACGCATCGAAAAGCTGACTCAGCGGCAGCGGCAAATTCTCCTGAAAATGGCGGCAGGGCGGCCCAACAAAGTCATTGCCTACGAACTCGGCATCACCCCGCGGACAGTCAAAATGCACGTCGCGGGTGTCCTGCGGTCGCTGGACGTCCGGACGCGCGCGGATGCAATCCGGCTGGCCGTGGAGGCCGGCTTCTAAAGCCCAACCGCTGGGGCTATCCCCCGTAATAGGTCCGTCGGCCGTAAAGCATGGTGAGGTTGATGCGCCGGTTCAAGTAGCCCTCTTTGAAATCGATCTCGTCGGTTTTGTGAAACAGGTCCGAGTCGAAAATCACCGCGCGGTTGGCGCGGTGGGGCACCGTTCTGGGTTTCGCGCCGGAGCGCCCGAGGAAGGCCCGCGCCGCGGCATCGTCGCCGTTGTAGATCCTGGCATCCCAGTCCTGGGGCGCGGCCACGTCCCAGATCACCATGCCCCCGCTGGCGGGGTCGGTGTTGGCTTCATCGGGCGTGATCCAGAAGTTCACGTTCACGGCGGCCTGGTCGGCGTGAATCTCGATGCCCCGCAGGGAACTGTCGTATTTAAAACCCCACAGCATGCGCAGGCGGTGATCGCCGATGATGCTGGGGAATGTGTCGCGCAGGCCCTCGGCGATCTGCGCCAGCAGGGGGGCGGCGAAGGCCTGTTCCTCGGGCATCGCGCCGAGATAGCCGTTGGGATAGGGCTTGCGCCAAAAGGTCGAGCCCCAGCAGAAGCACCGCAGACTTTCCAGCGCTTCGGGGGTCAGGAAGTCGTCGATGATCACGATCTGCGGCCGGCTCTCTTTCCACTGCGTGGCGGCGGTCTCCGCATTGGCGGCATTGATGACCGGGCCGTCTAGGCGGTCGCCGCCGGCGAAATGCAATTCTCCGTCCTTGAGCGGCACACCAAGTCCCGCGAGATACTCCCGTTGTTCCATGTCGTGGCGCCGCTTGTGCTCCGGGCCCGCGTCCATGGCTTTGGCCCTGATATCCCGCACGGCCGTATCGCGGATCACTTTGAGTCCCTCGGAAATCCGGTCCTGTTCGCACAGCAGCCAGCCGCGCAGGAACAGCAGCGGTGAAAGATCCGGGTGTATCGTCAGCGCCTTGTCCACGCAGGCCACGGCTTCGTCGAAGCGATAGGCGGTGCGCAAGGTCATGGCGCGGGCGGACCACGCGCCCACATTGCGGGGATCGATCGCCAGCGCCTTGTCGTAGCTCGCCAGCGCTTCGTCGAACCGTTGTAGATTGTTGAGGGCCTTGCCGCGGTTGGTCCAGGCGGTGGCGTGGTCGGGGCGGAGCTTCAGCGCCCGGTCGTAGCTCGCCAGCGAGTCCGCGAAGTGGCCCATCTCATACTGTGCGAGGCCGCGGTTGCTCCAGGCATTGAAGGAGTCCGGCGCACGCGTCAGCAGATCATCGAACGCGGTCACCGCCTGCTGGTAGCGGCCCAATTCGAGGAGTGCCGCGCCGCGGCGGTAGAGCGCGTCGGTCAGCGCGGGCTTGAGCGTCAGCGCTTTGTCGTAGGAGGCGAGGGCCTCCTCGAAACGGCGCATATCTGCCAGAATTACGCCGCGATTGTGCCAGGCGTCCGCATCGGTTGGGGCGAGGGCTGTGACCTTGGAAACGCTGGCCAGCGCGGCCTCATGCCGCCCGGCGGCGAGCAGGAGGATGCTGTGCAATCCTAGGGCTTCGCACGCGTTCGGATTCAGCCTGAGCGCCGCGTCAATCGCCGCGAGCGCCTCGGGCTGGCGCTTCTGCTGGTACAGCAGAAATCCGAGCAGGTAGTGCGCCTGAAAGTTGCCCGGCTCTGCCGCCAGCACCTGGCCGTACAGCCGCTCCGCCTCCGCGAATCTGCCGCCTTGGTGGAGCGCAACGGCCTGGGGGAGGACGGCGGCCGTGGTCATTGCGGGGCGCTTTCCCAGGCGACCGAGAACCTGTCGATCACCCACAGCCATGTTCCGTCTTTCTGGCGGCGCGCGACTTCGGTCGTGACCGTACCGCTGCCGCTGCGGCATGAGGTAAGCGCCAGGTCGCCGCTGATCAGCGCCGCGCGCTGCTCGCCAAGCTGGAACTTACGTTTTTCCGGTCCGAACCCCGTCGCCTGAAGCTTGGTGAAAAAGGCGTGGATTGCCGCCGTCCCCCGAACGAATTGTCCGCCGCCGACGTCGATCACGGCATCCGGTTCGAACAACGCGGTCATGCCGTCCACATCGCCCGCATTCTCACGCGCAACGAGAAGCCGCTCCAGCTCCTGTGGATCGGTGGCGGGTGCCCTCGTGGTTACGTCGTCCATGGCGGTCTCCTTTAGCAGAGCGCGCGCCAGTATTACCAATACCCAAAGAGAAGCAATATCGCCGCAATTTCAGCCTGCGTCCTCAAAGACTCCGATAGGACGCCGCGACGCCTTTTCCGATTCCCAGGGACGCGCCTTGTCCCTGATGCGCCCGGCACGATCCGCCGGTGCCGCTTTCGCGCGCGCTTGACTGATTTTGTGTTAAGGCCCGTCATGACCATGCCTCTCGCGTGGCGCAGCTGAAATGCCGGCGGCTCATTGGAGTCAGGCCGAAGCCTGGGCGCAGGTTCGCTGTGGAGGGGCAACTACCCCGGCAATGCCGAGGAAAAGACCCACAGGGACATCACGATGACGATCAGTACGAACAGGATTCCGATGTTGGTCCCGGCCCCGGACAGGAAAAATGACGTCTGAGACTCGGCGTGCATCGCCTGTTCCAACAGAGCGTCAAGATGTTCGCGTTCGCGGTACCTGATGGCGCGGGGGGTGACCTTGCCCCTGAAAAACGTCTCCCAAGGCTGAATGTATATAATCAGCTTTGGAGGATTGGACATGACGGGAATAGTGCGGGCGCGTTACACGCTGGAGTTCAAGCAAGAGGCTGTTCGGCTGGTCCATGGGGGCCAATCTGTTTCG
>CANISR010000173.1 GCA_947470105.1 Fidelibacterota bacterium | reverse complement strand
CGCATGTTCACGCCGGAATTCCGCAACCGCCTGGATGCGATCATTCCGTTCTCCGGCCTGCCGCCGGAGGTCATCGGCAAGGTGGTGGACAAGTTCATCATGCAGCTCGAAGGCCAGCTTTCGGACCGTAACGTCACCATCGAGCTCACCCAGGTTGCCCGCGATTGGCTGGCCGTCCGCGGCTACGACAACCGCATGGGCGCCCGCCCCCTGGGCCGCGTCATCCAGCAGGAGATCAAGAAGCCCCTGGCCGACCATCTGCTGTTCGGTGACCTCATTACCGGGGGACATGTGGCGGTTGATGTGGCTGACGGGAAGCTCACTTTCGTCATCACCCCGGCTAAAGCTAAGAAAGAAACCATCGAGGAAGAGCACCTGGACGACGAAGACTCAGGTGATGCTCCCAAACAGCCCGCCACAGTAAAATAGCGGTAAATAGCCGGCCAATAGAGCGCTTAGGTTGGCTGAATACGCAAACGCCGCCCCCATGAGAGGGGCGGCGTTTTGCCATTCTGGGGCGTTTCTGTAGGCGGTGGAGGCGGTTAGCCCAAAAAAATCAATAATTCCGGAAATGGCAACCGCAACTTCCTGGGTGTGACCACGTTAGTATGTACTACCAACGCCAAGAAAGGGTTCACATGGCTTCGGAATTCCACAACCTTCTGGTCGAGAACCTGCCCCGGATGCGGGCCTACGCGCTCATGCTGACGCGCAATTCCGCCCAGGCCGACGACCTGCTCCAGGACATGTCTTTCCATGCCCTGCGCGCCCAGAACCAGTTCCAGATGGGAACCAACTTCGTCGCGTGGCTGTATCGTATCATGCGCAACGACTTCGTGACCTCGCTCCGTCGCGCCAAACGCGCCCCCAAGCCGATGGACGAAGCGCTCGAACAGACCCTGTCCTATTCCGCCGGCCAGGAAGACACCATCATGGCCAACCAGGTTCACACCGCCATGGGCCAGCTACCGGTGAGCCAGCGTGAAGTGCTGGTGCTGGTCTGCGCCAGCGGCCTCAGCTACGAGGAAGCCGCCGAAGCCATGAACTGCTCGGTCGGAACCGTGAAAAGCCGTCTGTGGCGCGCCCGCGCCCAGATGCAGAAGATCCTGCTGGGCGACGAAGCGGCCGAAGCCGCGGCCGCAGCGGAACTCGCTGTCGAGAAGCCGACCGCCAAGGCGCGCCCGGCCGTCCTTGAGCACCGCGCCAACTAGCTTCACCACTTGAGTTGAGGAAAACGCCGCATCATCGATGCGGCGTTTTCTATTAGGCGAAGAGCGACGCGGCCAGGTTCACGCCCAAGGCCAGGATCGCGGTGTTGAAGAAGAAGGCGACGATGCCATGGGCGAGCACCAGCTTGCGCATGCCGGTGGTCTTTGTCTGCACGTCGGCCACCTGAGCCGTCATTCCGACGACGAACGAGAAGTAGATGAAGTCCCAGTACTTCGGCTTGTCCGTGGCCGGGAAATCGAGGCACGCCCCGCCGCCCTTGCCGGTATAGTAGGCATGGGCGTAGTGGAAGGCGAAGACGGTGTGGATGAACATCCACGACAGGACCACCGTGACGGCTGCAAGCCCCACAGCCGCGCCGCTGCCGGTCCCGGCCTTGGCGTGGGCCAGTTCGACCACGATGGCGCCCATGGACGCTGCCGCCGCCACCACGGTCAGAACCAGGATTGCGCCCCCGCCTTCATCCAGTTGTTCTGCCCGCCGGCGGATGTCTTTTAGATCGGCCCGCCCGGCCTCCCATAGCGCGATCAGCAGGTACACCGCCACGCCGCTACACCATCCAAGAAGGGTCGCCGGCGCATTGGGAAATTGCCAGTGCGCGCCGAAGCCGGTCGCGCCGCCAAGTCCGGCGCCAAACAGCATAGCCGGGCGGTGGAGCAAGTGTCGCAGCGGGGAGAGCAATGTCATCGCCGTACGGTGCGGTGAATCCCGCGTGGCGTCAATGTGGCGCGCCGCCTCATCTTCGCCCTATTCATCGTCGTTCTCGCCCGCAAAAAGACGCATGGGGACGGTACTTTATTGGGACTCGCGGTTTCGACCTTAATGCGCTGCGCCGCGGAACTAACGCCAGCGAAGGACGTTTGAAAGCTGAGTTTGTTGACTGGCTGAGACAGCCTGGACGTTCAAGAGATCATCTTTTTAGGAGATCTATCCATGAATAAGTTGACCCTCGCGGCGGTCCTCGCCGCGACCCTTATCGGCGGCACCATGAGCGCCGCCGTTCCGGCCCAGGCGCAGGGCTTTGCCTTCAGCTTCAACACCGGCGACGTCGCATTTGCATATAGCGATGGCTACTGGGATCGTAATCGCAACTGGCATAGCTGGCGCAACGCCCGTGAACTGCGCGAATTCCGCCGCAGCCATGGCCACCTCTACAACAATACGCGCCACACCCGCGTGCGCAATCAGGGTTGGCGCGATCAGGACCATGACGGCATTCCAAACCGGGTTGACCGCGATCGGGACGGCGACGGCGTGCCGAACCGCTTCGACAATCAGCCGAACAATCCCGGCACCCGTCGCGATAATGACGGAGACGGCATTCCTAACCGCGCCGACAGCCGCCCGAACAATCCTTATCGCCCGTAAGAGCTAGTTTTTGTTAGCGATCAAACGCCCCGCCCCACTGTCGGCGGGGCGTTTTGATTCCGAGAGCCTTTGATTAGGGCGATCAATTCACGTTTTCCGTCGCATCTCTACCAGTGGTGGCGGATGCCACGAAATGACCTTGATTGAGCGGGCAACATCTTTCCGGCTGTTACGTTTCTGTAGTGAGACTGCGTGAACGACAAGGAGATGTAGTCATGAAAAAACTTGCAATTGCTGCTCTCGCTGCTTCGCTTTCGCTCGGCGCCATGACCATGGCGACCGCGCCGGCTGCCGCCCAGAGCTTCAGCTTCAATACCGGCGACGTCGCCTTCGCCTATCGTGACGGCTACTACGACCGTTATCGCAACTGGCATGCTTGGCGGAGCCCGCGTGAAGCCTATTGGTATCGCCGCAACTTCGGCCACAACTACTATGACGGCCCGCGCAATCGCTATCGCAACATGGGCTGGCGCGACGAAGACCGTGATGGCGTGCCCAATCGCTACGATCGCGACCGTGACGGCGACGGTGTGCCGAACCGCTACGACCGCCGGCCGGACAACCCGTATCGTCCGTAATCAGACCTGAATAACGTAAGTAGAAGCGCCCTGCCGGGACCCGGCAGGGCGCTTTGCTTTTTGCGCCTACGCGGCGTGTGGGGCGCGAGAGCGGCTCAGGGTGAGGAAGGCCAGGACGGTAGCGCCCACGGCGCAGGCGGCGATCACGCTGACCATGGGAATGGCGGTGCCGTCGAAGAAAAGGCTGACCACGGCGATCATGGCGCCGCCGGTCACCATCTGCAGCGTGCCGCCCAAAGCGGAGGCCATGCCGGCGATGGGGCCGTGATCATCGAGCGACAACACCATGGTCGAGGGAATGACCAGGCCCAAAAAAGCAAAGGTCGCCATCAGCAGCGCGATTAGGACCGGCAGGCTGTCGGAGCCGAGGGCGGTGATCACGAAAAGGATGCAGGCAAACAGGGTGTAGGCCGCGACAGCAGCCACCACCACGCGGGACAAGCCAAAGCGCGCGCCGAGCTTTCCAGAAAGCTGCGATGCGCCGATGAAGCTCACGGCGTTGACCGAGAAGGCGACGCTGTACTGCATCGGCGTCAGGCCGAAGTGATCCATGTAGACGAATGGCGAGCTGGCCAGGAAGGCGAAGAAGCTGCACATGCCGAGCCCGCCGATGAAGGTCAGGCCCATGAAGCGCGCGTCCCGCAGGAGAAGGGCGAAGCCGCCGAACACCGCGCCGAAGCTCACGCGTACGCGCTCTTCGGGCGGCCGGGTCTCCGGCAGCACAAAGGCGGTGAGTGCGAGAGACAGCAGCGTGGTGGCGCTGACCGCCACGAACACCGCGCGCCAGCCGAACGGCACGATCAGCGCGCTCCCCGCCAGCGGTGCAAGGATCGGCGACACGCTGAACACCAGCATCACCAGCGACATCAGCCGCGCGGCTTCGACCCCGGTATGCAGATCGCGGATAATGGCGCGCGGAATGACCATGACCGACGAGGCGCCGATGCCCTGCACGACCCGAAAGGCGATGAGCATGTCGATATCGGGCGCCAGCGCGCAGCCCAGCGACCCGGCCATGAAGACCGCCAGACCGAAATACAGCGGCTTCTTGCGGCCGATCATGTCGGACACCGGTCCGTAGATCAGCTGGCAAATTCCAAACGCCATAAAGAACACAGTCAACGTCATCTGGGTGGCGGCCGTGGACGTGCCGAGGTCGGCGGCGATGGTGGGCATGGCCGGCATATACATGTCGATGGCGAAGGGCCCGACGGCCGACAGCAGGCCGAGGACGATGGCCATGCGCGCAAAACTCAGGGGCATAAGGGTGTTCTTTGCTTGAGCGGAATGGGCGGGGTTTTTTCCTGCGAACGGCGGTTTTGTCCAGGCCCGCCCATGAGAAGTTATGTTGAAAATATCGCGGGAATTCCTTTAATCGCGCGGGCAATTGATCCGTCATCGAGGCCCTGGAACCGGGCCACAGTGGCCTCCGCCACGGCGCTTTCCAGCGGGCGCAGTGGCGCGCGCATACGCAGCCACCGAGGATCTCCGGTGACATGGGCGAAAATCTGTTTGACCGCTTCGGTCACAGGCACGGCCAAAATGACCTCCAGCCATAGGCGGCTGAGGCGGTCTTCCTGTGCGGGGGCCGCTAAGGGATCGCGCTGTGCTGCGGCCGTGACCTCGGCGACCAGGGCCGGGGCAAGGCCCGCGGTGGCCGTCATAGGCCCGGCCCCGCCGGCGACAAGGACGGCGCGGATGATGTGGTCGTCGCCGGCGTAGACCGCCACATCGGAAAAGCGCTTCGCCCATCCGGCCGCATGGGCAGCGTCGCCGGTGCTGTCCTTGATGCCTCGGATGCGTCCGGGATGATCCGCCATCAGGGCCGCGATCACGTCGTCGTCGTAACCGAGACCCGCCATCTCCGGGATATGATAAAGGGCGATGGGCGTCTGGGCGCTCCGGGTGCCCATCAGCACTTGGTCGAGGTAATCCCGCAGTCCCGCCTGCGTTGCCTGGCGAAAGAAGAACGGCGGTACTATCAGCGCGCCCGCGCACCCCAACTCACCCACTGCTGCGGTCAGCATTACGGTGTCGGGGAGGGCGGCACATCCGGCGCCTGCGACAATGCGGTCCGCGGGCAAGCCCTCGGCGATCATGTCCCTCAACGCATCCACGCGCTCGGAGGCTGACAGTGATGGCCCTTCGCCCGTGGTGCCGAACAGCAGCAGAAAATCGCAGCCGTTGGCGAGCAGCCAGCGGCCCAGCCGCGCCATGGCCGGCGCATCGATTGCGCCGTTATCCCTGAACAGGGTGATCATGGCGGCGCCGACGCCGCCTTTTCGAAAAGCGGCGCCGACGCCGGTGCGGGGGAAGGACGCGGTCATATGTTTACTATACTGATGCCCTGCAGGTTTATTCAACGGCGGTTGACTTCTTCTCCCTATCCCGCCTTCGTCCGCTTCACCACACTCGAAGCCTGACTAACCGGAGAGAACCATGATCTTGCGCGCGATAATTCTGTTGCTGCTATTCACGGGTAATGCCTTTGCCCAGGCCAACCTCATCCAAACCGGCGACCTCGCCACGCGCGGATTGAAGGAGAGCGATTTTCCGCGGATGAAGGAACTGGCGCCAGGGGTTTACACCTATGAGGCCGCCGGCGTGGCCGACCCGCCGGGACTGATGACCACCAACAGCCTGATCGTGGTGACATCGGAGGGCGTCATCGTCGCCGACGGGCAGGGCAGCATGGCCGCCACCGAACGCATGATCGCGGAAATCCGCAAACTCACGCCTCAGCCCATCAAGTATGTAGTGGTGTGCTCCGATCACGGCGATCACACCGCGGGAAACGGGGCCTTCAAAGCCGCATTTCCAAACGTCGTGTTGATCGCTTCGCCCGTATCCCAAAAGGTCTTGGCGACCAGCGCCGTCCCACCGACGGAAATCGTAAGCGACAAGCGCGTCATCAAACTTGGCGGTAAGGAGATCGAGGTTCTCAACTTGGGGCGTGCCCACACCGGCGGCGATCTCAGCGTGAACGTGCCGGCGGACAAGGTCCTGTTCATGAGCGAGGCCTATTTCCACCGCCTGTTCCCCGCCATGCGCGCAGGCTTCCCGAGCGAATGGCTGGCGGCCATAGGCAAGGCGCAAGCCATGAACGCAACGTGGTACATTCCCGGCCATGGCTTCGTCGACGACGCGCCCACGCTTAAGAAGGAGCTCGAGCAAGCGCGCATGGCTATCGCCCATGCCATCAAAGAAGGTACGCGCCTGCATGCTCTCGGGCTGGCGTGCCCGCCACGGGTGCGGGGTGCGCCGCCGCCGGCTTGTCCCGCCAATGACCAGGCCGACTGGGGCCCCTACGCAGACTGGACCCTGCACGGGACCGAGCCGCCCATCGCGATTTCGCGGGTGTACCAGGAGCTGGAGGGCAAACTGCCTAAGCCCGAGTGAGCAGGGGAAAAGCCAGAACCTCGAGGTTTTAGCGTCAAAACACGGATTCCGTTCAGGGATTTGGCCCCAGTCCCGGGCAAAAGGACGATGCTTCTCCCTCCCGTGCAGCGTATATTATAGAGCCGGAACGGGAGCTCCGGCCTGTGAGGCGCTCGCCGTCCGAGCCCTTGCGCTGAGGAGGAGAAAGTCCAAGTGCGGTTTTTGGGTCGTGGCGTCATATGCGGCTGGGCGATAGGGGTGGTGGCGGCTGCGGCCTTAGCCGGCTGCTCCGGCGCGGTTTCGGATAATCGAGTAGCATCAGCCCGTGATACGAAAGCGATTGCCAAAGTGGGCGTTGAACCCGCCGGAAGCGGTGCGCCCGCGCGTATGCGCATCATCACCTCGGATCAGTATCTCAACACAGTGTCCTATGTGTTCGGCGACGACATGCGCATGGACACCAACTTCGCACCGCTCCGCCGCACCGACGGCCTGCTGGAAAACGGCGCCGCGACCATGGGCGTGCCCGCGAGCCAGATCGAGCAGTACCAGCGCACCGCCTCGGTCATCGCCGCCAAGGTGGTCAATGGCGAGCACCGGGATTTTTTGCTTCCTTGCAAGCCGGTGGACGAGAAAGCCGCCGATGCGGCCTGCGCCACCAAGTTCCTCGCCGCCACCGGCCGCCTGTTGTACCGCCGGCCCATGGACGCCGTGCTGCTCAAGGAGGCGGTCGACAAAGCCGCCGAGGGCGCAGCGCGCATGAAAGACTTCTACGCCGGCGTCGCCCTTGCGTTGGAAGGCATGCTGATCAGCCCAGACATGCTGTTCATAGCCGACCTCACCGAGCCCGATCCCAAGCAGCCGGGCCAGGAGCGTTTGGACGCCTATTCTTTAGCCTCGCGCCTGTCTTTCTTCCTGTGGAACGCCGCACCGGACGACGCGGTGCTCAAGGCTGCCGAGACGGGAGAGATCCAAACTCCCAAAGGCCGCGCTAAGGTCGTCGACATGATGCTGGCGAGCCCGCGCGTGACGACAGGCATGCGTACCTTCTTCGACGATATGTTTGGCTTCGACGACTTCGCCAACCTCGCCAAGGACCCGAAGGTCTATCCGTCCTTCACCGGCGTCGCGGTGCAGGACGCCCGCGAACAAACCCTACGCACGGTCAT
>CANISR010000172.1 GCA_947470105.1 Fidelibacterota bacterium | reverse complement strand
CGATGCCCGGCGTGGGGATCGGGCCGACGATGATCACGTCCATGCCGACCGAGACAAAGCCGGCGGTCAGCGCCGGCTCCAGCATATAGCCCGAGAGGCGCGTGTCCTTGCCGATGACGACGGTGTGGCGGCGGTCGCTGTTGATGAAGTGGCGGCCGGCGGCGATGCCGAGCCGCATGACGGTCTCAGGGGTCATGGGTTCGGTATTGGCCAGTCCCCGGACCCCATCGGTGCCGAAAAGATTGCGCGTCGCCATGCCTGCTCCAGTGGATAATCTTGAGTGAGAGTTTTGAGCCTACAGCATCCCCGAATCAAGCACAGGAATCCAAGCGTGGGATGCTGAATTTCGCAGCCTTAACGGCGCGCGGGGAGTTCAGGTTCCGGTGCCGTGAATCGCCGCCTGCACCGCAAGCGCCTGGCGGGTCTCGGCCACGTCGTGAACCCTGAGGATCTGGGCGCTTTTGGCCACCGCAGCCAGGGCGCTGGCGATGGAGCCCGGCAACCGGTCCCCGGCCCCCTCGCCCGCCGACAGGCGGCCTATGAAGCTCTTGCGCGAGGCCCCCACCACCAGGGCGCAGCCTAAACTGTGGAACATAGCCAGGTGGTCGAGCAGTTCGGCGTTATGGCCGGGGGTCTTGCCGAAGCCCAACCCGACGTCGATGGCGATGCGCCCCCGTGCGATGCCAGCAGCGACACAAGCGTCGATGCGAGCGCGGAGGTAATCGTGTACATCGCCGGGCGCCCAGGCGTAGGTGGGTTCGTCCTGCATGGTCCGCGGTTCGCCCTGCATATGCATGAGCACCACGTCCGCGTCGGAACCCGCCGCCACAGCAAGCGCCGCCGGGTCCGAGAGGGCGGTGATGTCGTTGATGACCCGGGCGCCGGCACTTACGCCAGCCGCCATGACAGACGCGTGGCGGGTGTCGATGGACACGGCGATGCCGTCGCCGGTCAGCGCCTTCACCACGCCGGCGGTGCGCATGACTTCCTCGGCCGCATCCACCGCTACAGCCCCGGGGCGCGTGGACTCACCGCCCACGTCGATCAGCACCGCGCCGGCCGCGGCCATGGCCCGGCCGTGGGTGATCGCGGCATTGATATCGGCGAACCGCCCACCGTCGGAAAAGCTATCGGGCGTGACGTTGAGGACACCCATGAGCATGGGCTTGCCGAGGGTCTGGCCGGCGAACTGCCTCCGCGGGACAGCGATCCCGGCGAGTTCCCG
Source organism: Fidelibacterota bacterium (assembly GCA_947470105.1). GTDB lineage: Bacteria > Pseudomonadota > Alphaproteobacteria > Rhodospirillales > Rhodospirillaceae > SHVO01. Next base: position 6,524 of record CANISR010000172.1, on the reverse strand, counting down.
GTCCATGTCCGCGTCTGGCTTTCCGGCGTCATAGGCCCCGCGGGTCACCAAAGTCTGGCTCACCACTGCGCCCTCACGCCGGGAGACAATGGCAGCGGTGAAGGCTTGGCCGCAGGGCATGGGCCAAGCTTGGCCGCGAGCCAGGGCGGCCCTCGCCGCCACTCCTCTCAATATTCCACGCGGTGTAACGTAGGTCTGTGTCACCGATCTTCCTCATCAGCAGGTTAGGTGGATGATATCATTGCCGCGCCAGGGAGGGACAATGGAACACATCATCCGCACGGCCACGGCGGCCGACTTGCCTGCGATTATTGGCTTGTTGGTGGATGACGCCCTGGGCGCCACCCGTGACACCCTCACGGCCACCCTTGATCCGGGTTACGAAAACGCCTTCGCTGCCATCGAACAGGACCCCAACAACCGCGTCGTGGTGATGGAAGCAGGCGGCCGCGTCATCGGTTGCCTGCAGCTCACGTTCCTGCCGGGTTTGTCCTTCAAGGGCATGTGGCGCGGCCAGATCGAGAGCGTACGTATCGCCAGCGACCTGCGGGGCCGCGGCCTGGGCCATACACTGTTCCGGTGGGCCATCGACGAATGCCGCAGCCGCGGCTGCGGCGTGGTCCAGCTCACCACCAATGCCGTACGCACCGAGGCGCAGCGGTTCTATGTTTCACTGGGGTTCCAACACACCCACGCCGGCATGAAGCTGAAGCTCTAAAGCAAAAGGCGGCCCCGAAGGACCGCCTTTTCTTAAGCCCCCGGTTGGGGTGTTGGTTCTTGCCCGAAGGGCGGCGTTTGCCGACCCGGGCTGCCGGACGACGGCACCGAAGAGCGCCGGCCCGGATCCCGCGGCTTGGGCGGGGCCCTTTCACTCTTGTCGATCTTCTCACCGCGCAGCAGCGCCTCGATCTCGTCGCGGCTCAGGGTCTCGTGCTCAAGCAGCCCCTGGGCGATGATTTCGAGCTGATCACTGTGGTCCTCGAGGATCTTGCGCGCGGTGGCTTCGCCCGCTTCCACAAAACTGCGGACTTCCTCGTCGATGACTCGGGCGGTGGCGTCGGAGACGTTCTTCTGCTGCGTCACCGAATGGCCGAGGAACACCTCGCCCTGGTTATCGGTGTAGCGCAGCGGTCCGAGTTTATCGGAGAAGCCGTACTCAGTGACCATGCGCCGGGCGATATCGGTGGCGCGGCGAATATCATCCGAAGCTCCGGTCGTGACCTTCTCCGGCCCGAACGTGAGCTCCTCGGCGACGCGGCCGCCGAACAGGCTGGCGATCTGCGCCTGCAGCTCAACTTTCGACATGGAGTACTTGTCGCGTTCCGGCAGCCACATGGTGACGCCCAGTGCCCGTCCGCGTGGGATGATCGTGACCTTGTGCAGCGGCTCATGGTTCGGCACATGCAGCATCACCAGCGCGTGGCCGCCTTCGTGGTAGGCGGTCAGCTTCTTCTCGTCCTCGTTCATGACCATGGACCGGCGCTCGGCGCCCATCATCACTTTATCCTTGGCCTCTTCCAGTTCGAGCATGCCCACCACGCGCTTGGCTTTACGCGCAGCCAGCAAGGCGGCTTCGTTGATCAGATTTGCGAGATCCGCGCCCGAGAACCCGGGGGTGCCGCGGGCAATAACCTTCAGGTCCACGTCGGAGGACAGAGGAGTCTTCTTGCTGTGAACGCCGAGAATGCGCTCGCGGCCGAGGATGTCCGGGTTCGGCACCACCACCTGGCGGTCGAAACGCCCCGGGCGCAGAAGCGCGGGATCGAGCACGTCCGGACGATTGGTGGCGGCAATCAGAATCACGCCTTCGTTGGCTTCGAAGCCGTCCATCTCCACCAGCAACTGGTTGAGGGTCTGTTCGCGTTCATCGTTGCCACCGCCGAGGCCGGCGCCGCGATGGCGGCCGACGGCGTCGATTTCGTCGATGAATATAATGCAGGGCGCATTCTTCTTGCCCTGTTCAAACATGTCACGCACACGACTGGCGCCGACGCCGACGAACATCTCGACGAAGTCGGAGCCCGAAATGGTGAAGAACGGCACATTGGCCTCGCCGGCGATGGAACGCGCCAGCAGCGTCTTACCGGTGCCCGGAGGACCGACCAGCAGCACACCCTTGGGAATCTTGCCGCCCAGGCGCTGGAACTTCTGGGGGTCGCGCAGGAATTCGACTATTTCTTCCAGTTCCTGTTTGGCTTCATCGACGCCGGCCACGTCCTCAAACGTCACCCGGCCCTGCTTTTCCGTGAGCAGCTTGGCGCGGGACTTACCGAAGCCCATGGCCTTGCCGCCGCCGGACTGCATCTGGCGCATGAAGAATATCCATACGCCGATCAGCAGCAGCATCGGGAACCAGGAAATGATGATGCTCCAGAAGGAGACTTCGCCTTCGGTCTTGGGCACCACTTTGATCGTAACGTTGTGTTCGCGCAGCGTCGGCACCACCGAAGCGTCTTCCGGTGAGTAGGTGCGGAAGTCGCCGCCCGACTTAAAGGTCCCGTTGATGTTGTTGCCCTGGATCGTGACCTCCTGGACTTCGGTGCGCTCGACGGCGGCCATGAAGTCGGAGAAATAGATCTCGCGGCTGGCGCTGCGCGGGCTGGCGCTCTGGAACAGGTTGAACAGCGCCACCACGCAAACCAGGATGATGGCCCAGAGCATCAAGTTGCGGCTGATATTCAAATCTATCCCCTACTCGCGCTTAGTGGGTTTATGACGCAGGCGAAATGACGCGCTTCGTTTCGCCCTATAACGTTAAATAGTGCGCCAAAGGTCTGGTGCAAGCAACGTTTGTGGGCCAGACGCCGGTTTGAGTGTCACCACTGTAACAATTCGGCATCAGGTCACGCGCAGGCGGGATCTTCCGCTGGCGGCACGCCAAGGAGCGTGTTTAACGCTGGAATACACGCAACATCCAGCGGTTCCACGCCCGCCGCGGCAAGGTCGTCACGCACCGCGCCGGCATGCGGGAGCGCCGCCATGCCGAAAGAATCGTACACCGCCGGCAAAGTTGTGCGCAGGCGGTGGGCCACGTCCTGTAGCGGGGCGAGCGAATCCTCAGGAGTCCAGGACGCGATTCGCCAAGGCCCGTAGGGCATATTTACGGGCAGCTTGATTCGAAACCGGCCGTCCCACACGATCGTCTCGCCGGCCTTCGCTGAAACGACATGATCGATCGGCGCGGCTTCCCGGTGAATGAGGATGCAGTCAGGCTCTCGTACGATGACGCAGCCATGCAGCGTCGCATCACGCCATGGACCGCTGCGCAGGGCGCGGGCAATGCGCGTCAATGATTCGAAACGCGGTCCATAGACTTGGCCGCCCGCGCACGTAAGCAGACGCGACAGGGCGCGCAGCGCGATTTCGTCGGGCGCAGCACACCAGGCCGACAGACTCAGGCGCACGGCGCCGTACTCATCCCAGGCGGTGGCGGTGCGCATCAATTGGCTTGCAGCTTGGTCAAGGGCAGCGCGCGCACGCTGCATATGGCCCACGGTTTCCAGGAGGCGGCCCCGGGTCAGACCCTCTTCCTCGAGCAGCCGCGCGGCCTGGCGAAAGCGCACCCGGGTCGAGGACATGTTGGTATTGGAGGGGTCTTCAATCCAAGGCTGGTTCAGGGTCCGGCAGACAGCCAGTAAGTCCGCTTTTGCGAAGCCCAGCAGCGGCCGGGCGAGGATCACGCTGCCTCCTGCGGTCCCAAGCGCCGTGGCCGGCATCATGGCGGCGAGCCCGCTGACGCCGCTGCCCCGGGTCAAGCGGATCAGGAATGTTTCCACTTGGTCGTCGGCGTGATGGGCGAGGAAAAGATGACTGCGGCCCCCACCCACGCACCAGGCGGCCATCAGGCCGTAACGGGCGTCACGGGCGGCCTTCTGCATGCTGCGATTTTTGGGTTCTTGCGGCCCCTGCTCCCAAGCCAATGTAGTGTGGACGATGCCCAGGGGCGCGAGCCAACCGGCAACTTGGACAGCCTCGGCGGCGGCTTCTGCGCGCAGGCGGTGATCGACTGTGACGGCGGCGAGATCGACGCCGCGGGCGCCGGCCCAGGCCGCCAGCAGCCGTGTCAGCGCCATGCTGTCGGCGCCGCCGGAGACGGCCACGGCGATGCGTGCGCCCCGCGCGATACCGAACGGCGCCATGACCCGGGCGAAGGCTTCTTCGCCCAGCGTATTGTCCTGAAGTGTGGCGCTAGTCCCGAGGCTCAAGCGTCACTTGCACTTGAGTTTGGTGCGCTCGGTCTTGGTGGCGTTGCGGACCTGATCGGGCGCCGCGGGATATTCCTTGGCGATGAGGCCGAGGGCCTTGCAAGCGCCGTCGTTCTGATTGAGCTTTTCCAAGGACAGGCCAAGCTTGAGCAGGTTGTCCGGCCCCTTGGCGTTCTTGGGGAAGGTCTGGTAGCCGGCCATGAATTCCACCGCCGCCTGCTGGAAATTGCCGCGCACGTAGAACGTCTCGCCCAGCCAGTATTGAGCGTTGCCAGCAAGCTGGTCCTTGGGATTGCGCTTGAGGAATTCACGCAAGGCGGTTTCGCCGCGGGCGTAATCGTTACGCTTCAAGAAATCGAAGGCGTAGTCGTACTGCACTTTGGCGGGCCCGTCGGGCAGCTTCACGTCGGTGACCGGCAGCGACGCCAATTGCTGTCCGCTGACCGAGGGTGCTGCGGGCGAAGCGCGCGGCACAGGCGCCGCCGCCGGCGGTGCGCTGGCCTGTTGCACCGGCGCCGGCGCATTGGGATCGGCCGGCAGCGGTTTGCCGCTTGCGTCGGTACGGACCACGAAGCCGCCCTTGGCGTCTACCGCGGGATCGCCGGCGCTAGGCGACGCAGGCGCAGATGAAGCGATAGCCGAAGGGGTGGCGGACGGAGCGTCACCAAATGTGGTGGGACGCGGCCCGTTCATGGGCTGGGACGCGGGCGCGTCGGCGGAGAAGCGTTGGGACGCAGGTCCGGCGGGTACCGCCGCCCGGGGCGCCGGAGCCGCCGGCAAGGCAGCGCTGGGCGCGGGCGCAGCCACAGCGCCAGGCGCAGCCCCGATGGACTGCTCAAGGGTGGCGACCCGGAGATTGATGTCTTCGTTCAGAACATTGAGTTGCTCGGCGGTGCGCTCGGCGCGGAACCGCGCCTCCTCCACCTGCCCCGTCAGGAGCTCGATGGCGCGCTCCATGGCCAGCAGGCGGCCTTCGATATCCGTGGGCGAAACGGCGGCGCCAGGCGCCCCTGTGGGGCCCTGCAGCCGCTGCACTTGCTGCTCAAGGCGCGACAGACGATCGCCGACGTTGCTCTGCGCGTAAGCCGCGCCGGTGGAAACTGACACGCCCACGACAGCGACAACGAGGGCACGGGAAAAGGTCTTGAGTGCGATCATGTTTAAACCGCGTGCGTTGGAGTTCGGCCCGACTGCAATAAACCGCCAACGGGGCGACAATATGGCAGCGGCCTCAAAGTACAGGCTGGTGAAAGCCTTTACCCATAAAAAAACTGCGCCGGCATTGAGCCGGCGCAGTATCCGTACAGACGATTACGTCTGAGTCTTATTGAACGGTCGAGATGCCGCGGCGGTTCTTGCCCCAGCAATCTTCAGCCGAAGCAACGCAGGTCGGACGCTCTTTGCCGTAAGAGATGGTCTTCACGCGGCTGGCATTGACGCCCAGCGACACGAGATAGGCCTTCACGGCATTGGCGCGGCGATCGCCGAGACCAAGGTTGTATTCGCGGGTACCGCGCTCATCGCAGTGACCTTCAATGGTCACGGTACGGGCGGGATACTGGTTCAGCCACGTGGCCTGACCGCGGAGGATCGCCTGGTCGGCGGCGGTGACGTCGTACTTGTCGAACTCGAAGTGGACCAGGTTGCCCACGACGGTGTTGAAGTACTCGATCGAGTCCGGAGCGGGACCGCGCGGAGCAGCGGGAGCGGCGGCCGGCGGGGGAGCGGCGGCAACGGCGGCGGCTTCCTGTTTTTTGGGTGTGCTGCAAGCGGCGAGCATCACAGCGACTGCGACCGCAGTTAGAAATCGGAGCTTCATTCTTCTTCCCCTAGGTTTCCTAGATTTTTGATGGTGTAGCTTTGTTGGAGCGAGTTATTGACAATTCACTATGGGACCCACGCCCAGTCGGTCCATCTTTTACCAGCAAACGCGTAATAAGCAATACCTTCGCAACGGCGAAATGCTGTTACGTCCATCAAAAATAAGACATTTTGGACCCCGGTTGCCCGCATGCCACATATGCACGTGGGGCCTAGCAGTCCGTTTTTACCCCCGCTGCGGGGGCGCCTTTAAGGAATGAGAGGCGACCAGGCCGGGTCGGAAGCGTCGCCCGGGGTCAGAATTTCCCTTTGATTGTAACCGGTTAAATCGATTGAGTAGAGGCGCACCCGGCCGCCGTTGGGTGACTGGGCGAAATACATCAGCACCCGGCCGTTGGGCGCCCAGGTCGGTCCCTCGACCAAAAAGCCCTGGGCGAGCAGCCGCTCGCCCGAACCATCGGGTTTCATGACGCCGATATAGAAGTTGCCATCGCTGGT
>CANISR010000171.1 GCA_947470105.1 Fidelibacterota bacterium | reverse complement strand
TCCTGCTGGTTCTTCACGCGGTAGGTGATCCCGAAGTCCCAGTACTTGGCGCCGTCGATGGTGTTGTCGTTGATGGTGGGATGCAGAGTCGTCGGCGTCGGGCAACCCGAGTTGCATTCGATGTAGTCGGTGTTACGCACCCCGGAGCTGATCGTGCGCAGCGCCAGATTGACGGCAATCTTATCGAGATCGTAGTTGGCGCTGACCAGCCACCGCCACCTGATATTGGAGCCGGTGTTTTCGCCGGCGTTCTCATGGATGATGTTGAACTGGTTGGTGACGTTGGAAATGATGTGGGTGCCGAGGGCGCGCAGCGTCAGGTTGCCCCCCATGCTGTCGGAGATGGTCTCCAGCCCCACCCGATAGCTCGCTTCCAGGTCGAAGCCCTTGGCCGTCTGTGAGGCGATGTTGATGGGGATGCCGTCGATAAAGGTCGGGATCCCGCTGGCGTCGCGGGTGATGTACTGGCAAAGCGCGGTCACACCCTGGAAACAGAAGTCCATGATGACCTGGTTGTTGGGCGTCGCGATGGCCCCCGAGATATTGATGTTGTAGTAGTCGAATGAGGCCTGGAAGCCGGGGAAGAACGTCGGAGTCACCACGGCGCCGAGACCGGTGGTGTCGGCGATTTCCGGCTTGAGGTTGACGTTGCCGAAGGAGCGGCGGAAGACGGCGAAGGTTCGCCCGGCGTTGGGCGCAAAGTCGTCGACCACGGTTTGCGAGTTGGTCTGGCCGGCCAGGAACAGGTCGGACAGGTTGGGCGCGCGGATGTCGCGGGATTTAGTGGCGCGGAAGCGCAGGTCGTCGATGGGGTTGTAGGTGGCCCCAATCTTCCAGGTGGTGACATAGCCCGCGAGGCTGTAATCGGTGGCGCGGACCGCGCCGTTGAGGTCCAGGGACTTCGCCCACACCGTATCTTTGGCGAGCGGGACCACGGTTTCAAGGAACCCTTCCACCACGCTGTAACTACCTTGGGTGGGGTGGAAGTTACCGGAGAAATAGCCGTTGGCGTCGGAGATGGGGCCTTCGTTCTTGGCCACCGCCGCTTCCTTGCGGTATTCGACGCCGCCGGCGACGGAGATCGCACCGGCCCAATTTGAGAACGGCTCACCATTGAACCCGCCGGAGATGACGTCCTGGGTCTGCTTGACGTGCAGTTCAGGCTGGCCGTTTCCGCTCCAGTTGATGGCCGCCTGGCTGTTCACACCCTTGCCGAATACGTTGTACGGCACGCAGCCGTTGGTCGGAACGGTGAGGGTCGAACGGCAGACGATGGCGCCGGTGGCGGGATTGCGCACCGCATCCACCGCGCGGTTAATGTTGAGTGTGATGGATTGATTGAAGTTCTTGTTGGAAATGTAGTTCACGCCGCGGGTGGCGTAGACGTTCCAGTTCCAGCCGGTGTCAAAAGCATCAGCTTTGCCGTTGGCCCCGACCGCCAGGCGTTTCATCGTACGGCGGTTGTCGGGGATCACGTAGCCGATGTCGCCCAGGGTATTGCCGACGGTGAGGGTCGCCAGCTTGTTGGCCACCATGGCCGCGGCCACTGACGCCGGCAGGAAGGCGTTATCCGCCTGGATCGTGAACGTACGATTATACTGGGCGCAGCAGTTGTAACGGCTGTGGATGTCGCCGTACATGCCTTCGATCCAGAGGTTCACGTTGTCCGTGACGTCGAAGCTGGAGCGAAGGAAGAGGTTGTCCTTGCGGTAGCTGTCCTCGACGTTGGAGACGAAGCCCACGTCGGTCATCTGCCAGTCGCCGCCGGAGTTGAACGGCGTCACATCAAGGACGCCGGTGTTATACTGCGCCACCGAACCGCCGGGCCCGAAAATCAGGCCCTTTAATGGACCGTTCGTGACGATACCGCCCGGCGCATTGTTGTCGGTGCCGACATTGGGCAGCACGCGGTACTGGGGCGTGCCCGCCGGCGTCGCGGCGATGGAGTACGGGATAAGCTTCCAGCCTTTGTACCATGGCCGGGCGGTGGCGAGGCCGACGCCATCGCTCTGGGCGTGTTCGCCGCTGATCAGCAGATGACCGCGCTCGCCGCCGAAAGTTGACCCGCTGGTGAGCGTGACCTTCGCCTGGCGATCGTCGCCGTAGGTGGTGACGGCGCCCGACACTTCGCCTTTGAATCCGACGTAGGTTTTATCCAGCACAAAGTTGACGACGCCGGCCACGGCGTCGGAACCCCAGGCCGCGGACGCGCCGCCGGTGACCACATCGACGCGACTGATGAGGGCTTGCGGGAATTCGCCGATGTCGGGCGCAAGACTGAACGAAGCGCCGACCACGCGATGACCGTCCAGCAGCACCAGGGTACGGAAAGAACCCAGGTTGCGCAGATTCGAAGAGCTGATGCCGCCGGTGCCGCCGGAGGAGCCGCCGTTGCCGGTGCGCACCGATGCGCTCCCCGCCAGTGCCGGAAGCTGATTGACGTAGTCGGCGATATTGGTTTGCGCCGCCTGTTCGATTTGCTCGACGCCGATGACCGTAGTCGGCGTCGGCGCTTCATAGCCGTCGCGGACGATGCGCGTGGCGGTGACGGTGATTTCTTCAAGGACCGGCGCTTGCGCCGTCTGGGCGGGGGCCGCTTCCGCGCCCCAGGCCGTCTGCCCTCCCGCAAGCAGGCCGGACAGAACAAGCGCGGTGGCGCTGACGGTGCCGAGTGCGCTGGACTTCGTGAAACGACCGCGAGCCGATGTGCGCGCGACCGCGCGCGAATCTACGATAGTCATAACAATCCCCCCCGAATTGAAAAAATGACGCGTGCTGATTCTTAGAAGACTCTCCCTGCTCGCTGCGAGCTGTTGTGAATTTAGGTAGTACGACAACTAGTGGCAAGCGCGGAGACTATACCGCAGTGCACACTAGCCCCGCGGTCACGCGCGGCCGTGCGCACCATTGCCGCGTAAGGAGGGAATTCAGTCGTCGGCGCGGCGCGGTCACCCCAGGCCTGCCGCTCTAATATGGGGATGATCCTAAGGCCCATCTAACTCTATTCTCACGACAGGAAGGCGCATCGATGCTCTTCCTGGATAGGTTCAAGAAAGGACACCGATGCTCCAGCCCTTCGATCGGGGTTTTAACGACGTTCTCGCGCTTTTCGGAGCCGGCCGTCTGGCAGAGGCTGAAGCCGCGGCGTTTGCGTTGGCCGCGGCGCACCCCGCGGCCGTGGCCGCCCATAATATCCTCGGCGTGATCCAGGCGAGCGGCGGCAAGAGCAGTGCGGATACGCATTTCCAGAAGGCCATCGCCCTCAAGCCTGATTGGGACGAGCCTTATGCCAATCTGGGGCTGACGCTCTGTCAGCGGCGGGATTTCGCCGCTGCAGAGGCGCCCCTGCGAACCGCGTTGGATCTCAAGCCCACCAACGCGGCGGCGGCCGTCTCCCTCGGCAACGCCCTGCGCGAGTTGGGCGCCCGCGACGAAGCCGCCGCCAGATACCGGCAAGCTCTCGCCGCGGGGGCCGATCAGGCCGTCGTGCATAACAACCTGGGCGCCGTCCTGCTCGATCTGGCGCGGGCGAGCGAGGCCGCGGCCAGTTTCCGTCGTGCCGTGGAGATTCATCCCGCCATGGCCGAGGCTCACCTCAACCTCGGGCGCGCCTTGCGCCACCAGGGACACTTTGCAGAGTCTCTTCCGAGCCTGGAGCGCGCCATGGCGTTGAACCCGACGTCGGGAGAAACCGCGGTGGTTCTGGCCAATACCCTGCGCGATCTCGGGCGGACCACAGATGCCATTGCCGTCTACAGCCGCGCCCTCGAGCTCAAGCCTGACGACCGGGAGGCCGGCTACAACCTGGGTCTCGCGCTCAACGCTGCCGGACGCCATGGCGAAGGCCTCGCCGCCATCGCTGCGTCGGCCGGTATCGCCCACTTGTCGGTAACACCCTCGGGCCCCGCGCCCGCGCGGGTCGATATTGCAGCGCCGACAGGCCCGACCTTCATCGGCGCCTGGCGCATGGACCGGCCGGAGGACTGCGACCAGCTCATCGACTTTTTTGAAAGACGTGAGCTCGACCATGCCGCCGGGCGCAGCGCCCGCGGGTTGGATACCACCGTCAAGCACTCTACCGATCTCACCGTGTTACCCAAGGACTTGGACAAGCCCGAGTTCGCAGCCGTTAAAGCCCATCTCCGCCACCTGGAAGCCTGTATCGGCGACTACGGCGTACAATGGCCGCACTTCGGCGCGATGCTGAAGCAGGTAGATGTGGGCCCGTTCACCCTCCAACGCTATGAGCCGGGCGGACATTTCCAACACATCCATGCCGAACGCATGTCCTTCGGTTTCATACACCGGGTGCTGGCGTGGATGACCTATCTCAACGACGTGGAAGATGGCGGCGAGACCACCTTCCCTCATTACGATCTTACGGTTCGCCCCCAACGCGGCAAGACTCTGATCTGGCCCGCCGAGTGGACGCACGTTCATGCCGGCATGGTGGTGAAGACGGGGCGGAAATACATCATCACCGGTTGGATGCATTTTCCGCATTCGAGCGGGCCTATCGCAAAATAAAAGGCCAAAAAAAAGAGGGGGCCCTGAGGCCCCCTCTTCCGCTCTTAAGTGCTGATTTTGGCTTACATCTTGAACCGGACGCCGGCGCGGAACACACGGCCGAGCTGGTCGTACAGGCCCGGATTGGTGGCCTGGGTCAGGAAGCCCGTACCGGCGGGGCCCTGCGCGAAGATTTCCGGATCCTTGTTGGTCAGGTTGCGGACCGTGAGGAAGAGCTGGGTTTCGCCCATATCGCCCACCGGGATCTTGTAGGAGATGTTGGCATCCCAATACAGCGCGCCGGCCATCGTGTTGATGTTGATGGTTTCGTTGAACGACGTGGCCGCCGGGCACCCGGAGGTGCACTGGATGTAGCTGTTATTGGTGTTGCCGCCGCTGAAGCCACGGCCGGTCAGGCTGAACGAGACCGGTTCGTTGCTGTAGGTGAACTGGAAGTTATAGCGCCAGTTCGGCGGACCGTTGCCGCCGTTGCTGCCGACGGTATCGGTCGGCGGCACGAGGCCGGTGTTGGTGTAGTTCTTGAGGAAGTGGGTGGCCAGCAAGCGCAGGCCCACGGTGCCGGCCCAGCTGTCGTTGATGTTGTCGAGGCGGGTATTGTAGCTCGCTTCGATATCGTAGCCGCGGTTGGTCTTGGCGACGAAGTTGAACGGCTGGATCAGGATGCGCGAGAAGATCGACGCGCCGCCCGAACCGATGCCGCGGGTGAGCGCCGAGCAGTATTCCTGACGGCCCGCGAAGCACAGGTCGACGATGTTCTGGGCGCTGACGGTGTCGATCGTGCCGTCGATTTCGATGTTGTAGTAGTCGAACGACGCCTGGAACCCCGGGAAGAACTGCGGCTGAACAACGACGCCGAGGCCGGTGGTGTCCGCCTTTTCAGGAACCAGGTTCGGGTTGCCGACGGTGAAGCCGACGTAAGACGTCACGGCATTGTTGTTGAAGCGGTCCTGCACGGTGTTGGTATTGGAGGCGCCGTTGGCGAACAGTTCCTGCAGGTTCGGCGCACGGATGTCACGCGAACGGGTCGCACGGAAGCGGATGTCGTCGATCAGGCTCCAGCTCGCGCCCACTTTCCAGGTGGTGACAAAGCCCGAGGTCGAATAGCCGGTGAAACGCGCGGCGGCGTTGATGTCGAGCGCTTTGGCCCACACCTGATCCTTGGCGAGCGGAACGACGGTTTCGATGAAGCCTTCCGTCACTTCGTAGGCGCCGGTGGTGACGAGGAAGTTACCCACGTTCCAGCCGGAGTTGTAGATCGGATCCACGTAGCCCGAAACGGCTTCGCGGCGGTGTTCGATGCCGGTCGCGAGCGACACAGGACCGGCCCAGGTGGTGAAGGGCTCGCCGGTGACGCTGATGGCCTGCACGTCCTGCTGGAATTTCTCATTCCGGTGCGGCGTGCCGATCACGTAGTTGATGGCAGCCTGAGAAGCGACGCCGGTGCCGAAGATGTTGAGCGGCACGCAGCCCGCGGCCTGGGCAACGGCGCTGCGGCAGACGATGGTGCCGTTGGCATTGCGGACCGCGTCGATCGCGAACGCCAAGGCGGCGTTGTTGGTGATCTTGGGCAGGGTTTCGGACGCCAGGGTGACGCCCTTCTGATAGTAAGCGTCCCACGACCAGGTGCTTTCGAAGGCGTCAATCTTGCCTTCGGCGCCGACCACATAACGCTGCACGCGGCGTGCGTTGTCGGTGCCGCGGGTCGGCAGGTCGGACAGGAACTTGCCCATGCCGAACTGGGTGATCTTGAGCGCGGCGGCCTGGGCGGCCACGGCCGCCGGCAGGAAGGCGTTGTCGGACTTGATGGTCAGGTTGCCGAGCTGATAGGCCGGCGCGGAGTTCTGCTGCACCCGGACGTTGTTCCACGATGCCTGGAGGTAGACGTTCACGTTGTCGGTGACGTCATAGGCGAAACGGGTGAACACGCCCTGGCGCTTTTCGGCGCCATCGAGGGTGCCTTCGTTGTTGAACTGGTTGGCCTGCCAGTTGCCGCCGACCGTCCACGGGTCGTTTGTGAGCGCGCCATAGTTGAACTGATAGGGCGTGCCGCCGGCGCCGAAGGCAATGCCTTTGAGCGCGGTCGAAGTGATGATGCCGCCGCGGGTGGCGGTGTCGGGCTGCGCGCCGGACACGACCAGGAAATGCGGTACCGTCGTCGTCAAACCGGCGGTGGTTCCGTAGGCCGGGTTGACGATGGTGTAGGTGCCGGTGCCGTTCCAGGCGCGGTTGTTGCCGAAGATGCCGTCCTTGGCGATGATTTCACCGCTGAGCAGGAAATGGCCGCGGTCGTTGGCGAACCCATGACCGGCGCTGATCGAGACCTTCCAGCTACGATCGTCGCCGTAGGTGGTGACGCCGCCGGAGACTTCGCCCTTCACGCCCTGATACTTCTTGTCGAGCACGAAGTTGACCACGCCCGAGAGCGCATCGGAGCCGTAGGCGGCCGAGGCGCCGCCGGTGACAACGTCGACGCGGCTGATGAGCGCCTGCGGGAAGGTGTTGACGTCGACGATGTTCTCCAGCGTCGAGCCGACCGAGCGCTGGCCGTCGAGCAGCACCAGGGTGCGGGTCGAGCCGAGGTTGCGCAGGTTCAGGGTGTTGAGGCCGGCGGTGCCGGAGGAGATGGAGGAGTTCGACGTCTGCGGCGTCGCGGAACCCGCGATCTGCGGCATGGACTGCACGAACTCGGCGATGTTGGTGGGGGCGGCAGCTTCGATCTGTTCGATGCCGACGACGGTCAACGGGGTGGGGGCTTCGTAACCATCGCGCTGGACGCGCGTGCCGGTGACGATGATTTCTTCCACGGGGGCGGCCTGGGCCGTCTGGGGCGCCGCGGTCTGGGCCTGGGCTGCGCCGGCCGAAAAGGCCATCAGGAGCGCGGTCGCGCTGACAGTGGTCAGAGCTTGCTGCTTCGCAGAGTTATTCGAGAAAATCATCCATTCCCCCTTACATGATTTATGGAGACGGACATCAACATGATGTCGCGCATACCTACGGCGTTAATCTTTTAAGACCGCCGAGTTGGTCCCCGGTATAATTGGCCGACGCGGTTTTTCAAATAAATGCATGCCTTCCCGCATCAGAATGCCAAAGCGTGCGGCAAAAATGTCGCTTTGGTAACAGAGCTTTTGCCGGAAAAACCTCGCCTTTTAAATCACTTAGATAGGCGGGCACCATCCGGACGAAATCCGTCTCCCTGCATAGGTTATGAATTCAGCACATGATGTAATC
>CANISR010000170.1 GCA_947470105.1 Fidelibacterota bacterium | reverse complement strand
TTTGTATTTTCAGGATTCGAGTCTAGCGGGCCGGGTCGTCACCGCGGCCGCGGCCGTGGAAGCGGCGTGGCTCGCCCTCCTTCTGCTGCTGCGGTTGGGCTTGGGGCTGCGGCTGGGGTTGAGGCGCGGCCGCCGGCGGATTGACATTGGGCGAACCGCCGCCGAAGCGGCCGCGCCGGCCGTCATCACCGCCCGCATTCGCAGCGGCCGACGGATCGGGGCCGCGGAAGCGTGGCGTCGGATCGGCTTGCGGGGCGGGATTCACATTGGTTTCCTGGCGACGCTGGAAGCCACGGCCTTCTCCACCGCCTTCTCCACGTGCGCCCCGATCACCCCCACGGCCGAAGCGGCCCTGGTTGGCATCAGGCTGCGGCGAGGGTTGGGCCGCGATCGCCGGCGGCGCTGCCTGCGGGGTGGGGTTCACGTTAGCTTCCTGACGGCGTCCGCGATTGCCGTCGCCCCGGCCCTCGCCGCCACGGTTAAATCGGTCACCGTTGAATTGGCGGCCACTGGGCTGTGCCGGCGTCACGTTAGGGATAGCGTTCGGCGTGGCGTTGACCTCTTCGCGCTGGCCACGGTTGCCACGGTTGCGCTGTTCTTCACGTTGCCCGTCCCGCTCCCGTTCCTGAGCACGGAACTGGTTGAGGCCCGGGCCACGACCATAGAAGCCGCCGTTCGGCGGGGCCGCGTTGGCAGAGGTACCCGGCGTGCGGTCGCGGCGGTCATTGTCACGGCGATCATTGCGGTCGTTATTCAGGCGACCACTATCGCGTCCGCCCGGGCGCCCATTGAAATTGCCGCCGAAGTTGGTGCGGTCACCTCTGCCGCGGAAATCGCGCCCGCGGTTGCGGCTGTCGTCATGACGCCAGGTATTGCCGACGATCACATGGGGGCGGTTGTGGTTGAGCTGACGCCAGCGGCCCACGTCGAGATTCAGGCGGCGCGCGCGCCAGTCCCAACTGCTCCAACCCCACAGTGGCGCGTAGATCGAGATGGGGCGCACGATCTGGTAGTAGCTAGCCGGAAAGTAGTAGGGCGGGAAGTCGTCGTAAGCCCAGTTTCCGTAAGCTATGCGCGGGTCATAGAACTGGAAATACATCTCCGACGCCGACACCGGCTCAATGATGATCTCGCCGCCGCGGTCATAGATGCGGCGATAGCGGTCATTGTAGAGGCGGCCGGCGGCGCGGGCCTGGCGGCGCAGGTGCTGCACGGCATCCATCACCATGCCCTGGTCGGCGGCGAAGGCCTGGCCCAGGCGCTGGGTCCAGTCGCGGCGCTCATCCATCATGCGCAGAACGTCGGGGGCCGCGGTCAGCGCTTTCACGCTCGGGTCCCAGTCCATGTCGTCGAGAGCGTCGCCCAGTGCGTAGCCGACAAGACGGCTGTTGCGCGGGTCGGACACCCAGTCGGCGGCGTCTTCCACGTCATAGGGATAAGTCGCGGCCATGAGAATCTGTGCGACCAGGGTGTCCTGGAACAGGGCGATGGGCGCCACCAGGGATTCCACTTCGCGCGGCGAAAAATAGCGCGCTTCGGGAACCGGACGATATTGGTCATAGGCGGGAGCCGCCGGACGGTCCCATTGTATGTCGCTCTGCGCCGCCGCGGGCAGCGCCGCGAAGGCAAAAGCCGACATCGACAACAGGGCTGCAACGCGCGATTTCGGGGACATTTGGGTCACCTGGATAAGGGGTTTTAGGTTACGCACGACCCAGATGTAACAACCCACTGCGGCGGCACTTGGGCAGCAATTGTGGCGGCTTGCCACAGACTCGCTCCTCGCCATCACGTTCCCGCGCGCGCCATTTCTACCACCCGTTCCCAGACATCCCGCGAGGGCGCCGACACCAACCCGGTTTGGCCGGCAACCACCGGATTGTAGGCCTCCCCCGACAGCAAGCGGTGATAGCCGCCGGCCTCGGTGTGAATCAACGTGCCGGCGGCGTGGTCCCAGGGTTTGAGGTTTTTGTAGCCCGATACATGGAGCCGTCCCTCGGCCAGGGCCCAGTAGTCATGAGCGGCGCTGCCCTGGTGGGCATTGCGGGCGAACTTGCCCTTGGCGCCGGCGAATTCCCGATTGTAGAGCGCGGCGTTCAAGGTCGAGAGGTCTACATCCGGACGCTTGATATCCGGCGGGAGAAGAATGCGGGTGTCGCCCGTCGTGCCGGAGGCGCGCGACTCTAAAATTTTCGGCGTACGCCGCCAGCTGCCCTTGCCCTTCTCCGCCCACAAAGTGCGTTGGCTCAGAGGATCGTGAATCCAGCCCAAGACCGTCTCGCCGCCGCTCACCAGCGCCACGACGCTCGCGAAGGCCTGGCTACCGTTGACGAAATTCAACGTTCCGTCGATGGGGTCCACAATCCACACCGGGTCGTGGCGCAACAATCCCGGCAACGCGCCGGGATCGGCGGCCGCGGCTTCCTCGCCGATCACTTTCGATCCGGGCAGCAGCGCCATAAGCCGTGGGCCAAGCGCACGCTCGCTTTCCTCGTCGGCGATCGTCACCAGATCGGTGGCGCTGGTTTTGGTCCGGATGTCGCTCTCGCCGAGCTGTCTGAAGCGCGGGAGGATGATATCGCGGGCCACATCGGCAAGCGCCGCGCACACGGAGCTGACCAGGGCGGCGCTGCTGGCCATTCTAGTCCGCCCTGTTCCCGGTGCGCATGTCGAAGCCGCGCTTTTGAAGGCGCGCGGTGTCGGCGGGGTCCAGCAGCACCGTCAGGCGAGCATCCTGTTCGCCGTCTTTACGCGACAACACCTCGCCACGGCGGTAGAGCCAGGCGATGGTCTCGCCGTCATCCAGGGGCACGTTGATGTCGAGGGCCTGGCGCTGGCGGCTGAGTTCCCGGTCGATGGCATCGAGCAGGTCGCCGGTCCCCTCACCTGTGAGCGCCGACAGCGCAACTTCGCGCGGATCGCGCGCGGCTGCGGCGCTGACCGCCTCGCGGGCGTCGGTATCGAGCATATCGATCTTGTTGAGCGCTTCGATCAAGGGGCGGGCCGGCTCTCCGCTGTCTTCTCCGGATTCACCGGTTTGAATGCCGAGCTGGGTCAGCACCTGTTCCACGTCGCGCTTCTGGGCGTCGGTTTCATCGTGAGCCACATCGCGTACGTGGATGATGACGTCGGCTTCCAGAACCTCTTCCAGTGTGGCGCGGAAGGCGGCCACCAGCTCGTGCGGCAGGTCGGACACGAAGCCCACGGTGTCCGAGAGAATGGCTTTGCGCCCCGACGGAAGTTTCAGGCTCCGCATGGTCGGGTCCAGGGTGGCGAACAATTGGTCCCGCGCCGTGACTTCGGCGTCCGTCAGCGTGTTGAACAGCGTCGACTTGCCGGCGTTGGTGTAGCCCACCAGGGCGACGATGGGGTAAGGCACGCGCTTGCGTGCTTCCCGGTGCAGGCCGCGGGTGCGCGTGACGGTCTCCAGCTCCCGCTTCAGCCGGGTGATGCGTTCGCCGATGAGGCGACGGTCGATTTCGATCTGGGTTTCGCCGGGACCGCCCAGGAAGCCGAAGCCGCCGCGCTGGCGCTCCAGGTGGGTCCAGCTCCGCACCAGGCGGCTCTTCTGGTAATTGAGATGCGCCAGCTCCACCTGGAGCTGGCCTTCCCGGGTGCGGGCGCGGGCGCCGAAGATTTCCAGGATCAACCCGGTACGGTCGATGACCTTGGCGGACCAGGCCTTTTCCAAAGCGCGCTGCTGGCCGGGGGAAAGAT
The DNA here is from genome assembly GCA_947470105.1 of Fidelibacterota bacterium. Classification (GTDB taxonomy): domain Bacteria; phylum Pseudomonadota; class Alphaproteobacteria; order Rhodospirillales; family Rhodospirillaceae; genus SHVO01. The sequence goes on along the minus strand of CANISR010000170.1, from coordinate 4,071 downwards.
GCCCGTCCACAACCACAAGTTCGGCGCCAAATTCCTTCACTAGGCCGCCGATGCGCTCCACCGTGCCCTCGCCCAGCAATGTCGCCGGGTTGGGCCGGGCAATTGTCACGGTTTCGGCGTGCCGCACATCAAGGTTGATGGCGGCGGCGAGCCCGCGGGCTTCATCAAGACGGGCGCGCTCGTCCGCTTCGTCCTCACGCGGCCCACGGCTTTTGAGCCGGGGATGAATGACGAGGGTGACGGTCGCGGCCTTGGCGGTTTCTAGCAAAAGCTGATTTTGGGGGAACGCGGTCGAAAGCGCGAATTACGGCGCGGCTTCTTCCTTGCCTCCCTCCTCCTTGGGTTCGAACAACTGGACGGGCGCCGACGGCATCACCGTCGAGATCGCGTGCTTGTAAACGAGTTGGGTGTGGCCGTCACGGCGCAGCAACATGGAGAACTGGTCGAACCATGTCACGATACCCTGCAGCTTCACGCCGTTTACAAGAAACACCGTAACCGGGGTTTTGTTCTTCCGGATGGCGTTTAAGAATACGTCCTGGACGTTCTGGGCTTTCTCTGCGGTCATCGGAACTCTGCCTCTTCTATGTGCCGCGTGCATCAGCGGCTTCTTGTTGTTTTTCAGGTGGTCGCATTTTCACGAAAAAATGCTCCCCTGGGGGCTCTTGTCCGGGTTGCTAGTAAACCGCAGCCAACCCGACCCTACTTTTTAGAATTTTTAGGCGAAATGGGTCAACAAGCCTTCTCGCTGCGAGCCCACCCCATAAAGGGCGGGTTAACGCGCCCCGAAATCCTCGAGAAGCGCAGCCAGCGCCGCACAATCCGCCACATGGTGGTCGGCTTTAGGGTGCGTCCACGGCTCCGGACCCACGCCAATGGTGGTGCAGCCGGCAGCTTGTCCACAGGCGGCATCGATGGGCGCATCGCCGATGAACCACACTTCCGGCCCGGGCGAAATGCCGCTGCCGTCGAGGGCCATGAGAATGGGCGCCGGGTCCGGCTTGTCCTTGGCCGCGTCCTGGGCCCCCACCAAGCGGCCGAACAGGTCGGTCCAGCCGAGATGCGAGGCTTCGGCCCGCAGGTAACTTCCGGTCTTATTGCTCACCACGCCGGTATATAGGCCGGTCGCGCGCGCGGCGCGCAAGAGCTGCTCGGCGGAGGCCAGCGCTTGCAGCATATCGAGATGAATCGCCGCGAAAGCCTTCAGATAGGTTTCGCGCGCTTCTTCCCAGCGATCGCCGTAGATCTTCGGAAACGTGTCCCGCAACGATCCGGCCACATGGATGCGCATCTCGGCCGTGGTCCAGGGCTCAAGCCCAAACGCCGCACGGGTAATGTTGGTGGCGCGGCCGATACACGGCCAGGTGTCCACCAGGGTGTTGTCCCAGTCGAACAGAAGCGCTTTTGGCCGGATCAGACCCATCAGCGTGATCAGATATCCCAGGCGGTGGCGGCATCGACGCCGTCCACATAGGCGCGGTAGCGGGCCCGCAGGTCCAGCGCGACGGTGCCGGGGGCGCCATTGGCGATCACGCGGTCGTCCACCTGGACGATGGGCATCACAAAGGTAGTGGTGCCGCTGACAAACACCTCTTTGGCGGCGAAGGCTTCGGTGAGGGTGAAGGGGCGTTCCTCCACCTTGTACCCGGCGCCGCGGGCGAGCTTGAGGATCGTTGACCGGGTGATCCCGGACAGGATCGATCCATCGGCAGGATGGGTGACGATGGTCTTGTCGGGCGTCACCATCCAGGCGTTGGACGCCGATGCCTCAGTGACCGTGCCGTCGGGCAAGGTCAGGAAGGTCTCATAGGCGCCGGCCTTGTGGGACAGCTCCTTGGCCAGGCAGTTGGGCAGCAGGCTGACCGACTTGATGTCCACCCGCTCCCAGCGGATGTCGGGGGTGGTGACGACCTTGGCCCCCTTCTCCGCCATGGCCTCGGACGGGCCGGCCACCGGCTTGGTCACTACGATCACGCTCGGCTTCACGCTGGCCTTGGGGAAATAGTGGGCGCGCGAGGCGACGCCGCGATTGACCTGCATATAGATATGTCCGGTGGTCAGCCGATTGCGCGCCACCACTTCGCGCACAACGACGGTCAGGGCCTTCATGCTGAAGGGTTCGCGGATCTGAAGTTCCGACAACGAGCGCTGCAGGCGTTCGATATGCGGCTTGTAGTCGATGGGCTTGCCCTTCCAGAAGCAGATCACCTCATAGACGCCGTCGGCGAACTGGAAGCCCCGGTCCTCGATATGCACACTCGCCGCCGCATGCGGCAGGTAGCGGCCATTGACGTAGGAAATGTGAGACATCTGTATCCCCTAACTCCAAATGTCATCCTGGGCCGAGCCGAGGATCCAGGGCAGTAACCACAGTGGGCTGCGAGAGACGCGGTTCCTTGAAACAGGAGCGTATCTTACAGCCTCTCTTCTTTCCTACCCTGGGTCCCCGGGTCAAGCCCGGGGACGACAGGGAGCGCTAATTTACCGACGACAGTCGTTTTACCGGGGCGACGCCGGCCTGCGGTACGGCCACGGGCGGCGGTTCGGGGACGTCGCGGCGGTGGCGGACTTCGGTGGAGACGCCCAAGGACTTCAGTTTGCGGTGCAGGGCCGAGCGTTCCATGCCGACGAAATCGGCGGTGCGGGAAATATTGCCGCCGTAGCGCACCACTTGAGCCATGAGGTATTCGCGTTCGAACATCTCGCGCGCGTCGCGCAGCGGCAGGGTCATGATTTCGTCCGAGCACTGAAGTTTCAGCATCTGGGGCACATCGTTGGCGATATCCGCCGGCAGCATGTCGGCACGGATCGGGTCGGCCACGGCGCCGGGCGCCATGATCAACAGGCGTTCGATGACATTGCGCAGTTGCCGCACGTTGCCGGGCCAGGGGTAGACTTGCATGGCGGCGATGGCGTCCTCGCCCAGCACCCGCTTGGGCAGGCCCGCACTCGCAGCCGTGCGTTCCAGAAGATGCCGTGCGAGCTCGGGAATGTCCTCGCGCCGGTCCGACAGGGGCGGCACCGGCACCGGCACCACGTTCAAACGGTAGAACAGCTCCTCGCGGAACAAGCCACGGGCGATCTCCTCGCGCAGGTCGCGGTTGGTGGTGGCGATCACGCGCACGTCGACCCCCACCGGGCCATGGCCGTTGATGCGTTCCAGCCTTTGATCCTGAAGGATGCGGATGATGGCGCTCTGGGTGGCCAGCGGCATGTCGGCGACTTCATCCAGCAGCAAAGTGCCCCCGTCGGCGCGCTCCAGCAGGCCGGTTTGCCCGTCGCCGTCGCCGGCGGTGCGGGCCTGGCCGAACAGTACGTCGTTGAGGCGATCGGGATGCAGCGAGGCGCAGTTGACCACTACGAACGGCCCCTGCGCGCGGGTAGAATGCATATGGATCTGGCGGGCGACCACTTCCTTGCCCGACCCAGCCGGTCCGGTGATCATGACCCGGGAGCCTGTGGGGCCGACGCGTTCGATGGTGCGGCGAAGCGCGCTCACGGCGGGGCATGAGCCGATGAGCATCTCCGGAGCGCCGGCGCGGCTGCGCAATTCCAGGTTCTCGCGCTTGAGGCGCGCGGCTTCCATGGCGCGGCCGAGGACCACCAGCAGGCGGTCGGCCTCGAACGGCTTCTCGATGAAATCATAGGCGCCCTGTTTGATCGCCTGAACGGCCGTGGCAATGGTGCCGTGGCCGGAGATCATCACAACGGGAACACCGGGGCGCATGGCCTTGATGGCGGACAGCACCTGCAGGCCGTCGAAGCGGCTGTTCTCCAGCCAGATATCCAGCACCACCGCGGCCGGCGCGCGGTTCTTCACCTGCTCCAGCGCGGCCTCGCCCGTGGCGGCCTCGCGGGTGGCGTAGCCCTCGTCCTGGAGGATGCCGCTGATGAGGAGGCGAATGTCGTCCTCGTCATCGACCACGAGGATTTCCGGGGCGTTGGAGTTGACGGACATGGCGTTATTCTCCGGCTACTGCCGCGGGCGCGGCTGCATAGACTGGCTGTGTAGAATTCTCGGCCTCAATTGCGAGGCTCATGGGGAAGTGCAGTGTCACTTGAGCGCCCACC
>CANISR010000169.1 GCA_947470105.1 Fidelibacterota bacterium | reverse complement strand
GTTGTTCCGGCCGGCGAGTGTGCGCAGTCCTCTCGACGAGGGTGTGCTCTATGTGGCGAAATTCGAGGCGGGCGGCACCGGACGATGGCTGCCGCTGGTCTTTGGGGAAGGCGTGCTGACGGCGGCCAATGGCTGGGCAGACCAGGCCGACGTGCTGCTGAGGACGCGCCAGGCAGCCGACGCCGTCGGCGCCACCAAAATGGATCGCCCCGAGTGGTGCGCCGTCCACCCTCTTACGCAGAATGTGTATGTGACGCTTACCAACGGTTCGGGTTGGGACGCTCCGAACAGCCCCAATCCCCGCGCTCCGAATACCTACGGTCACATCCTGGAGATCAACCACGCCAACGGCGACCATACGGCGACGACCATGCGCTGGAGCGTGTTCCTTCTTGCCGGCGATCCCGCCTTTGACCCCACCGTGCGGCTAAACGCCTCGAATATCTTCGGTTCGCCCGATGGCCTCTATATCGACCGCGACGGCCGGTTCTGGATCCAGACGGACATCTCGAACGGCTCCCAGAACCGCACCAACTACGCAAACATCAAGAACAACGCGATGCTCGCGGCGGATCCGGCTAACAACGAGATCAAGCGCTTCCTGACCGGTCCGCGCGGCTCGGAGATCACCGGCATCACCATGACACCCGACCAGCAGACGATGTTCATCAACATCCAGCATCCGGGCGAAACCACCACGGCGTTCGGCGCGCCGACGGCGGCGAACCCGCGCGTGGTCAGCAACTGGCCCGACTTCGATCCCGCCGGCCGCCCGCGCGCCGCCACCGTCGTGATCCGGAAAGTCGGCGGCGGGAGAATCGGCTCTTAAGGCAAGTCTTCCACTGGCGAGAGCGGGTGTCGCGCCTCTCGGCGTGATGCTCGCTGTCGCCGTCGCCCGGAAGTCCCCGCGCCCTGCACGGAATATCGCGCATGCCGAATGGCTTCGTCCCGCAACATTCTGCCTGTGTGCGCTGCGGAATGAATCGAAAATGTCGCCCGGCGCAGCGGTAGCGAACCGCCGCCTCGCATTCGCCGACCGGATGTTCTGCGAATGATTTCGAATGGTTAGCCTGCAGAATCAGCTCGCGCCCAACCTGTCATGATGCTGTAATGGCGATCTCGCACCCGCGTAATGGCTGGGTGCGGATCGGGAAAACGGGGGCCATCATGTACAGGCATCTGCTGTCTATTGCCGCCACCTGCATGTTGCTAAGCGGGCAAGTTCTTGCGCAAAGCGCAACTCCCGACCCCGGGCTGACCAAGCTGCTGACGGCCGAGTTGTCGCGCTTCTCCGGCACCGGCGGCATCTACATTCATCACCTGGGCAACGGCACCGAAGCCAATGTGAACGGCGCCCAGAAGTTCGACAGCGCCAGCACCATAAAGATGGCCGTAGCGGTGCTGGCCTACCGGCTCCAGGACCAGAAGAAGCTCAACCTCAACGACCGCTACACCATCAAGGCCAGCGATTTCCGCGGCGGGTCGGGCATCTTCAAATTCCACGACGTGGGCCTGAACCCCACCTGGCGCGACATCATCCTGCAGATGATCATCACCAGCGACAATTCCGCCACCGACATGATGATCGCCAAGGTGGGCGGCGTGGCTGCGGTGAACGCCTTCCTCACGGAGCAGGGCTTCACCGGCCTGCACCTCAACATGACTACCAACGATTACTTTCGCCGGCCCTATGACCTGGCGGATCCCAAGAACAAGTCGCTGACGCCCGAAGACGTCTTCGCCATGCAGACCAATCTGGAGTCCTTCACCAAGCCGCGCGAGGCCCAGATCGCCCGCCTGCGCAAAGAGGTGGCGGACAAGAAGATCAACGACGAGATGCGCAAGCGCGCCATGGACGAGACCACCTGGCTCGGCGTCGTCACGCCCAACGATATGGGCCGTCTGATCGAAGGCATCGAGAAGGGCACCATCGCCTCCAAGGAAGCCTGCGAGGAGCTGAAGCGCATGATGCGTGCGCAGCAGTCCGGCAGCCGCAAGATCCCGCACTGGCTGTCGGTGCCTGTGGCCCACAAGACCGGCGAGACCGGCGGCGTCACCAATGACGTCGGCATGATCTACGCCCGCTCCGGGCCCATCATCATTGCGTTCTACACCATCGGCTACGAGGGCCTCGCCGCCGACGCCGACGACCGGCTCGGCCATGTGGCGCGGCTGATCGTGGAGTATTTCGACGGCGCCGGCGAGGGACGTCGCGGTGGTTAACACAGCGCAGATAAGACGAGGCGGCTAGCCAATTCCCCGGACTGCGGGTGCTGAGGGGCGCTTGCAGCTCGGAATGCGGAGGAGCAGACCCAGCGCACCTCAGGGGTTGAGGTGCAATTCAGTAACGAGGGGACTTCCATGCTTTTCAAAACATCCACCATCCGCCTTTCATCCCGGGGAGCGATCCTCGCCACGGTCAGCGCGGTCGCGCTGTCTGCAGGGGCACAGGCGCAGACCGCCCAAACCGCGGCGGCGCCGGCGGTGGAAGAAATTGTCGTCACCGGCACGCGCGTGGTGCGCGACGGCTACGAGGCGCCAACCCCGGTGTCGGTGGTGAGCCTCGACCAGATCAAGGACGCGGCGCCAGCCAACATCTCCGAATTCGTCAATACGCTGCCGGCACTGGTCGGCAACAACACGCCGCAGTCCTCGCGCACCAGCATGACGGCCGGCGGCGTCGGCTTGAACACGCCCCAGGCCCGCAACCTCGGCACCGCCCGCACGCTCATCCTACTCGACGGTCAGCGCAACGTCGGTTCGCAGCAGACCGGCCAGGTGGACGTCAACACTTTCCCGCAGCAGCTCGTCTCCCGCGTCGAAGTGGTCACGGGCGGCGCCTCGGCAGCCTACGGCTCCGACGCCCTCGCCGGGGTGATCAACTATGTGCTCGACCGCAAGTTCACCGGCATCAAGGGTGAAGTGCAGGGCGGTGTCACCACTTACGGCGACGACCGCCAGTGGAACGTCTCGCTCACCGCCGGCACGCCTTTCGCCAACGGCCGCGGTCATTTCCTCATCAGCGGCGAAATTGCCCGCGTCGACGGCATCCACGGCGTGCCCCGCGGCTGGGGCAAGGAAGGTTGGGCGATCATCAACAACCCCGCCTACGGCACCGGAACAGGTCAGACCACCAGTGTGCCGCAGCGCTTGGTGGTGAACCATGCGGCCCAGGTCGTCATGACCCGGGGCGGCATTATCACCGCGAACCCGGCCGGTGTCGCCGGTTCGGCCAACGCCCTCAAGGGCATCGCCTTCGGGCCCGGCGGCGTGCCGTACAATTTCAACTATGGCTCCGTGGTCCAGTCGCCCTGGATGCAGGGTGGCGAATGGGCCGGCAACGACGTCTCCTATGACGGCGCCGATCTGGACCCCACCGAAGGCCGCCAGAACGCCTTCGTCCGCGGCAGTTTCGAGATCACCGACAACATCGAGGTGTTCGCGCAGTTCGGCTATGCCAATGGCGTCAGCGACAGCATCTGCTGCAACCATTTCGCCGCCGGCGACATGGTGATCAAGGCCGACAACGCCTTCATCCCGTCGTCCGTCGCGGCCCAGATCACCGCGCTCAAGATCACCCAGTTCAACGTCGGCAGCTACTTCTACGATCTGCCCTTCAAGATCACCCAGGACGTGCGCCGCACCGTGCGGCGCTATGTGGTGGGCGGCAACGGCCGGTTCGACGCGCTGGATACGGTATGGTCGTGGGACGCCTACTACCAATCCGGCACCGCGCGCATCCGCAAGAGCTTCTATGACCGCTGGAAATCCAAGTATGTGCTGGCCATCGACGCGGTGCGCAACGCCAACGGCGCCATTGTCTGCCGCTCGACTCTGACCAATCCCACCAACGGCTGCGTGCCGTGGAACGTGTTCGGCCAGGGCGTCAACAGCGCTGCGGCGGCCAACTACATCGCCGGCTGGTCCTACGCGCTGGAGCGCAACAAGCAGGACGTCATGGCCGCGTCGGTCAACGGCGAGCCGTTCTCCTCCTGGGCCGGTCCGGTCTCGACGGCGTTCGGCGTCGAACACCGCAAGGAAGCGGTGGGCGGGATCGAGAGCTTCGAGAACTCCATCAACGATTCCTTCATCGGCAACGGGAAGCCCACGATCGGCAGCTACAATGTGACCGAAGGCTTCGTCGAAACCGTGTTCCCGCTGGCGGCCGACAAGGTGTGGGCCAAGTCGCTGGACTTCAACGGCGCGGTGCGCGCCACCAGCTACTCGACCTCGGGCTACGTCACCACCTGGAAAGCAGGCCTGACCTGGGCGCCCATCGACGACATCCGCGTCCGCTTCACCCGGTCGCGTGATATCCGCGCACCCCATAACGTGGAACTGTTCGCCTCGGGCATTTTCGTCGGAAACCTGGTGAACGACCCGTTCCGCGGCGGCGTGCCCACCAACATCCAGTCGGAAACTTCGGGCAACCCCAACCTTAAGCCCGAAAAAGCCGACACCACCGGCCTCGGCGTCGTGCTGCAGCCGCAGTTCTTCCCCGGCTTCTCGACCTCGGCCGATTACTACAACATCAACATCAAGGACGTGATCGGCACCGTCGGGCGCCAGGAAGTGCCCGACCGCTGCTTCGCCGGCGAAACAGCGTTCTGCAGTTCATTGGTGTTCGTGAACGGCGTGCTCTCGGTGGTCAGAACCGTGCCGACCAACTTCATCAAGCAGGTCAACCGCGGCGTCGACTTCGAGGCCAGCTATTCGACGCCGCTGGACGTGATCAATTCCGACTGGGGCGGCACCATTTCGGTCCGCGCCCTCGCCACCCGCTACCTGAAGCAGTTGCAGGACACGGGCACCGGCATCGGTATCATCAACACCGTCGGGGCGGGCTTGCGGAAGTGGAAGTATACATTCTCGGCCACCTACGCCAGCGACCCCGTCCGCATCAGCCTGACGGGCCGCGGCGTCAACGCCGGCGTCTATAACGTCGCCAACATCCAATGCACGTCCGGATGCCCGGTGTCGACCACCGCCAACGTCACGCAGAACGACAACTACCAGCCGGGCGCGATCTATTGGGACGCCAGCTTCCGCTATGAGTTCATGAAGAACGAGAGCGGCAGCGCCGAAGCGTTCTTCAACGTCCGCAACCTGACCAACAAGGATCCGGCGATCACCGCCCAAGGTCCGGCGGGCACGGCCCATTCGGGTATTGCCTGCAACTCCGCGGTCTATGATTGCCTTGGTCGTGTGTTCCGCGCCGGCGTGCGCTTCAGCATGGGTCCGTCGTAAGATCCAAGACGGCGCCAATACGGAGAAGGGGGGCAGCAATGCCCCCCTTTTTTCATGACTGGCCGAGAGCCTGCAGCAAAGGGCCGAGGCGCCCCGCGTAAGCTGCCGCGCGGCCGACAGATGTGGCGTACAGCGGTCGGCGCACCTGGACGGCGCTTGCGGTCTCGACGCTTCGCCTGTGTTGATGGAAGGCGAGGCAGCGGGCGTCCCAGGACAGCCCGCAGAAATCGAGCATGCGCCGTGTCTGGCCTTCCAGGTCGCGCACCACATCCTCATAGGCCACGTCGATCATCATACCCGCCGGCAGGACACCACGCCAATGGTCCATCACGTGGGAATAGGCGGTGTAATAACGGCCCAGTTCTGCCAGGTCGTAGGTAAATGCCTGACCCTCGCTGAACAGTTTCGAGAAACAGGCGACGCAGGTGTCGACCGGCTCGCGCACGGCGTGGATGATGCGGGCCTTGGGGAAGGCGGCGTGGATCAACCCGATGTTGCGGAAGTTGCCGGGCATCTTGTCGATGACACGGGCTTTGCCATGACCCTGGGGCAGCAGGGCAAGATAGGTGCTTGCCAGGGCGCCGAGGTCGCCGGGTGCCGTGGCGGCTATGGCTTGGTCGAAGGCCGCGGTCTCACCAGCGCCGTGGACATCAGGGTGGGCGGACAGAATCTGTTCTATCAACGTGGTGCCGGAACGCGGCATACCGACGATAAAGATGGGGTCGGCGGCACTGTCAGAGGCGCCTATCTGAGTGGGGGTCGCTGTGCGCGCGAGGTCCGCCAGCGTGGCGGCTTCGTCGTAAGCAATTTGCGCGCGCTTGAGGGCATTGCCCTGAAGCAAGTGATCGAAGGCCCGCGCCGTGTCGCCGAGATCGCCGTAAGCCTTGGCCAGCGCGAAATGGAGATAGACGGCATCTTGCGGGGACGGGTTCGCCTCAGCCAAGTGTTCGAGCGCCTGGAGGGCGGCGTCGCCGGCGGTGAAGTCATGCAGATCGGCGCGGTTGTAGTGGGCCCAGGCAAAGCCGGGATCGAGGGCGATGGCCTGCGTGTAGCTGTCCAGCGCCCGCGCGAAGTCGCCCTGGTCCTTGGCGAGATTTCCGAGATTGTTGTGGATGCGCGCATTGCCGGGATCGAGGGCAAGGGCGCGCGCGTAAGCGGCAGCGCTGTCTGCGTGTATTCCCTGGGCGTGCAGGGTGTAGGCCAGCGCGTGCACGCTCTCGGCGGCGTCGGGCAGCAATACCAGTACGTGGCTGAACAGCGCCACGGCGACGTCGAAATGGCCTGTCGCCTGGGCGATCAGGCCCAGGCCATGCAGGCTACCGGTATGAGCGGGATGGGCGGCGAGGGCCTGGCGATAGAGCGCTTCCGCCTCCGTCAGGCGGCCGTCCTGATGGTGGCGGGTCGCCTCGTCGAACAGGGCTGCTGCAGACGGCATTGCGATGGGCGGGGTCTACTGCACCGTGAGGGTGAACGTGCCGGCGTTGTCGGCGAAGATATAGGTCGTCACCTGGATGGTGTAGGTGCCGCTGGACGTGGGCGTGAAGGTGAGGCGGGCGTCGTTGCCCGTGCCGCCCCCGCCGCCGCCGGCCAGGGATGAGCCGCCGCTGGGTCCATACACAAAGATATAGGGCTGCGCCAAGGTGCCGTTGTTGGTGGACGCGCCCTTCGCGTTGATGGTGTACGCCGTGCCGGCCGTGAGGGCGATGCTGTAGTTGGCCCAGGAACTGGCCTGTTTCAATTGCCCAGCCGTGGCGGCGCCCACGGCGGTCGTGCAGCGGGGCGTGGCCGAAGGCGAACAGTCGACATAACTGACAACCTTTGTCGGCAACTGGCAGACCGTGGTCATGTCGGTGATGACGCCGACGATCTGGTTGTTGACCAAATGCTGCAGGAAGCCGGTGCCGGCCTCCAGCTTGATGACATAGTGGAGCTGGGTCGAGGTCGGGATGACGCCGGCGCCGGACTCGATCTGGGCCACACTCACCAGTGCCTGGCCGTTGGCCGGGATGACCGTGGTGGTATAGCCGCCGAGGCGTACGCCGGTACGGGCGTCGAACACCCCGAGGGTGAAGGTGCGCCCGGATGAGCCGGTATTGCTGACGGCGACGGTGCTGGGGTAATTGCTGCTCACTTGCGTCGAATGGACATTGGACACCTGATCGGTGTTGGCCGACACGCCGGCGTCGCAGGTCGAGAGATTGGTGAGTGTGCCGTCGATGGGTTTCCACAGCACATGGGCCACCGAGCCGGTGATTTGGGTCTCGATCTGGGCGGTGTAGTACTGCGGCTTCGAAGCGATAGCCATGCCGCTCTCGATCTCCGAGATGGCGTATTGGGGCGCGGCCCCAGCAGCGATGCTGGGGCTGGTCCACTGGCCGATCTTGGTGCCGGTGGTGAAGTTGCGCAACGTCACTGCCACCGTGCCGGCGGAAGTGCCGGTGTTGGTGAAGCGCAGGAACGACTGCGACGCGCTTTGGGCGGTGGAATAGAGCTGTCCCGGCTGGCGCATGGCAATGGTCAGCGGCAGGGTCGGCATGACCCCGAAGCCGCAGACCGTGGTCATGTCGGTGGTGACGGCGGCCTGCAGGTTATTGACCAGGTGCTGCAGGAAGCCGGT
>CANISR010000168.1 GCA_947470105.1 Fidelibacterota bacterium | reverse complement strand
GTAAGCCCGTGACGCTGCCCAGCGGCGTTGGGCTTGCCCAGGCCAAGATGGTGGACGAGGTGCCGCGCCTCTACGTCACTATCGACGCCGAAGCCGAGTTCGATTGGGGCGCGCCGTTCAGCCGTGACATGACCGGCGTGCGCGCAATGAGTTTCCAGGGCCCGGCCCAGGACATCTTCGCCACTCACGGCATTTGCCCGATCTATCTCATGGACTACGCGGCTGCTTCCCAGCCGGAGGGCTATGAGCCGATCCGGGCGTTTCACACAGCGCGCCGCTGCGTGGTGGGCGCGCATCTTCATCCCTGGACCACGCCGCCGTACGAGGAGGCGCTGTCCGTGCGCCACTCTTTTGGCTGCAACCTTGACCCGGGCCTGGAGCATCGCAAGCTCACTGTGCTCAAGGCCGCCATCATCGAATCATTCGGCGTGGCGCCGCTGTTTTTCAAAGCCGGCCGCTACGGCGCCGGCCAACACACCGTGGCCGCCCTTGAAAGCCTCGGCATCGATGTGGACTTCAGCATCATGCCGGGTGCAGACTATCGCGCCGGCGGCGGCCCGGATTTCAAACCCGCCGACGCCACGCCGTATCACTACGCCACCCATCCAGTGCTGGCGGTGCCCATGACGCGCGGGCAGGTGGGGCCCATCGGGGCTTTCGCACCGGGTCTCGGCCGGGGCCTGCCGTGGACACCGGCGGGCCGCCGGTTGCGCGGCGTCCTCGCGCGTCTCGGCCTCCTCAATACCATCACTCTGACCCCGGAAGGTGTCGAAGCCGACGAGCAGAAGACCTTGATCAAGACAATGCTCAGCCGCGGTCACCGTACTTTCGTGCTGCACTATCACAGCCCCTCCCTGATGCCCGGCAATACGCCTTACGTCAGGAACCAGGAGGACCTCGCCGCGTTCCTGGGCCGCCTCGAAGCAGTGTGCTCCTACTTCATCCGCGATCTCGGCGGTATGGCCGGCGCGCCCGCCGATTTTCTTGCGCCCGAGCGGCGGCATCTGCTGTGGCCGTATGAGGCGCCTAGGGATGCTCCGATGCCGGTGCTCGCGGCGGCCGGCTAAGGCTATGGCGCAAGACGATGTTCCATCCGGCCTTGGCGGGCAAATGGCGAAGGGGGCGGTGTGGGTCATTCTGCAGCGCCTTGCCGTGCGGCTTATCGGCCTCGCCAGCACTCTGATCCTAGTGCGGCTGCTGGCCCCCGCGGATTTTGGAATCGTCGCTCTGGCCACGGCGTTCAGCACCGGCCTCGATGTGATGATGGAACTGGGCTTCGATTTCGCCCTCATCAATGAACGCGGCGCCGCGCGCGAGCGCTATGACACCGCGTGGACGCTGTCCATCCTCCGTGGCACCGTCATTGGCGCTGCGTTGGCCGCCGCCGCTTGGCCGCTGGCCCAGTTTTACGGCGATCCCCGCCTGCTTCAGGTGATGGTATGGCTCGGCGTCGCCTTCTTCATCGCCGGCTTCCAGAACATCGGCATCGTCGATTTCCGCAAGGATTTCCGCCTCGACAAGGAATTCAGCCTGTTGGTGTGGAGCAAGGTGCTGTCCTTCACAGTCACCATTGCTCTCGCCTGGATATTCAGAGACTACCGCGCCCTTATCGCTGGGATTGTCGCCGGCAAACTCGCCACGGTGGCCTTGAGCTTCGCTATGCATCCCTTCCGACCGCGCTTGCGTCTCAAGGATAGCGCCGGATTCCTGCACTTCTCGAAGTGGCTGCTGGTGGTGAACCTGGTGAATCTGGTCAACGCCCGGGTCGACCGCATTATCCTGGGGAAGATCGCCGGTACCACGTCGGTGGGCATCTTCTCCGTCGCCCATGAGATATCGACCCTGGCCACCACTGAATTGATTTGGCCCATCGCCCGGGCGCTGTTCCCGGGATACGCCAAGATTGCCGCCGAGCCGGCGCGTCTGCCCAAGTCGTTCCTAGACGCCACCGGCATGATCATGCTGCTGAGTGCGCCGGTGACTGCCGGCATCGCGCTGATGGCGGACCCCATCGTGCGCATCGCGCTGGGTCCCGAATGGCTGCTGGCGATTCCGGTCATCCAGATCCTGGCGCTCTATGGCTTCCTCGATATGCCGACGGCCAATGTTAAGGCGTTGTTTCTGGCCCTCGGCCGACCCGACCTGGTGGCGTGGCGCGACATTCCATCAGCTATTGTCCTGGTACCGGCGCTGATCGTCGGAGCGAGTATGGCGGGCGCGGTCGGGGCGGCCTGGGCGCTGGTTCTCAGCGCGGCCGTGACCTTCGTTGTTGCCTTCGCCTTCCTACGCCGCAGCATCGGTGTTGGTATCGGCGCCATCGCGCGGGTCACGTGGCGGCCGTTCCTGGCGACGCTCATCATGGCGGCGGCGGTGACGGCGCTGGATCGGGAAATACCGATGCCCGAGGGCGGCGTTGCGCTGCTCCTCAGTACCGTGGTCCGCAGCCTGTTCGGTGCGGCTGTATATGCGGCGGCGAGCCTCGGCGTGTGGGTCATGGTGGGCCGTCCCGCCGGCGCTGAGTCCAGTGCTCTCGCGTTCCTGGCCAAGGCTTTTAAGAATGCCTGTCTGCCACGCAGCACGAGCGCGCCCCGCCTCTAACTCCGGAACGCAAAAGGAAACCGGCCTTCCTTTCGGAAGGCCGGTTCCTCAGATCCGACGGAGCAAGTTAGATGGACGCAGCGCCGGAACGATTGCGGCGGCGCAGGGCGATGCCGGCGAGACCGAGGCCGAGCAGGCCAAGAGAGATCGGCTCGGGAACGGTGTTAGCCGACGTCTGTACCGCGAACGAGAAGGTCAGGTTGTCGGTGGTGGTGCCGGTCCAGCTGAACAGGCCCTGGGTCGCGTCGAAACCCGGAGCGTGCAACACGCCCAGGCCCGAGAGGTTGAGGAACCCCGGGGGGCCGCCCGAGCGGCCGTTGATGGACAGGCTCAGCAGGTCGAGAGATACGCCCGTGGACAGGGTCAGGTAGCTCAGAATCGGCGTGAAGGGGCTGAGGCTGGTGATGTCCTTCAGAACGCCGGTGCCGCCAAAGTTGACCAGGGCGTCGAGATCGTAGGGGTCACCCGAGGTGACCGTGACCGCGCCGCCATTGGTGATGATGATCGAGTTGGTGTTGCCCAGGTCCGTGCCGCTGCCGAGCTGGAAGCCGCCGGCAACGCCGAAGGAGGTCTGCCCGATCGGCGCAGCTTCGGCAGTGGTCGACATCAGGAGGGCTGCGGCGCTGAATACAACGGCGGCAGTGATTTTCTTCAGATTTGAGAACATGTGAGGTTTTCTTTCTTGTTCATGTGGCTTCCCGCGAAGCCTCCCCCTCTCATACGCAATAACCGTGCCAGCGCCTGGGCGAGCTAAATCGACTCTTTTTCATCGGTTTTGGCGCGATTTTGGTAAGGAAATCCGACACCAACGACCTGAAGGGCTCCCGCGACCTTCAAATGTGCAATGTCAGGGTGCTGCTGGACCCAGTTTGCACGGGGAGGGATCAAAATTGCATGCCGCCGCCTCGATGCAACCTCAATTGAGGAGAGCTGGCCCCTATGCGGACACATTCGTCGCGTGATTTTTTACATTGCGTGTACGCGCCGCTCATTTCGCACGTAGTGAGCCGTAGGGATGTTCGCCCTGGAAGCCGCGCGGGTGCCGCGGCGAACTTTTCTCAGTGCCCCGTTTAGGAAAACTGGCTGGAACGCTTCCCGGTTTGCAGCCACCATCGCCGCTAGGAATTGTATTCGGGGAACTTTTCATGTTGATAACTTCGCTGCGCGGCTTGGTGGTGATTTCGGCACTGGCATTGGGCCTTGCGCCGCTTGCGGCGCCAGCGGCTGATAGTCCGGCCCCGCAGTTTAAGCTCGACACGACTTGGCCCAAGCTCCCGCTGCCCCACGAATGGGCCCTGGCCTCCATCGGCGGCATCTTCCTCGACGCCAGGGATCATGTGTGGATCTACCACAGCCCCCGTCTGCTTACCGGCAATGTGCTGGGCGCCGCCGCGAGTCCGAAGCGCGGCAGTTGCTGCGTGGCTGGACCTTTCGTTATTGAGATCGACAAAGCCGGCAACGTTGTTCAGTCCTGGGGTGGTCCGGGTGAGGGCTATGACTGGCCGTCCTTCGAACACGGCATCCATGTGGATTACAAAGGCAATGTCTGGCTCGGCGGCAGCCAGACACGGGTCGGGCGCAACGGCGAACCCCAGGACGGAATGGTCCTCAAGTTCTCCAACACCGGCAAATTCCTCATGCAGATCGGCGGCCGCGGACCGTCGAAGGGCAATCTTGATCCCAGCCAGCTTCAGGGGGCGGCGAATTTCGTGGTCGATGAACAGGCGAACGAAGTTTATATCGCCGACGGCTACGGTCATCACCGCGTCATCGTGTTCGACGCCGATACCGGCAAATTCAAGCGCCTGTGGGGCGCCTATGGCAAGCCGCCGACCGACGACGCGCGCCCGGCTTATGATCCGAAGGCGCCGCCGTCAACGCAGTTCGCGCTGGTGCACGGCATTCGTATTGCGCGGGATGGCTTAGTGTATGTGTCCGACCGTTTGAATGACCGGGTTCAGGTGTTCAAGAAGGACGGCACCTACGTGACTGAGTTCATCTATGACAAAGAAACGTTAGGGGCCGGCTCGGTGGGCAACGTGGCGCTCTGGCCCGACCGCACCCAAAGCATCATGGCCATCAACGATCCAGGTAATTTTCAGATCCGGTTCGCCCGACGCGCCGACGGCGTGGTGCTTGGCACCATGGGCCATTTCGGCACCTATGCCGGACAACTCCACCTCAATCATCAGGTGGAGTTCGATTCCGAGGGCAATCTTTATACGTCTGAGGATTCGCGGGTGCAGAAGTTCGTACCCACTTCAAAACCCGGCAAGTAAGCTAGGTCAGTGCCGCGTCATAGACTCGGACACCGGCATATTTTTCGCCGGCGTATTCCATGGCGCGCTGCTGCGCCGTGGGACCGAGGAAGCCAGTAACTTCTTCACAGTTCGTGAGTGAAATCACTGCGCGCACCACCCATCCATCGTGTTGCGCAGGATAGACCAGCGCCAGGGCGGCGATGCGCTCCAACTCGCCTGTATCGCCGAGAAGGACTTTCGCGTGTTTGGTTTGGTCCTGGAGTGTTTGCATACCCCATACAACGGGCAGAGTCTGGCAAACTCGTGTCAGAGCCGTGGTTTTTTGGCCTCGTTTAAGCGCGCCCGTCCGCGATCACCATCTCAGCACCTTTTTCGGCGATCATCAGGGTGGGCGCATTGGTGTTGCCAGACACAATCGTCGGCATGATCGAGGCGTCGATCACCCGCAGCCGGCCGACACCACGGACCCGCAGACGTTCGTCCACCACCGCCATGCGGTCGTGCCCCATTTTCGCGGTGCCGACCGGATGGAAGATGGTCGTGCCGATGGCCCCGGCGCCTTTCACCAGGTCCTCATCCGACTGTAGTTCCGGTCCCGGCTTCATTTCTTCCGGCCCATGCGGCGCCAAGGCTGCCGAGGCCATGATCCTGCGGGTCAGGCGTATGGCATCCACGGCCACCTGCTGATCTCTCGCCGCACTCAGGTAGTTCAGCTTTAGGGCGGGATGGGTGTCGACAGCAGGCGCCGCCACATGAATCGATCCACGGCTTTCTGGACGCAGGTTGCATACGCTCGCGGTCATGCCGGGATAGGTATGAAGCGGCGTGCCGAACCGGTCCAAGGACAGGGGTTGGCAGTGGTATTGAAGATTGGCGGTGGCCTGCGACGGGTCCGATTTGACGAAGGCGCCAAGCTGACTCGGCGCCATGCTCATGGGGCCGCGACGACGCAGCGCGTAGTCAAATGCGATTCTCGCCTTGCCGAACCAGGTTGACGCCAGTTCGTTGAGGGTTAATGCATTGCGGATGCGATAGATCAGCCGCAGTTGCAGGTGATCCTGCAGGTTCTCGCCGACGCCGGGCAGATCGCGCAGCGTGCGGATGCCGTGACTCTGCAGGTGTGCGCCGGCGCCGAGGCCCGAGAGCTCGAGCAATTGTGGGGAGCCAATTGCGCCGGCGGCCAGAATGACCTCCGCTCGCGCGCGGGCAACGGTGTCCTGCCCCAGGCACTGAAAGCGTACCCCTGTGGCCTCGCCGCTCTCGACGATTACGCTTTGCGCCTGGGTATGTGTGAGCACGCGCAGGTTCTGGCGGTGAAGGGCCGGCTTCAGGAAAGCTCTGGCGGCGCTCATGCGGGTGCCCCTGCGCTGGGTAACCATGAAATAGCTCGAGCCCGCGTTGTCGCCGCGATTAAAGTCGTCTATCGGCGCGATACCTTGCTCGGTGCAGGCGGCACGGAACACGTCCAGGATTGGCCAATGAAGGCGCTGGCCCTCGACCCGAAGTTCACCGCCCACGCCGTGTGCGGCATCGGGTCCGCGGAAGAAGTCTTCGTGCGCCTTGAAGGCGGGGAGAACGTCATTCCACCCCCAGCCCGCATTGCCGGCATCGCGCCAGCGATCGTAATCGGCGCTCTGGCCGCGCATATAGATCATGGCGTTGATGGACGAACTGCCGCCGAGCACCTTACCGCGCGGATAATCGATGACGCGCCCGCCAAGGCCGGGTTCCGACGCGGTCTGGAAGCGCCAGTCGAGCACGGGATGATTGATGCAGTAGAGGTAGCCTACCGGAATGTGGATCCAGGCATGGTTGTCCTGTCCACCGGCCTCCAGCAGGAGGACTCTTACCTGCGGGTTCGCTGACAGACGATTGGCGAGCACGCAGCCCGCGCTGCCTGCGCCGACGATCACATAGTCGAATTCGCCCCCATCAACCGCCACAAGACCCTCCCAAAATCGCCCCCAAAAGTCGTATAACAAATTTTGGTGGGCGTGACTGCCATGCCGATGCTACATCCAAGGCGTCGAATATCACCAATGCGGAGTGGGGCTGCGATGGATGATGGGCGTTCCGGAAAATCCCCCGGAAAATCTGGCGCCAGGGCGCTCCTGTTGGAGTTGTTCGCGATTGCGGTCGCGGCGGCGCAGCCGACCCATGCCATTAAAAAGTACCTGCCGCAGCCGCCCAAGGGGCGCACCATCGTCCTCGGCGCCGGCAAGGCCGCTGGCTCCATGGCGCTGGCGGTGGAGGAGCATTTCCCAGGACCGCTACAAGGGCAAGTGATCGTGCCCGACGGCTACGGGCGGTCGTGCAAGTCGATCAGGGTGGTGGAGGCTTCCCACCCGGTCCCCGATGCGCGCGGTCTGAAGGCGGCGGGCGAGATCCTCGATCTCGCCAAGGCGGCGGGCCCGGATGACCTGGTGCTGTTTCTGATCTCCGGCGGTGCATCATCGCTGATGGTCGCGCCGGCAGAGGGCGTGGAATTGGCGGAGAAGCGGGCGCTGACTGCGGCGTTGCTGCGGTCGGGGGCGTCCATTGTTGAAATGAATTGCGTGCGCAAGCATCTCTCCGCGGTCAAAGGCGGGCGCCTTGCCGCGGCCGCGGCGCCGGCGCGCGCGGTTACGCTTATAATCTCGGACGTGGTCGGCGATGACCCCTCGGTCATCGCCTCCGGACCGACTGTCGTGGACACCACCACCTGCGCCGAAGCGCTGGCGGTACTGTTCCGCTACCGCATCCCGGTGCCGGATCATATCGTCGATGCGCTCACCACCGGACGTTTCGAAACGCCGAAGACTTTGCCGCCGGCCACAGTCGAGGTTATCGCCCGGCCGCGGGAATCACTCGATGCGGCCGCAGCCCGTGCGCGAGCTGCAGGTTACGCGGTTCACGATCTCGGTGACGAACGGGTGGGTGAAGCGCGTGAAGAGGCGCGCACGCAAGCAGAATTGGTGCGCGCTATTCTTGCCGGCCACGGCCCAGTCAAGGCGCCCTGTATCCTGATGTCGGGCGGAGAGCTCGTGGTGACGATGAGGGGGCAGGGGCGCG
>CANISR010000167.1 GCA_947470105.1 Fidelibacterota bacterium | reverse complement strand
TTGGGGTTCATGAAAGGGGAATAATCATGAGGATCGTTCTGGCGGCGGTAGCCGCAGTGCTTCTGATGAGCGCGCCGGCCTCGGCCCAGGCGCAAGTCCAGACTGGGCAAAAGTCGGGCCTGACCAAGATGCTCGAGGCCGAACTCGGCCGCTTCGCCGGTCCCGGTGGCCCCTATAAGGGCGGCATCTACGTCAAGCATATGACCACGGGCGAGGAAGCGGCGGTCAACGCCAATGATCACTTCGAAACCGCCAGCACCTTCAAGCTGGCGATGATGGTCATGGCCTACCAGATGCAGGACCGCAAAGAACTGGACCTCAACGCGCGCTACGTCATCAAGCCGTCGGACATGCGCGGCGGCTCCGGCGTTTTCCGCTACCACGACATGGGCGGGAACCCCACCTGGCGCGACATCATCACGCAGATGGTGATCACCAGCGATAACGTGGCGACCGACCTCATGATCGCCAAGGTCGGCGGCGTGGCGAAGATCAACGAATGGCTGAAGGCCCAAGGGTACACCGTCTTCCATGTCAACAGCACGGTGTTCGAGTTCTTCCGCCAGCGCTACGAGGTCGCCAACCCCGCCAACGCCAAGCTGACGACGGAAGAGCTGTTCTCGCTGATGAGCGACGTGCCGATGTTCGTGAATCCGCGCAAGGACATGATCGCGCGCATTGGCGCCGAGGTGTCGCAAAAGCGTGTCGCCGACGAGATGCTGAAGCGCCGCAGCCAGGAGCAGTACTGGCTGGCCATGGTGTCCCCGGCCGAGATGGGGCGGTTCCTGGAAGGGATCGAGAAGAATACCATCGCCTCGAAGGAGGCCTGTGAGGAGATGAAGCGCATCATGCTGCGCCAGCAGGCGGGCACCCGAAAAATTCCGCATTGGCTGTCGGTGCCGGTGGCCCATAAGACCGGCGAGGTGGGCGGCGTATCCAACGACGTCGGCATGATCTACGCCAAATCGGGCCCGATCCTGATGGCCTTCTACACCCTTGGTTACACGGGGCTTGCCGCCGATGCGGACGACAACCTGGGGCGGGTTGCCCGCATGGTTGTCGAGTATTTCGACGGGGCCAACTAAACGGCTTTATCCGTGAGGGAGTCGCCGCCATTGCGCGGCGATTCCCGCGCGGGTAAAACAGCCCTTATGCCGACCTTGAGAAACAATCTGTCGCGCGTTTTAATGCTGGCCGGCGCTCTTGTTTGCAGCGGGGCCGGCTTCGCCACGCCGGCCGCCGCCGAGACCCGCTCCTTCGTCGTCGGCTGGTTTTCCCAGGCGACCTATACCCAGGACGGCGATTGCCCGGGCGGGGTCAACCCCGACATCAGCCGCCAATATGTGCGCAACGCCCGGCTCATGGGCTTCACCCCGGAGCAGATCAAGGCCTTCGGCAAGAATAAGGCGCTGCCGGATTCCCTGCGTGGCCTCATGAACACCCGCGCCCGCATCGACGGAAAACCCGCTAATCCCTACAGCTACCCGTCTGCCGTAGTCGACCCCAAGCTGTCCGCGCTTTCGGCGCGATTTGCCTACGGCTTCAATCTTGATGGCGCCGCCGGACCGAAATCCTTCGAGGACCCCGAGACCCATGAAACCGGTGTCGACAACGAGCTCGGCCGTGCGCTGGGGTGCATGCGCTCATTCAGGGGCTCCCTGGCGAGCAGGCCCACTTACTGGGCCTGGGCCTGGGGCCAGCTCAAGGACTCCCAGCCCGCGTGGCTGATCACGATCAATGGGCAGGATCTGACCAAGGACGGCCCGGTCACCATCACATTCGATCGGGCGCTGGAGCACCTGCGTTCTAACGCCGATGGCAGCCCGCGCGCAGATTCCTCTTATCGGATCGACCCCGATCCCCGCTCGCATAATGTGCTCAAAGGCCATGTGAAAGGCGGCGTGATCTCGCTCGACCAGCCTGGTGCTTTGAACCTGCTGCAGAACCCGCTCGTGGCGCCTGAATTCCGGCTAAGCCGTGTCCAGATGCGCCTGTCATTGCGGACCGACGGATCGCTCGCGGGCATCATCGGCGGCTACCAGCCCTGGAGCGACCTCTACTTCGGTTTCGCCGGCGGCGGGCCGACCATGGAAGTTTGCATCACCGGGGATATTCCGGGGCTGTACTACCTGCTCAAGAAGCATGCCGACGCCGATCCCGATCCGGCCACGGGCCAGAATGCGTCGATTTCGGCGGCCTACTATCTTGAATCGGTGCCGGTGTTTGCGGTGCCGGCGGATACAAAGCAGACCGTGACCAACTAGGGTCCAGCTTCTCATCATTGCGGCGCTAACTACATCGGGGGGAACTATGGCGGACGAGGGCAAGGTTGCGATCATCACGGGCGCCGGCAGCGGCATCGGCCGTGCCTCGGCTTTGGCGCTGGCGAAAAAGGGCTACCGCGTCGTGTTCGCCGGCCGCCGTCCCGATCCCCTGAAAGAAGCCGCGGCCGAAGCAAAAGGCGCCAAGACTCTGGTGGTGGCCGGTGACGTGTCGAAGTCGGCGGATGTGGCCAGGATCTTCTCTGAAACCGTCGCGGCCTTCGGCCGGGTCGACGTGGTGTTCAACAACGCCGGCATTTTTCCGCCGAAGGCGTTGTTCGAGGACATCACCGAAGCCGACTGGACCGCCACGGTGGGCATCAACCTCACCGGCGCCTTCTTCGTGGCGCAGCAGGCGTTCCGGGTCATGAAGGCGCAAAATCCGCAAGGCGGGCGCATTATCAACAATGGCTCGATCTCGGCCCATGCACCGCGGCCCAACTCAGCGCCCTACACCGCCACCAAACACGCCATGACCGGCCTCACCAAGTCCATGTCCCTCGACGGCCGCAAATACAATATCGCCAGCGGGCAGATCGACATCGGCAATGCCGCCACGCCGCTGATGGCCAACATCCAGACTTCCGGCGCGCTCCAGGCCAACGGTCAGGTGACCGTTGAGCCCACTATGAACGTGGAAGATGTGGCGGACGCGGTGGTCTATATGGCCGGTCTGCCCCTGTCGGCCAACGTCCAGTTCATGACGGTAATGGCCACCGCCATGCCGTTGGTGGGCCGAGGCTAGTTTCCAAAGCCGAGTTCGCGCAGGCTGCGCAGGTCCAGGCGACCGGGGCCGAGATCTGAAATGCGCGCGGCTCCGGTCAAGGCCATGGCGACGCGCATTTCCTTTTCCAGGATCTGCAGCACGTGAGCTACGCCGGCTTCGCCGCGGGCGGCCAGGGCCCAGACCCAGGCGCGACCGATTAAAACCCCCTTCGCGCCCATGCACAGTGCGCGCACGATGTCGGCGCCCGTGCGGATACCGCCGTCCATAAGCACCGTGGTGCGGTCGCCGACGGCCTTAGCAATGGAAGGCAGCGCCCGGATGGACGACAGCGCGCCGTCCAACTGCCGGCCGCCGTGGTTGGAGACGATAATGCCTTCGACACCCACGTCGGCTGCGGCCCGGGCGTCATCTGGATCGAGAATGCCTTTGATGATCAACGGCCCGTCCCACAAGGCGCGGATGGCCGCGATATCCTTCCAGGTCACGGTGGGGTCGAAATTGCGGCTGGCCCAGGCCCAGAACTCCTCGACGCCCGCGCGCTTGCCGATGGCCGAGGACACATGGCCCAAAGTATGGGGTCCGCCCAGCAGGCCCACATCCCAGGCCCAGCCCGGGCGGGCCAGAACCTGGCTGAACCGTTTGACGCGGCGCGCAATGGGCCCGCCGGCCGACAGGCCCGAGCGCATATCGCGATAGCGTATACCGGGCACGGGCATGTCGACGGTGAAAATCAGCGCGGTGCATCCTGACGCCTTGGCGCGTTCGATCATGGCCTTCATGAAACCGCGGTCGCGCATGACGTAGAGTTGGAACCAGATCGGATCGGTTTTCTTCCGGATCTCTTCCATGGTGCAGACCGACATGGTCGAGAGAATGAACGGGACACCGGCGGCCTGCGCCGCCCGGACCGCCTGGATTTCACCGCGCCTGGCATTCAGCCCGGCCAAGCCGATAGGCGCGAGCGTCACCGGCATCGAATAATTCTGGCCGAACAGCGTGGTCTTGATATCGGTCTCACCGACGCCGTCAAGAATGCGCTGCTTCAGGGGCAGTTCCTCGAAGTCGGATACGTTCCTGCGCAGGGTGGCCTCGGCGAAGGCGCCGCCGTCGATATACTCGAACATGAACCGCGGCAGGCGCCGTTTGGCTAGCGTGCGGTAATCGTTGATATTGGCGGCCAGCATTGACGTTACCCCGCCTGCTTGACTTCGATTTGTTTGATTTCGATGCGGCGGCGGTGCAGCACCGGTTCCGTATAGCCATTGGGTTGCGCCCGGCCCTCGAATACCAGCTCGCACGCCGCCTGGAAGGCGATGCTGAGGTGGAAGTCGGGCGCCATGGGCTTATAGAACGGGTCGCCGGCGTTCTGTTTGTCGACCATCTGCGCCATGCGCCGCATGGTGGCCATGACCTGCTCCTCGGAGCAGACGCCGTGGTGCAGCCAATTGGCGATATGCTGGCTGGAGATGCGCAAGGTAGCGCGGTCTTCCATCAGGCCCACCTGGTTGATATCGGGCACCTTGGAGCAGCCGACGCCCTGGTCGATCCAGCGCACCACATAGCCGAGAATACCCTGGGCGTTGTTGTCCAGTTCCTGCTGCACTTCATCCGCCGCCCAGTTGCGCCCTGCGGCGACAGGGATGGTAAGGATATCTTCCACCACGGCGCGCGGCCGGGAACGCAATTCTTCCTGGACCGCGAAGACATTGACCTGGTGATAGTGCAGGGCGTGCAGCGTGGCCGCGGTCGGTGAAGGGACCCAAGCGGTGTTGGCGCCGGACTTGGGATGATCGATCTTGGCCTTGAGCATATTGGCCATGAGATCGGGCATGGCCCACATGCCCTTGCCGATTTGGGCGCGACCCGAAAGGCCGCAGGCCAGGCCGATATCCACGTTCCATTGCTCATAGGCCTTGATCCAGGCGGAGGCCTTCATCTCGCCTTTGCGGACCATGGGGCCGGCTTCCATGGAGGTGTGCATCTCGTCGCCGGTGCGGTCGAGGAAGCCGGTGTTGATGAATACCACCCGGTCTTTCGCTGCGCGGATGCATTCCTTGAGATTGACGGTGGTGCGCCGTTCTTCGTCCATGATCCCCATCTTGAGGGTGAAGCGCGGCAAGCCGAGCATGTCCTCCACCTGGCCGAAAATCTCCGACGCGAAAGCTACTTCCTCGGGCCCGTGCATTTTGGGCTTTACGATATAGACCGATCCGGCGCGGCTGTTGCTTCGGCGCCTCAGGTCATGAAGTGCGCAGAGCGAGGTGAACAGGGCATCCAGAATGCCCTCCGGTGCAGGTTTGTTATCCCACTGCACTGCGTCGATAGTCATGAGATGACCGACATTGCGCACCAGCAGCAGACTACGGCCCGGCAGAACGAGCTTGCCGCCCGTGGGCGTGGCGTAGACCCGGTCGGCGTTCAGGGCGCGCTCCACATCGCGGCCACCCTTGGGGAAGGTCGCCGTCAGTGTACCTTTCATGAGGCCCAGCCAGTTGCGGTAGGCCGTGACCTTGTCTTCGGCGTCCACACAGGCGACGGAGTCTTCGAGATCCTGGATGGTGGTGAGCGCCGATTCCAACACCACATCTGAAACGCCGGCCGCGTCGGTTTTGCCGATGGGATGCGCGCGGTCGATGACGATCTCCAGGTGAAGGCCGTTGTTGACCAGCAGCACGGATTTGGGGGCGGCCGCATCGCCAGTGAAGCCGGCCAATTGGCCGGCATTCTTGAGGCCGGTGGAGCCACCGCCGACCAGCGCCACGGCCAGCGCGCCATTGACGACCGCATAACCGGCCGTATCGCGGTGGGAGCCCGACGCGAGCGGGGCGGCCTGGTCAAGGGCGTCGCGCGCGAAGGCGATAACCTTGGCTCCGCGTACGGGGTCGTAGCCGGAGACGGGCGTTGCCTCGCGGGGAATGGCATCGGTGCCGTAAAGCGCGTCGTAAAGGCTGCCCCAGCGCGCATTGGCGGCATTGAGGGCATAGCGGGCGTTGGTGATCGGCACCACGAGCTGGGGGCCGGCCAGGGTGGCGATCTCCGCATCGACATCGGATGTGGCAACGCTGAAGGCAGGGCCTTCGGGCAGCAGATATCCGATGTCCTTGAGGAAGGCGATATAGGCGCCTTGATCATGGGGCTGTCCGCGCCGGGCCACATGCCACGCGTCGATCTTGGCCTGGATCTCGTCGCGGATCCCCAGCAGCGCGGCATTCCTGGGCGCCAGACTGCTGAGCAGGCTTTCCAGCCCGGCCCAAAGTTTTGCAGCGTCTACACCGGTTCCAGGCAAGGCTTCCTGCGCCACAAAGTCATGCAGCACGGTGGCGATTTTCAGCCGGCCGATGGTCGTCCAAGCAGTCATCGAATTATCCTTGAGGTAGCGTGTGTGCGTTCAATGGGCCGCATTATGACCAGTGACGATGCGGGCGAGAAGGCCCGTACAGGCATGGATGGCGTCGAGATAAGGGGTGGCTATGCCGCCCATGCGGGCGAACTCCACCACTGCGGTGAGCATGGCGTCCAGTTCCGGGGGCCGTCCGGCCTCAATATCCTGCAGGGTCGAGGTCTTGTGACGCCCAAGCTTCCGGGTGACGGCGATGCGTTCGTCGATGGTCATGGACATGCGGATGCCGAGATGGGCGGCCACCTGTTCCGCCTCCGCCATCATGGCTGCGATCAACTTGCGCAACGGCGGATCGTCGATGATGTCGGACAGTCCGCCGCGGGTAAGGGCGCTCACCGGGTTCAAGGCCAGATTCCCCCACAACTTGGTCCAGATCTCGGTGCGGATTGCGGGCGTGACCAAAGCCTTCACGCCGGCGCTGTTGAGACGCGCGGCCGCATCCTCGACGCGGGGCGAGAGGCCTCCGCCGGGCTCGCCGAGAACGATGCGGTTGGTCTCTGTCACATGCACAATGCCCGGCGCCGTCACGCTGGAGGCGATATAGATGACGCCGCCGATAACCCGGCTGCTGTCGACCGCACTCAGGATCGCGCCACCCGGATCGACAGCTTCCACCGGCCTGCCGTCGAAGGCGCCGCCGCTTTTGTGGAAGTACCACCACGGCACGCCGTTCTGCATGGCGACAATGCAGCCCTCAGGCTTGAGCAGGGCGTTCAATTCCGGCGCTACGGCGCCGATCTGCTGGGCCTTGAGGCCCAGGAAAACCAGGTCGAAGGCGCCGGCTTCATCCAGCGCCGCGGCCCTCACCGGCGGTGCGTGACGCACGCCGGCGGGATCGATCAGGGTGAAGCCCTGTTTAAGCGCCTTGAGGGTTTCACCGCGGGCGATGAAGGTCACATCCTCGCCGGCCAGGGCGAGCTTTCCGCCGATGAATCCGCCGATGGATCCGGCGCCGACGACGGCTATCTTGAAAGGTGAAGTCATCTCTAAGCCTCTTTATGGCGGCAAGGTCGAAGGGGCGAAACCGGCGGCGGTCAGCGCGCGCACGATGGCCTGGGCGTGCTGCTGGTCTCGCGCCTCGAATACAAGATCAAGGTGGGTCTGCTTCGCCGGCAGATCGAGGGACAGGCGGCGGTGAAAGACCTCGATGATATTGCCGCCTTCCTCGCCGATGACGGCTGCGACTTTGGACAAGGTGCCCGGGTGGTCGCCGATGGCCAGTTCCAATTTGACGATACGGTGCGCGCGCACCAGCTCGCGGGTCATTACGGAGGCCAAAAGGCGGGTGTCGATATTGCCGCCCGATAGCACCAACGCCACCTTCCGGCCCCGGAATGCGTCCGGATCAGCGAGGACCGCGGCGAGGGGTGCGGCGCCCGCGCCTTCCACCACGGTCTTTTCGATGTTCAACAGCAGGGCGATGCTTTCCTCGAGGCGGCGTTCGTCCACTGCCACCATGCGCTTGACCAAGCGAGAGATGATCTCGCGGGTTACTCGTCCCGGCGCCTTGACCGCAATCCCCTCGGCAATGGTGTCACCGTGGCATTCGGCGGTCTCGCCCTTGAGGGCGGCGATCATC
>CANISR010000166.1 GCA_947470105.1 Fidelibacterota bacterium | reverse complement strand
CGAGCGCATAAAAAGCGTCGGTACATCTGCGGCCGACATTCCACCAAATA
The DNA here is from genome assembly GCA_947470105.1 of Fidelibacterota bacterium. GTDB lineage: Bacteria > Pseudomonadota > Alphaproteobacteria > Rhodospirillales > Rhodospirillaceae > SHVO01. The sequence goes on along the minus strand of CANISR010000166.1, from coordinate 8,307 downwards.
GTGAAATCATCGACCTTTCCAAATATAGCGGTATCCCAGGCCTGATAAATGTCCACACGCATGCCGCCGGACCTGCAGGGTGTGCCGCGTGTGCCCTGCCGCAACGTTCGCCCGTTGAGATGATGTTCATCCGGGGGCAGGCAAACGCACGGAAATCGATCGAAATGGGGGTGACCACCATCCGAGACTTGGGTGCGGTTGGATTCATGGACATCGCGATGCGGAACCTGATCAATTCAGGAGATATGTTTGGTCCACGCATGTTTGTCTCTGGGCCAGGGATGCGGCCGGCTCGAATGTTTAGCCCCCCCATGGCCACACCAACGACCTACCCCAACCAAGCACCGGAAGCGACGGCCGACTCACCCGATGAAGTAAGACAGGTCGTTCGTCGTTTGGCTGCTGCCGGTGTTGATGTCATCAAGATGTTCGGATCTACGGGAGCCGCAGCGGACGTTAGCGGCACTCAAACATTCACATTTGAAGAGATGAAGGCTGGCGTAGAAACCGCTCATGAACTCGGACTAAAGATTGCGATTCATTCCTATGGGTTCTCCGGCGCGCGCGATGCGGTGCTCGCTGGCGCCGACTCGCTGGAACACGGACCTATCCTCGATGACGCGACGATTCGGGAAATGGTCAAACGCGGTACGTTTTATGACCCCACCGTCGATCACAACAGGAACCCTTTCGGGAGGCCTGTTGTTGTCGGCGATCCCATCTGGACCTTCGGCGACAACACGTTCAAGACTGTGCAGCGGGCGATCAAGGCCGGCGTGAAATTCGTGATGGGCGTTGATGGCGCAGCGGACCAATTCGTATCCACGGAAATTCCTTACACAAGAAACGCCACGCGCGAACTGATCTGGTACGTAAAGGCTGGAATGACACCCACGCAGGCTTTGGCCGCGGCCACGATTAATCCTGCTGCTTTGCTTGGAAAAGAGAAGGAGCTCGGCAAAGTCGAGCCCGGCTTCTTCGCCGACATTGTTGCCGTTGAAGGAGATCCATTGAAAGATGTCGACGTAACGGTCACCAAAGTTCGATGGGTCATGAAGGCTGGCAAAGTGATGGTGGATCAGACAAAAGAGTCGAAGTAGTTGAGCTAGCTGAAAAATCTCGCGCGGCCCCGCCCATCGAACCGACGTATTTCGTGTTCGAGATAGGTCAACGCGAACTCCCGCAATCAACTTTACAGGCAACCCGGTCTCTTAAAGACCGGGCTGTTTGTTTTTGCGCTAAGGTGAATGTCTCGGAACGTTGACGGACGGATTGTCATCACCAGGGGAGGATACTCATGCGTTCTATATTCTTGGTCGCGGTCGCACTGTCGACCGCGGCGCTTCCGGCCCTCGGCCAAACGGCGCCCACGGCTGCATCTCCCACAATTCTCTACGGGTCTCCCGCCGACCTAGCCGCGGCCGTAGCTAGGGCAAAATCGCTTCCGAATATGGTGCCGCAGTTTCTCGTGGCGTTCGGCGGATACAGTGCGCGCATCGAATTTCGCCGCGTGCCCACGCCGGCGTCTCTCCATGAAAAGGATGATGAGCTGCTTGAGGTGATTGAGGGGTCGGGCACCATCGTCGTTGGAGGCACTCTCAAGGACTCAGCGCGCCGCGACGCATCCAACCTCAATGGATCTGGTGTCGAGGGTGGCCAGAGTTACGAGGTGACCAAGGGAAGTTTTTTCCTCTTTCCGGCGGGCGTCCCACACTACTTTGCCAAGCAAGGATCTGAGGGGCTGACGATCATAACTGTGCATGTCCCCCACGGCGCCGAGTTCGCAAAGAAGTAGGCGTCGCTTTAGAAAAATAGGAGCCTGCGAAGCGGGCCGCTTCCTTGTTGCGGCGCAGCATCGAGGATGCCGGCCTTGATGCTTTCAACAGTCTGACTGTTGTGTTCAGCCCGCGCTCGCTTATCTGGCTAATTCACTGTGTTTAAATCGGATTTTCCCGACCGGACGGTCGGTCAGCGAATGCGCCGAAAAAAAAGCCTGCGCCAAATCTCCCAGTGAATGTATTGGTAGAAATAAGGAAACGGCCGCAAAATTAGCGTATAGTATACCTGTCGCTACGGCCGAACGGTCCATAGGGGAGACGACATGCGTAATTGCTACCTAGCTTCGTGCGGGCTCGTATTGGCGGCCTTGGCGCTCGGCGCCTCAGCCAACGCGGCTGACTCAAAGAGGGCATCCCTCGAAGCGTATATTTCTGAACCTCTGCCATCATTGATTCAGGTCGTCGGCACCGACATGGACGGTCCGGTGTTTGCCGACGCCAAGGGCCATACGCTCTATGTATTCGGCGGCGGTCGCGAGCGCGGCGGCTACGGCGGCGGCGGCGATGCTGCGGATAAGTCCAAATGCATGGATACGGTCGACAAAGTGACCACCGGCACTATGGCGCCATGGCCGGCCGGTATGGAACTTCCCGACCTTGCCACACGGCAGTCCTGCGCCAAGGTGTGGCCCCCGCTCTATGCCGGCGATGACGCCAAGCCCATCGGCTCCTGGTCCGTCATCACGCGGGATGATGGGAAGAAGCAGTGGGCCTACAAACATAAAGCCGTCTATACGTCCGTGCTCGATCAAATGCCTGGCGACGTGAACGGCGGCGGCAATCTGCATGCCCAGGGCGCCTCCGGCACCATGCGCACACCGATCGGACCGGACGCCGATCTCCCGGCACAGTTCGACATTGAATCGGTGCCCACCGGGCGGCTGTTGACCCTGGTCGAAGGCTTCTCGGTCTACACCTGGGACAAGGATGGTCCGAACAAGTCCAATTGCGACGCCATCTGCGAGAACCAGTGGAAGCCGGTGCTGGCCGCCGCGACCGCGCCCCAGGCGCACGGCGACTGGGCCGTCATCGCCCGTTCGCCCGGCGTCTTCCAATGGACCTACCGCAAGAAGCCGCTCTATGCCCTGATCGGCGAGCAGCAGAAGCGCAGCCTGCACGGCGCCGACATCCCGGGCTGGCGCAATGTTTACACCACCCCGGCGCCGGCATGGCCCAAGGGGTTCACGGTCCAGAACAATCCGGGCGGCGCGGTGCTTGCCGACGCTAACGGCAACACCATCTACAACTTCAACTGCATCGAAGACGCTTCCGATCAGCAGTCTTGCGATCACCCCAGCACCACCCAGCAGTATCGCCTGGCGATCTGCGGTGGCTTCGACGTCAAACGCTGCAACGAGATGTTCCCCTATGTGGTCGCCGACAAGGGCGCCAAGAGCACGTCGCAGATCTGGGGAATCAAGGACATTGATCCGGCCACCGGACGATATGTCGCCGCCGGCACGCCCGGCGCGGTGCACGTTTGGACGTTCCGCGACCGCCCGCTCTACACCTTCGCGCGCGACACCGTGCCGGGCGAGGTACGGGCGAATTCATGGGGCGAAGGCAACGGCTGGCGTAACGGCTTCCACGCTTTCTGGGTTCGCGAAGAATTCCGCAGACAGTTCTGACACAGGGAATACAGTGATGAAAAAGATCCATGCTGCATCGACATTGATTTCCAGTGCGGTTGCGCTGTTCGGCGGGATGAGCCTCGCGCAGGCTGCGGACTCCACCACGGCTGCCGGTGCGGCTGTCCAGACGGTGCTGAATCGCAGCATCGGCTACGTCATGATCAGCGAAAACCGCGCCATCTATGAGACCCATGACGGCAAGACCGAGTGCCCGCAGGGCTACAACGACGGTCCCCGCGAGCAGTTCAAGCTGCGCAACCCCGATGAGGCCAAGCGCACGGTCATGAACACGCGGCTGTCGTTCGAATCCGAGGTCTGGCATCCGGCCACGACCCCCGACCCGCTGCCCTACCACTATATCCAGGGCAACACCGGTGAAGGCCTGAACCTGGACGGCAAGGTCGGCCCGAACGATCTCTCGAGCCCGTTGGGCGAGAAGGGCATCGACAACCAGATGTACCGCGCCATCGGATGCACCCGCAATTTCCGCGCCGACGGCGAAACCTCGATCCTGACGCCGCAATGGCGCAGCCGCGCCCGCTACAATACCTTCATGATCGAACTCACCGACGTCGACAGTCTCGCCAATGACGATGACGTCACGGTCACCACCTATCGCGGCCTGGACAAACTGATCGCCGATGCCACCGGCAACAGCTATCTGCCGGGCGGCACTCAGACTGCCGATATGACCTGGGGCAAGAAGTTCATCCAGACGTTCAAAGGTCAGATCAAGGATGGTGTCCTCACCACCGAAGCCAAGGACCTGTGGATGCCGACCGCCTCGGTTTACGACCCGCGGGACGGGGGCCCGGATACGCTCTACCGCGCCATGCGCTTCAAGCTGAACGTCGCGGCCAGAAGCGCCGACGGTTACATGGGCGGCTACGCCGATATCGAGAGCTGGTACTACGCCTCGCATAACACGCGCGACGCGCTGCACCAGAGCTACGGCGGCACCTCGGGTCCCTCCATGTACCGCGCGCTGATGAAGCTCGCCGACTACGCGCCCGATAAGAACGGTGTAAACACCGCGATCTCGTCGGCGCTCAACGTGCGGTTCACGCAAGTGTTCGTCCGCCATCCCGACGCTCAGGTCGCCAAGGCGCCTGCTCTATCCACGTCCACCTCAGCCGCAGATAACCGCGAGTAGTCGATGATGTACGGTTTCAATTTCGTTTCGGAAAAGTCCCGGCTGTTCAGCGGCGCCGCCGTTGCACTGGCGGCGTTAGCACTCGCGAGCTGTTCAGCCCCGGCGTCGAAGGACACCGCAGCGGCGGCGGCCAAGCCGGATGCAAAGGTGGCGGCGCTCAAGGAGCCTGAGGACGCGTCAACCACGCGGCATCTCCATCTCCTGACCAGCGCCCAATACCTCAATACTGTGTCCTATGCTCTCGGCCCCGACGTACGGCCCGAGGCCGAAGCCCGTTTTGCGCCGACCACGCGCACGGACGGCCTTTTGCAGGTTGGAACCACCAAGGCCGGTGTCAATGACACGCAGGTCGAGGTGTTCCAGAAAGTGGCGGTCGCGGTCGCGACCACTGCGATGGACCCGGCGCGCCGCAAGTTCCTGATGCCGTGCACGCCGAAGGATGAGAACGCCGCCGACGCCGCCTGCGCTACGCAGTTCATTTCCCGCGTCGGCCGGCTGATGTTCCGCCGCCCGCTGCCGGCGGATAAAATCGCCGAGCTGGTAAATCAGGCCAATGCCGGCGCCGACCGCCTTAAGGACTTCCATGCCGGCCTGGGGGTCGCCATCGAAGCGCTCCTGGTCAGCCCTAAGACGCTGTTCGTCGCCGAAGCGGTCGAACCCGATCCCGCTCATCCGGGCCATCAGCGGTTGGACGCCTACAGCCTAGCGTCGCGCCTGTCGTTCTTCCTGTGGAACGCCGGCCCCGACGAGGCGGTCTTGAAGGCCGCCGAGTCCGGCGAGATTCATACAGCCAAGGGCCGCGCCAAGCTGGTGGACATGATGATCGCCAGCCCGCGTCTCGAAGCCGGCATGCGCGCCTTCTTCGACGACATGCTTGGGTTCGACGAACTCTCGGCCCTCGCCAAGGACGCGACCGTGTACCCGGCGTTCACCGGCGCCACGGTTGAGGACGCCCACGAGCAGACCCTGCGGACCATGGTCGATCACCTGCTGGTGAAGAATCGCGACTATCGCGACTTGTTCACCAGCCGCGAGACCTTCCTGTCGCCGGTCCTGGGCGCGCTCTACAATCTGCCGACCTCGGGCAGCTGGAGCGCCTATACCTTCCCGGACGGTAGCCCGCGTACCGGCTTCCTGACCCAGATCAGCTTCCTGGCCGGGCACTCGCACCCGGGCCGTTCCTCGCCGACGCTGCGCGGCAAGGCCTTGCGCGAGATCCTCCTGTGCCAGCCTGTGCCACGGCCGCCGGCGAACGTGGACTTCTCGATCGTCGAGAACCCGAACCCGAACCTGCATACGGCGCGTGATCGCCTGGAACTGCACCGGAAGAACCCGGTCTGCGCCGGTTGCCACAAGATCACCGACCCGATGGGCCTTGCGCTCGAGAACTTTGACGGCGCCGGCCAGTACCGCGAAAATGAGAAGGGCTGGAAGATCGACACCGCCGGCAGCCTTGATGGCCGCGAGTTCAAGGACGTAGTCGGCCTGGGACAAGCCATGCACGACCACCCCGGAATCCCCAGCTGCATGGTGAAGCGGGTGTTTGCCTACGGTACGGGCGGGTCCACCGACAACCAGGACCAGGACGAACTCGCTTACTACGGCGCGCGCTTCGCACAGCAGGGCTACCGCTTGAAGGACCTGCTGCGCACGGTCGCGCTCAGCAAGGCATTCTCGACGATCCGTGAAAATCCGCCCGCAGCCCCTGCGGTCAAGGCGGCCGACGCATCGTCTGAACCAACAACCAACGCGAAATAGGGAGACTGGGCATGAGCAAATTCAATCGTCGCCGCGTCCTGCGCGGCATGCTGGACGGCGGCGCGGTCACGGTCGCTTTGCCGTTTCTCAATATATTCCTCAATGGAAACGGCAACGCGCTCGCCGACGGCAAACCCATGCCGGTGCGCTTCGGCACCTGGTACTGGGGCCTGGGCGTGGCCAAGGACATCTTCGTGCCGAAGAAGGTGGGCGCGAACTGGGAAATCACCGAGGAAATGGAAGCCCTGCGCGGCGTCCAGAAGCACATCAACGTGTTCTCGAACTTCACCGCCTTCAAAGACAACGCCCAGAACTTCTGCCATCACACCGGCTGGGTGATCGGCCGCACCGGCATGGCGCCGATGCAGCAGGGCGAAGTGCCGGGTGAAACCCTGGACATCTCGATCGCCAACAGCATCGGTCGCACCACACGCTTCCGCACGCTCACGGCTTCGGCCAGCGGAGCCCGCGACACCTACTCTTACGACAATCCGCAGACCCCGAACGCCGCCGAAACCTCGCCGATGGCGTTCTATACGCGCCTGTTCGGGCCGGATTTCCAGGACCCGAATGCGCCGACCTTTACCCCGAACCCGAAGATCATGGTGCGAAAGAGCGCGCTGTCCGGGGTGATGGACGACATCAAGGACCTGAACAAGGTCGTGGGCTCCGAGGACAAGCAGCGCATCGAGCAATATTTCGACGGCCTGCGCCATATCGAACAGCAGTTCCAGCAGCAGCTGACCAAGCCGGAGCCGATCGCCTCGTGCAAGGCCCCGGAGAAGTTCAAGGAAGACGCCAAGAACGGCACCGACACCACGCTCATGGCGGCTCGCCACAACATGCTGGCCGACCTGATGGCCATGGCCGTGGCCTGCGACCAGACCCGGGTGTTCAACATGGCCTACGGCGGTCAGGGCGTGACCAAGCTCGGCTATGAGAAGCCGCACCACACCTGCACCCACGAAGAGCCCGTGGACGAGAAGCTCGGCTACCAGACCGTATGCTCCTGGTTCACCCGCCGCGCGTTCGAGAACTGGGCCCACACCGTGGAAGCCTTCGCCAAGATCAAGGAAGGCGACGGCACTCTGCTCGATAACGTTCTGATCTATGCCAACAGCGACCACGGCCTGGCGCGCATCCACTCGCTGGACGGCATGGCGATGTTCACCGCAGGTCGCGCCGGCGGCAGGATCAAGACGGGTCTGCACATTGCCGGCGACGGCACGCCTGTGACCCGCCTGGGCTATACCGCCATGAAGGTCATGGGCCTGCCGGTCCGGACCTGGGGCACGAAGAGCAACGCCACGTCGAAAGAAGTGGGCGAAATCGTCGCTTAAGCACCCGGCGCAATCAAAAACTAACTGCTGCCAAACCCGGGACCGGAAACGGTCCCGGGTTTTGCTTTTTCCGGACCCTTGGCTTCGTTCATATCAAAAATACTTCAGATCTATAATTTACACGCGTTCACCGCGCCGATCGCGATGCGGTGAAAGGAATGTTTCCGGCCCAATATCGGACCCAGGCAAACGGAGCCCGTCATGATCAAAAACCACCCGCTCAGGGGTAAGCACAAGTTCAAGATCGGCACGTTTTCCACAAACGCCGACGGTGGTCTGGCTATGACCAAGGTCGAGGAGCGGTGGCGCGCGCGCTGGGTGGATTGCGTGAACGCGGCGCAGATCGCGGACCGGGCGGGGCTCGACTTTCTGCTTCCCATCGCGCGCTGGCGCGGGTTCGGCGGCGCCACGCGCGCGCGGGAGTGGTCGTTCGAGACGTTCACCTGGGCGGCCGGCCTGTCGGCGCTGACGGAACGTATTGCCATCTTCATGACCGTGCATGTGCCGATCGTGCATCCGCTTTACGCGGCCAAAGCTCTCGCGACGGTCGATCACATCTCCGGCGGGCGCGCCGGCCTGAACATCGT
>CANISR010000165.1 GCA_947470105.1 Fidelibacterota bacterium | reverse complement strand
AGTCTGCAGCGGGCTGCTCCACCGCCGGAACCAACTATATCGGCGTGATTCCTTGGGCCGATCTCGGTTTGAGCCGCGATGACGTGATCGACGGCTACGGGAATTTTTACACCTATGTGGTGTCCGGCACCGCCAGTGGGATGTGCGAATCCATAACCAAAAACTATGTTCCTTCCGGCGGCAGCGCCCAGGAATTTACGGGGCGCGCGGTCACATCCACCCTCGAGGCGCGTCTCACGACGGAGATCGCCGGCACGGGGCGCAAAGTTCCCTTCGCGATCATAGGTCACGGGCTGAACGGCACCGGCGCGTTGTCGAGTGCAGGCCATGTCACAGCGACGCCTGCCAAAGCGGGCGAACAGGGCAATGCCGCAAGCGTCAACAATGCTAGCCCGCCGAACGCAATCTTCACCGGCCCGGCAGATCCGGATACCGCGAGTACGACTTATTTCGATGATCATGTCTTGGCGCCGGCGGCGGCGGACATTCAGAAGGTCTGCGCGCAGTTGACGCCTGGCGGCGACATCAATGCCTCCGTTGCCGACAGTTTAGCTAGCGGCACGGCTACCGCCGCCAACTTCGGCAATGTCAGCGCCGGCGGCGTTGGCACCAACCGGGTGACGGTCCAAGGCTCGACCAGCGATGCGACCAACAAGGTGGCGGCTTTTGCCGTAACCGTATCCGGCGGCAGCGCCGCCACCTCATATCTGGTCACCAACTCCACCAATTTCAATTTCGATCCGCTGGCGCGCGCCGTCTACACCAAGGCAACATGGCGGGCAGGGGCCAATAGCGCGACCTTTTCGATCGCGACGCGCGGATCGGCGGCGGATCTGACCGCAGGCTCGGATCTTTTCGACGCTGGAAGCAGCAATGGATTGACCTTCCGCTTCGGCGCGACCTTGGAAATACGTAACGGCGCGGCTTCACAGCTTGCCACCGGCACCGGCCTGACCATCACCACCGGCACGCTCTATACGCTTGAGGTTTACGACAACGGCTCCGATGTCTGGATGCGCATTTCTCCAACCGCCAGCCCGAGTACATCGGCGACCATAAGCGCCACGAATATCACGGTCGATACCGCCGGCGATCAGCAGGTGTTCTTCATCAATTCCAGTACCGCGGCGACCGCCGAGATCGATGATATAACGGTCGGACTTCCTATGCTTGCGGCCCAAACTTCGGGCGCCATCACCAGCTACATCACGGCGAGCGGCGTTGATACCGCCAGCGGCCGGGTGACCCTCGAAGCATGGGTGCGGCCGCGCACCCTGCCGTCATCGGGGAATAACGCCACGATCCTGGCCAAATGGAACACCAACGACCCGGCCAACAGTAGTTTCCGTCTGCGCATCAACAGCGTTGGCAAGGTGTATCTCGATGTGGCGTCGGATGGTGCCTCGACCGTCATCGAAAGTTTCGCGGGTCCTAGTCTGACGGCGAATATGTGGTCGCATATCGCCGTGAGCTACACTTTCAACAATACTGCGGATGACAATCCCGTCGCGCCCGCCACCGCGGTTGCCGACACGGAAACAGTGGCGTTTTACAAAAACGGGGACCTGATCAGCAGTGTGACCCAGGCTGTGACGGGGACGACAGTGCTGGGCGTCTCAGCGGCCGGGGTCCATCATGCTAGCGTTCCCGATTTCTATGTCGGCGCGGATCTTAATAACACCACGGTCGCAGATCCGTTCGCAGGTGAGATCGCTGACGTTCGCGTGTGGGATGCGGCGAGAACCGCTCTCGAGGTCTATACTTACTTCCAATCCCGGCTATCCGCGGACCCTACCGATTCCTCGATCGATGATCTGATTGTCAATTGGCGTCTGGATTCCGAATCGTTGAGCGCCTCCACCGGACTGGCGTTTACGAGCGCCGCCGCCACCGGCAAAGGCCCGGCCGGCACAGTTCACGCGGCAACCCTGGTCCCCACTCTTGCGCTCTATTTCCGTCCGTTTGCTCCAAACATCTGTCCGGGAGCGGTTGCCGGGGCCTACCTGTGCGATTTCCGCATCGCTACCACAAGCGGCGCCGCAGGCGCAGTTTCCACCCTCACGTTGCCCAACAATTTGCTTTCGGTTTACGGCAAGGTTTGGGGCGCGGGCGGGGGTGGTTACGACGCCGGGTCGCACCAAAGCGCCGGCGGCAGCGGCGGATTTTCCCAGGGCAGGATCTCCAGCATCAATAGTGTTCCGCTGCATGAAATCAATTCCAACGGCACGGACAGGCTGAGGATCTACGTCGGCGGCTTCGGCGCCGGCAGCACCGATATTAAGAACGGCGGCGGCGGCGGTGCGGGCTCTGGCATTTTCGGCTATTTCAGTTCCACCAATCGAACCGGGATTATCTCGGGCGGCGGCGGGGGGGCGAGCTACAGCAACGCCAATCCCACCACCGGCGCCGATTGCAACGCCGGCTCGGTCGACGGCACAACCTCGCAATGTGGGCTGGGCGGCAATGGCGCCGGCCTTACGACGACAACGGTCGATGCTCCGGATGCCGTATCGCAGTGCGGCGGGCGCGGCGGCGACAACGTCGCCATTGGTAGTGGGCCGCCGACGAGTGGCGGCGGAACCGGCGATTGTGACGATGGCGGAGCGCCCAACTCCTCCGGAAATGGCGGGGCGGCTGGTGCCTCCGGCGGCGCGGCCGGCTCGGACGGATCGACCAATCTGCTTGCCGGCGGTCTCGGCGCCGACGCGGATGAAACCGATGGAGCGAATGGTAGGAATACAAACAGCAACGCGGCCGGCGGCGGCGGCGGCGGTGGCGGCTCTGTTGGCGGCGAGGCCGGGGGATACGATCACGCCTCGGCGCGCACAGGTTATGGCGGCGGCGGAGGCTCCGCAGCCAGGGACTCCAGCGGCGTTGCCAATGCCACTGGAATGGCCGGTTCCTATGTCGCACCTTTCAGTGATACGGCGACCGGCGATGTCGCCGCCGTGAACGGCGCCCATACTCCTGTCACCAGTATCTCGAAGAACATCCTCAGCGCCGGCTGGACGGTCGGCATGAACATCAGCGGCACCGGCATCGCAGCCGGGGCGACGATCTTCTCCATCGACAGCAGCACCAGCCTCACGGTTACCGCGGGCCAAGGTAACGGCACCCACAACGGGACAAACCTCAGTGTCACTGGGACTACAACGGCGCTGACGTCGACACCCGGCGGCAGTACGGATTTTTACTATTTTCCGTCGTACCTCAGCTCATCGACTTACGGCCGCCCCGGCGTCGGCGGCTACAATAGCGCTAACATCAACGGCACTGCCGGGGCTGTGGTCCTGATTTGGTAGATCAGGTGCGCGGGTCGTAAGGCTTCTTGGCGGCCCAGTCTTTGATGAACGCCTCAAGCTCGGCGTCGGGCGCCTTGGGCAGCACGATCTTCAACGTCACGTACTGATCGCCGGCCGGGTCCTTCTTCCCGGCGGGAACGCCCTTGCCCTTGAGGCGCATGCGGGTGCCGGCGTTGGACCATGCCGGGATGTTGAGGGTCACTGGCCCATGGACCGTGGGTACTTCGACTTTGCCACCGTTCACGGCTTCGCCCAGGGACACCCCCAGCTCCATGTGGATATCGCGGCCCTCGCGGCGGAACAGGGCGTGGGGCTTCACCTTGACCTCGATCAGCGCGTCGCCCGCCGGGCCGCCGCGGCCCAGGGCACCCTGGCCCTTGAGTCGGATGGTCTGGCCGTCGCTGATGCCGGCCGGGATATTGACGTCCAGGGACTTGCCGCCGGTGAGGGTGAGTCGTTTCTTGGTCCCCGCGATGGCGTCGGTGAAATCCACTTCCAGGGTAAACCGGCTGTCCTCGCCCTGGGCCGGCATGCCGCCGAATCCGCCGCCACCCCCGCCCGGGCCGCGCTGGCCCCGGAAAATGCCGCCGAAAAGGTCCCCCAGGTCATCGAAGGCAAAGCCTTCAGCACCCCCCCGGCCGCCGCCAAAGCCGGACTGCGCCCGGCCGCCGGCGAAGGGGTTGCGGCGGATCTCGGCACCGCTAGCGTCGATTTCACCCCGGTCGAAGCGGGCGCGTTTGGCCGCGTCGCCAACGATATCGTAGGCGGCGTTCAGGTCCTTGAAGCGGTCCTCGGCCTTTTTGTCGCCGGGATGCAGGTCCGGATGCGATTTCTTGGCCAGACGGCGATAAGCCTTCTGGATTTCGGAATCGCTGGCGTCACGCTGGACGCCGAGAATGTCATAGGGGTCTCTTGCCATGCCCTATAGGTGCGTTCGCCGAGGCGATTTGTCGAGGGTATTCAGAGAGCTTACCGGCAGAACATGGCTCCAGCCCCTGACCGGGGCGGTTGAGACCTTGGCCAGGTTCCTCGCGTAAGTCTGGGTGTTTTCGGGCGAAATCTGATTGTCACGGAGGGCAATGAACATGGGGGCTTGTAATTTCCCCCTATCAGAAGGCATCTCGGTATCGTCCCGGACGTTGTTCCGGGCCGGCACTCTAGCGATAGGAGTGGCGGAATAGGCGTGGCGGGATAAGAGCGGAGGCTGAGTGCTGGACCGACTGACCATGGCGCGCTGGGGCCGGGTGATCCTGATTCCGGTCATCGCCTTTGCCATCGTCTTTTCGATGCTGGCCGTGGTCGCGCGCCAGTATGCCGCCCTGCAGCAGGATCAGGCCCGGGCCGAGGACCTGAAGAGCGGGCTGACCGCCATCTATATCGACCTCCAGGAAGCCGAATCGGGGGTGCGCGGGTACATCTTTTCGGACAACGAGGACTACCTCGAGCCCCTGACCCGGGCGACGCAGGCGATCCCGCAGGCGATGGAGACGATCGCGCCCCTGGTCACCGACGCACAACGCACGGACGTCGGCGAATTTCAAACCGAAGTCACAACGCGGCTGACTCAGCTCCAGAACTCCATTCCGGCCTACCGGGCGCCCGGCGGTGCCGCGTCCATTATCCAGAGCATGCGCACCCAAAGCCGGGGCCGCGCCACCATGCGCGAGGTCCGCGCGACCATGGAACGCATCATCGCGCGCGAAACCGCGGCAGTGGCCGAACACCGGCGCAGCGTGCGTCGCATGGGCGCGTATGTGCAGGGGCTCGCCTGGCTGACCCTGTTCGTCATCATGAGCGTCGCGGTGATCGGCCTCGCGCAGGCCCGCAGCCGGCGCGCCGAACTCGAGGCGGCCCGCGATGCCTTGCACGACGCCAATCTCAAGCTCTCGACCGAGATCGCCGAGCGGGAGTCGGTCGAGGAGCAATTGCGCCAGGTGCAGAAGATGGAGGCCATCGGCCAGCTCACCGGCGGCATCGCCCACGACTTCAACAACATGCTCGCCGTCATCATGGGCGCGCTTAACATCATGCAGCGGCGCATCAACCGGGGTGATTACAACATCGCCGGATTTATGGACGCGGCGATCGAAGGAGCTCAAAGAGGAGGCGCTTTGACCCAGCGGCTGCTCGCCTTCGCACGCAAGCAGATGCTGGAGCCCCGCGCCCTGGATGCGAATAAACTGGTGTCGGGCATGTCGGACCTGCTGCGCCGGACCCTGGGCGAGACCGTGCAGACAGAAGTCGTGCTGGCGGGCGGCCTGTGGCGGGCGCATGTGGACCCGCACCAGCTCGAAACCGCCATTCTCAACCTCGTCGTCAATGCGCGCGACGCCATGGACGGCGGCGGCAAGCTGACGATTGAGACCGCAAACGCCCGCCTCGACGAATCCTATGTGGCGAGCCACAAGGGCGTGCCGGCGGGGCAATACGTGGTCATTGCCGTCACCGACAGCGGCACGGGCATGTCGCCCGAGGTGCTGGACAAGGCGTTCGATCCATTCTTCACCACCAAGGGCAGCGGTAAAGGGACGGGCTTGGGTCTCTCGCAAGTCTATGGTTTCGTCAAACAGTCCGGCGGCCATGTGAAGATCTATTCCGAACCGGGCCACGGCGCCGTGGTGAAAATCTATCTGCCGCGCTATCACGGCCCCGCCGAAGAAGCCGCGCCGGCGAAAGTCACCGACCCCGCCGACCTGCCCAAGGGCAACGCCAGCGAAGTCATTCTGGTGGTGGAAGACGAGGACGTGGTGCGCCGGCTCGCGGTCGACGGACTGCGCGACCTCGGCTATACGGCCTCGATGCCGAGAGCCCGGAGACCGCGCTCAGCATTCTCGACAAGGAGCCCGGCATCGTGATGCTGTTCACCGATGTGGTGATGCCGAAGATGAACGGCCGCCAGTTGGCCGAAGAGGCCCTGCGCCGCCGGCCCGAGCTCAAGGTGCTCTACACCACCGGCTATACCCGCAATGCCGTAGTCCACAACGGCACCCTGGATCCAAACGTGCGGCTGCTCGGCAAGCCTTACACCCTCGAGAACCTTGCCCGGCGCGTCCGCGAAACCCTAGATGCATAAGCAGGGCACAGCCTGAGCTGGTTCTCACTCCTGGTGCTGGCGCACCTCCTGATCGCGATTCCGGTCTGCGGCCATATCGTGATGACGCGGGTGGACGCGGCGGCGCCGGCCTGGATCCTCGTGGTCGTGGGCTCGCCGTTCGTCGGCAGCCTGCTGTATTTCATTTTGGGCATCAACCGCGTGGAGCGCCGCGCCCGGCGCCTGCGCGGCCGGCGGCCGCGGTCGCTGCCGCAACTCGAAACCCATCAGATGCCGTTCGATGGTTTGCCCACCGCCCAGCAGCAGCAGTTGTTTCAGTTCGGCAATTCGGTCCATGCCGCGCCCTTCGTCGGCGGCAACGAGGTCAAGGCGTTGATCGACGGTGAGATGGCCTATCCCGCCATGCTGGCGGCGATCGAGGAAGCCAAGACCAACATTGCCCTGTCGGTCTACATCTTCAAACGCGACGATATCGGCGAGCGGTTCGTCGCAGCGCTTACGGCTGCGCATAAACGCGGCGTGACGGTGCGGGTGCTGGTCGATGAAATCGGCATGGGCCGGAAGGCGAATGCCGCCGACACCAAACTGGCGCAGGAGGGAATTTTCACCGCGCGGTTCATCCCGCAGACGGTGAAGTTCCTGCCGCTGATCAACCTGCGCAACCACCGCAAGATAATGATCGTCGACGACCATACCGGCTTCATCGGCGGCATGAACATCTGCCGCAACTACACCGGCAAGCGCACGCCGGTGCGGGACCTGCATTTCCGGGTTGCCGGCCCGGCGATCGTTCAGTTGGGGCGGATGTTCGAGGAAGACTGGAGGTTCGCCACCGGCGAAACCATCGAACTCCCGTTGATCAAAGTGCCTGAGGAAAAGCTCTCGACGCCGGTCTACGCCCGGGTCATCGCCGACGGTCCGGACAATCCTTTCCAGCGCACGCTTTGGATCATGCTTGGGGCGTTGGCCGTGAGCCAGAAAAGTGTACGCATCCTGTCTCCGTATTTCCTGCCGAACGACATCTTGCGCCACGCATTGGAAGTCTGCGCGCTGCGCGGCGTTGCGGTGGAGGTGGTGATCCCGGCCAAGACGGACGCCGCCATTGTGGACTACGCCATGGCCGCCCACTTCCAGGACCTGCTGGAGCACGGGGTCAAGCTCTTCTACAGCGGAAAACCGTTCGATCATTCCAAGCTCATGCTGGTCGACGGCGTCTGGGCGCTGGTGGGGTCGAGCAATTGGGACCAGCGGTCGTTGCGGCTCAATTTTGAAGCCAATCTCGAGGTTTACGACGCTGATTTTGCCGGCGCGCTCGAGGACCACTTCGCCGCCAAACGGGCGCTGTCACAACCGATTCTGCTGGATGCGGTAAAGGCCGCACCGGCCACGCGGCGCCTGCGCAACAATATCGCCCGGCTGTTTGCCCCCTATCTGTGAGGGCTGGCTTTGAAGATCGGGTTCAGGTTAGCGTTTTCGAACACAAACCGGGGAGGACACTCATGATTCGTGAACTATGCGCAGGCCTTTTGACCTTCGCCGCGGGAACGGCGCTCGCTGCGGACAGCGGCGCGGTCCGCAAGGTCTTCGACCGCATGGACGTGCCGGCAGGCTATGAGGCCGTGGTGGGCTCCGCCGAACTGCCCGCGGGTGCGGCCATCGGGCGTCATACCCATCACGGTACGGAATTCGCTTATGTGGCCGAGGGTGAGGTGGAGTTCTCGATCGAGGGTCAGGCGCCATCCCGCGTCAAGGCCGGCGGATTTTTCAAGATCGACACCGGCAAGATCCATGACGCCCGCAGCGTCGGCGCCCCGGCGAAGGTGGTCGCCACCTGGGTGATCGAAAAGGGCAAGCCTCTCGCGGAACCCGCGAAATAGAACAAAAAAAGCCCCGCAGAAAATTCTGCGGGGCTTTTTGAGTCTTGGCTTCTACGGCTTGCGGAACTTCAGCACGAACTGATCCGTATGGCCGCGCACGCCTGAATCGAACACCTTGCCGGTGTGATCGTCGGCGGTGCTCTTCAGCACACTGTTCTCACTGT
>CANISR010000164.1 GCA_947470105.1 Fidelibacterota bacterium | reverse complement strand
CTCACAACAGAAAGCAGATTGATGACGAATCTTTCGCGTCGGCCGAGCGATCGCTGCGCCTGATCAACCCGTTTTCTGCCATCGAGGGAATTTTTCGCGGCGCCGCCGAAAAAATCGTTCTATCGGTTGGGCCGCGCACCGAAATGGAACTGCTGCACTTGGTTGGGGTTGGTTTCTCGCCGCAAAACATTAAAGCGATCGATCTCATTTCCACTTCAGAGTGGATCGACCCCGGCGACATGCACGCCATGCCGTACCCGGATCAGAAATTCGATGTGGCAATATCGAGCTGGGTACTCGCTTACAGCTCAACGCCGCAGAAGGCCGTTGACGAACTTTTGCGCGTTACTAAGAGTGGCGGCATCATTGCAATCGGCGCAACCTATAACCCACAAGCTGACGCGCTGGAATATAAGGACGAGGGTTCAAGGATTCTGGGTTCACGGTTTCGCCGGGTTGACCAGTATCTCGCCATGATCGGCAACAAATTGGATCGCATCTACTTCCAGGATGAGCCGCGGGACGATACGCACGGCGCCGTCATTCTTGTGGCGGGTATTCGTTAGAGGCCGTCGATCACCGCCTGCGATTTGGACTGCGTATCATTGCAATCTGCCTCAGATTTACGCCCCCGCCGTCGTCATCGACAGTATGCCGGATGCCTCTAAGATGCCGCAGTACCGCGTATTGCTTTCCGACCAGAAGGTGGCCGACGTGGTAAGCTTCATTCGCTCGGGCTGGGGCTATACGGCATCCAAGGTGGTGGAGATGCGCAACGGCTCGGATCAGGAGCATATCCTCAGGATGAAATAGTCAGGGCAGCGGCGGGGCCGTTGCGTGGCTATCGGTGCAATAGTACTGGCAGAACTTGGATACGGTGTACCGGATCCAGTCGTGGCGGATATGCGATAGCAGTTTGTCTTCATACCAGATGTTGTCGATCATGGTGGCAAACCAGCGCAAAATCTCGAAAGACGGAAAATAGTAAACATCGGCGATGTTGCTGCGCCGCAATTCATCGAGCGCTACTCTTAACGCGGACTTGGATACGCAGTCGGCCACAAATACGGGCTGATCGCTGGCGGAGAGCGCCAGCGGAATCGGCGACAATGTGAGAATGATTTTATTGTCCGATCCAATGGCGCGGATAGCGGAAATGAGGCCGTGCATCGAGTTGAGGATGTCTCCCAACTGCATTTGCCGCATTTCGTAGCGGGCGGGATCCGGCAGCGCCCTGACGCCTTTGCCCTCCGCACTGACCGACTTTGATGTGGGGTCGAGGATCATGCTGTTCGTGACCTTGTCGACCCACACCGTAGATAATCCAAATGTCACAATCACGGTGGCGCCGTCCTGGATCAGGCGCCGCATACGGTCGGCATCCTCCTGCTCGATGTTCCAATAGCGCTTCAATTCCCCGGCCGGAATGCCATCGCGCAAAGCTTCCACAAAAAGCTGCAGCGCCGGCGGGGTGAAGAGATGGTCGGTAACCCGGGCGGTGAAAACAGTGTAGCCGGCGGCCGAAAGTTGCGCCGAAACGTTTTGCGCGAAGCATGACCCCATGGTGACGATAGGGCTGCTCTTGGAAAGGAAAGGCGCCGGCGGGTCGTAACCGTCTATGACTCCGCTATCGACGACCTTGTCGAATTCGGCTGCGGTGTGGATGCGGTTGCGCGGAAAGATACGGCTTCGAAGGTTGAAAGCCCCGTATTTTTCCAACATTGAACGCAACATCTGAATACCGTTGTAATTCTGGTGGGCGCCGCAAAGTATAAAGTATACAGGCGGGCATCAGGCGGTGCTGTTTTTTTATGCGGTCTTCTCCGGCACCGCTTTATGGATGCGGTACATGAAGAACAGCGACACCAAGGAGGCACCCACCACCACGTAACCCAGCCGCTCGAAGTGTTCGAGATGGCCGCCGGGGGTTTGCATCACAAGCAGGCCCGCTAGAACTGACGCGAACCCGCCCGATACCTGCTGGACGGATGAACTTATGGCGTTGAATGAGCCGCGCTTGGTGATTTCCGGAATGGCGGTCATGAGCGCCTGGGACGGGATCATGCGCGAGAAGATTCCCAGGAACAGCAGCACGTTGATCAGGACTACGCCGAACAACGGCGTGGCGCCCAGGCGCGTGTAATACAGCACCATGACGACGGAGAGCACGGTTCCGAACAGGAAGGTCTGGAACTTGCCGAGCTTGTCGCTGAGCCGGCCGACGATGGGCCCGATGAAAACCATGCAAATGCCCGTGATCAAATAGATGGTCGGCAAATGCTCGATATCGATCATCAGGTTGTTCACGGTGAACGCGCTGCCGAAGGGCATCAGCATATAGCCGCCGGTGGCGAGCAGGGCGGTGGTGCAGAAGGCCAGAAAGTGCCGCGGCTCGGTGAGGGTGGCCGTGAGATGGGCGACCGCGCTGCGCTCCTGCTTTAGGGCGAGGTGCATATCGACCGGCTTCAAGCGCAGGGCGATGATCACGCCGACGACGGCGCCGATGACGACGATCATGATGAATGGCGCATGCCAGTCCCACCAGTTGGAAAAATAGAGTCCGGCGGGGAGACCCAGGATCTGGCTAGCGGCAAAAGCGGTCTGCATAAAACCCATGACCCGGCCACGCACTTCCAAGGCGAACAGGTCCGTGGCGATGGCAAGCACCACCGAACCGATCACTCCGGCGAAAATGCCGGTGACGATCCGCGCCGCCAGTAGCAGGTGGAAGGTGCTGGCGATGCCGCACAACAGGGTCCCGAGGATGAAGCCGGTATAGAAGAAGAGAAGTAGTTTCTTGCGGTCGAAGCGGTCGGCGAACCCCGCCGCCAGCAGTCCGGAGACGCCGGCGCTGAAGGCGTAAACCGAGACGATCCAGCCGAACTGTTGAGTGCTGATCTCCAGTGCGGGCATGACCATGGCGCCCAGGGGCGAAATGATCATGAAGTCGAGAATGATGGTGAATTGCAGAAATGCCAGAATCGCGATGACGAACTTCTGGTAGCCGGTAAAGCCGCTGGCGGCCTTAGCCGGAGTTTCGGGAGCTGCGGACATGTGGGGACGCGCCAAAGATGGGGAATGAGGCGCAGTTATGCCGGGAAATGGGCATTTAGGCGAGAGGCCAAACGATTTAATCCCGCCGGCAGTAAGCCGGCGAGATTAAATGGCTGAAGCTTTCAAAGGCCGGTTAGGGCGTCTTTTCCCGCGTGATCGTGGTCTTGACGTCACCGCCGGGGCTCACATCGACGGATTTTTCGATGGTGGTGCGGGAAGCACCGCCGCCGCGACCGAAATGTCCGCCGCTGAAAAGAAACATGCCAATGCCGACCACCACAACCAGTGCGCCGACTATGAAATACAAACCGCCATTGCTATCGTTCATTGGAACCTCCTCGAGGATCATGTCGATCCAAGAGGTCAATGATCCAGAGGTGGCATTGGTTCCGAGGCGCGTTGCGTTTGCGTCCTGCAGTTGAATACGCCGCGCGGCGTTCAAGCCGCGAGCCCACCGGTTTTTACGATAAAGTCAGCGATCTCGCGCACGCCGTCCTTGAGCTTGAGATTCGAAAACACGAATGGCTTGGCGCCGCGCATGCGCTTTGCGTCGCGGTCCATCACCTCAAGGGAGGCGCCCACATACGGTGCCAGATCGGTCTTGTTGATGACCAGTAGGTCCGAGCGGGTGATGCCGGGGCCGCCCTTGCGAGGGATTTTCTCGCCTCCAGAAACGTCGATCACATAGATGGTCATGTCGGCCAGTTCCGGGCTGAAAGTGGCGGCGAGGTTGTCGCCGCCGGACTCGATCAGGATGAGGTCCAGTGCGGGAAACCGCTTCCTCATCTGGGCCACGGCGGCCAGGTTGATGGAGGCGTCCTCGCGGATAGCGGTATGGGGGCAGCCGCCGGTTTCCACGCCCATGATGCGCTCCTCCGGCAGCGCGCCGGCGCGCATTAGGATCAGGGCGTCTTCCTTGGTGTAAATGTCATTGGTGATGGCGCAGATGTCGTAGTGGTCGCGGAAGGCTGCGCAGAGGGCTTCCATCAGCGCGGTCTTGCCGGAGCCGACGGGGCCGCAAATGCCGACACGCAATGGGCCATGGTCTTCACTCATGAGCGGAACAACCTTGTATATTGGGTTTCGTGTTTCATGGCGGCCATATCCGCCAGCACGGTCGCGCCTCCGAGGTCGTCCAGACCGTGGGTCATGCCGGCCTCGGCGGTCTGCGATATGGCATGTTCAAGACGGGTCAGGACAATCTGACCGTCCGTATGGCCGAGGGGAATCAGCCGGACCCCCGCAGACACCAAGTTGGCGCCGACAGCCTGAAGGTAGGCCAGCAGCGCCGGCGCCAAGGCAATGCCGTGATCGGCGGCGGCGCAAGCCACCGCGACTGGGTAGGGCAGTGGCTTTTCATCGCTGCCCAGAACATCCAGGGTCCTGCTTCCCCAGGCGCGCCGGGTGATGGCGCTGAATGCAGCGCCCTGAGCCGTGGTTTCAAGATAGCGTTCAGCCGCAGGCGCAAAGGCGGCGGCCACCGCGGCGATCTCACGCAAGTCCGTCAGGTCGTTGGCGGTAGCCGCCCGGTAAGTTGCCGCGAACAGGATCGCATCGTTACGCCCGGCCCCGAATATGAGGATGTCCTCAATCCATGCGGTAAGGTCGACGGCGGTTTTCACGGCGCCGCTGTCCTGTAGCCATTCCAGGCCATGGGAATAGCTGAACGCGCCCACCGGGTAAGCGGGCGACAGCCACGCCATCAGCCGGTAGAGCGCGGGATCAGTCATGCTTGCAGTCGGGCCCGTGGACATGACCATGGTCGTGCTGCGCGTGGTCATGACCATGCCCGTGGCCGTAACCGGGGCCGTGACCTTGGCCATGATCGTGGCCGCAGCCTGGTCCATGAACATGTTCATGGCCGTGATCGTGCTCCTGATGGCCATGTTCCGCTGCCGTCGTTTCGGCATAGGCGCCGCCTTCGGGGTTGAAGGCCGCCTGCACCAGGGTGACTTTCGCACCTAATCCCTTGGCCATATCGCCGACCACGTGATCGGCATGAATGCGCAATACGCCCGGCGCGATTTCCACCGGCAAGTGGCGGTTGCCCAGATGATAGGCGACGCGCGCAAGCTGCAGCGGGTCGGAGCAGGAGATTTCCATCAGGTCTTCGGCGGCGGCGGCCACCAGGATCGTCTTGCCGTTGGACAAGAGGAAGCCATCGCCCTCGCGTAAGTCCGGGACCGACGCAAGGTTGAGCATGAACTCCACACCCTTTTCGCTGGTGAGCGTAATGCGCCGGCGGTGGCGGTATTCGTAGGTCAGGACGACCTTGTCGTCCGGATCGCTCAACCACTCTGCACTGGTGGTGATACGTGTGACGCGCAGCATGACTCGGTTCCTCTCAATACAAAAAGTAGCGCTGAGCCATGGGCAACACTTTCGCCGGCTCGCAGGTGATGATCTGGCCGTTGACCCGCACTTCGTAGGTTTCGGGGTCCACGGTCACATGGGGTGTGAAACTGTTGTGCACCAGGTTTTTTTTGGCCACGCTCCGGGTGCCGGCGACAGCCACGAAGTCTCGCGCGACGCCGAGTTTGGCGCGCAGATCACTGTCCACGGCCGCTTGCGATACGAATGTGATGGCGGAGGCCGTGACGGCCCGGCCATAAGCTCCGAACATGGTGCGGTAGTGCGCGGGCTGCGGCGTCGGGATCGAGGCATTGGGGTCGCCCATGGGCGCCGCGACAATGGTTCCACCCAACAGTACCAGGTCCGGTTTCACCGCGAAGAAGGCGGGGCTCCACAGCACCAGGTCCGCTCGCTTGCCGACTTCGATGGAGCCCACGTGCTTGGCCAAGCCGTGGGCGAGGGCGGGATTGATAGTGTACTTGGCGATATAGCGCTTGGCGCGGAGGTTGTCGTTGTCGCCGGTTTCTTCGGGCAGGGCGCCGCGCTGGTTTTTCATCTTATCGGCGGTCTGCCACGTACGGATCAGCACCTCGCCGACCCGGCCCATGGCCTGGCTGTCGGAGGAGATGATCGAGAATGCGCCCATGTCGTGAAGAATATCCTCGGCGGCAATGGTCTCCCGACGGATGCGGCTCTCGGCGAAGGCCACGTCCTCGGCGATGGCGGGATCGAGGTGGTGGCAGACCATAAGCATGTCGAGATGCTCGTCGATCGTGTTGACCGTGTAAGGGCGTGTGGGGTTGGTGGACGACGGCAGCACATTCTCGAAACCGCAGACCTTGATGATGTCCGGCGCATGGCCCCCACCGGCGCCTTCGGTGTGATAGGCGTGGATGGTGCGACCCCTGAAGGCGGCGATAGTATCCTCGACGAAGCCGCTTTCGTTCAGGGTGTCGCTGTGAATCATCACCTGGACATCAAATTCGTCGGCGACGCCGAGGCAGCAGTCGATGGCCGCGGGCGTGGTGCCCCAGTCTTCGTGCAGCTTGAGAGCGCAGGCTCCGGCTTCAACCTGCTCTACTAAAGCCTCGGGCCGGGAGGCATTGCCTTTGCCGGCGAAGCCCAGGTTCATGGGAAAGCCGTCGGCAGCCTGGATCATGCGCGCCAGATGCCACGGCCCGGGCGTGCAGGTGGTGGCGTTAGTGCCGGTGGCCGGCCCGGTGCCGCCGCCCAACATGGTCGTGACCCCCGACATGAGGGCTTCCTCGATCTGCTGCGGGCAAATGAAGTGAATGTGGGTGTCGATGCCGCCGGCGGTGAGGATCTTGCCTTCACCGGCGATGGCTTCGGTGCCGGGCCCGACGATGATATCGACGCCGGGTTGGATATCAGGGTTGCCCGCCTTGCCGATGGCGGCGATCATGCCGCCCTTCAGGCCCACGTCGGCTTTCACGATTCCCCAGTGATCGATGATCAACACATTGGTGATGACCGTATCCACGGCCCCGCCGGCGCGCGTGACCTGGGACTGGCCCATTCCGTCCCGGATCACCTTGCCGCCGCCGAATTTCACTTCTTCGCCGTAAGTGGTGAAATCCCTTTCAACTTCGACGATGAGGGAGGTGTCGGCCAGGCGCACTTTGTCGCCGGTGGTGGGGCCGAACATATCGGCATAGGCCGCGCGGGGCATTTTGATGGGCATTACAGTGCGCCCATGATTTTCTGGTTGAAGCCGTAGACTTCGCGCTTGCCGCGGTAGGGCACCAGGACCACGTCGCGGGCCTGACCGGGCTCGAACCGCACTGCGGTGCCGGAAGGGATATCCAGTCGCATACCGCGGGTCAGCCCACGATCGAAAGACAGCGCGGCGTTGACCTCGAAGAAATGGTAATGCGATCCCACCTGGATCGGCCGGTCGCCCGTATTGGCGACTTTCACCGAAACCGCGCGTAACCCGGCGTTCAGCTCGATGTCGCCGCGTGCAGGTATGATTTCACCGGGCTTCATGAATTACCCCCGGATCGGATGATGGACGGTCACGAGCTTTGTGCCGTCGGGGAAGGTGGCTTCCACCTGCACGTCGTGGATCATATCGGCGATGCCATCCATGACCTGGGCCTTCGTCACCACGTGGGCGCCGGCCTCCATCAGGTCGGCAACCGTGCGGCCGTCGCGGGCGCCTTCGACGATGAAATCGGATATGAGCGCGATGGCTTCGGGGTAATTGAGTTTCACGCCGCGCGCCAGGCGCTGGCGGCTCACCATGGCGGCAACGGAGATCAGCAGCTTGTCTTTTTCGCGCGGGGTCAGGTTCATGTCATGCGCTCATATCATCCAGGGACGCGGTAGTTCTGTATTTCTGAAGCGGGTTAGAAGATCAATGAGCCCGCGCGTCAAGTTATACCCATCCGGCGCAACTATGCGCGCGGACAGAAGTCCGTTCCAGGCGCTGACCGCCGCAACGCAACCGTGCAGATCCGCCATTATATCGCGCATTTCGGCGCAGCGCGCCTCGGCATCAGGAGCGATATACAGGATTGAGGCATGTCCGCGGTTGCCCGCCAGCACCGACGGGCGATCGAGCGCCCCGCGGACGGCGCCGTCGAGGCGGAAGGCGTCAGCGTAGACCAGCGCGCCGGCCCGGCGCACGCGCCAGGAGTCACTGACGTAGCCGGCCAAAACCTCTTCTTTCATGGCGGTGCGCCCAAACACCATGGCTTCTACCGCAAGCAGAGCGCTGTCCGCGGCCATATCGACCGCGATCCGCCGCGCGAAGCGTGCCTGATCGAACAGGATCGCGGGCTGCATTAGCCATTCCAGGCAAGAGCCTTCGCCCAAGGTCAGGGATGTGGTGAGGACCGCATCGCCCGCGGACGACTTGTAGAGTTTCTCGCAGGCCTGGCCGGACACGGTCAGGCGCGCGCCGGCATCCAGGCTCACATCAATCTCCAGCCGGTCACCGCCGGTAAGTCCGCCGGCGGTGTTGATGATGATGGCTTGTCGGGCTTCGTCACCATGAACCGTGGGCAGCCGCACTTTCAGGGCGCCATCCTGGTGAAGCCGGATCGGCGCCG
>CANISR010000163.1 GCA_947470105.1 Fidelibacterota bacterium | reverse complement strand
GCCCTTCTTCCTTGGAAGGGCCGGTTTTGATTCAGCGGTGCCGCCCGCAAACTATTTCTTCGGGGGGATCCAGGCCTGGATCTGCTTTACGGCCATATCGATCTTGATGTCCTCGCGGACCTTGCCGAATTCCGCCTTTGAGCCCCGGGCGTCGCCGGCGATACCGTTCTTAGGGCTTTTGGGGCCCACGACGGTCTTGCCGTTCACCACCGGGTCACCGACTGCGGTGGCGAGCTTGTCCTTGCGCACCCAATTGCGGTTGCCTTCCAGGTAGAGCGCCTCCGAAGTATCGGCAAGGCCGGCATGGCTGCTGGCCGGCAGGCCCTGTTTCACCAAGTAGGCATCGAAGGCGTCGTGCGCGCCCTTGTAGCAGGCGTCGCAATAATAGATGTGGATGCCTTTGCCGCTGTACTTGTCGTCGAGTTTCCTGGCCACCGCGGCGTAGACGTTGTCGGCGCCGGCGCCCTGGCCGCCGCCGTGGTCGCCCATGAGGATCACGTTCTTGAAGCCGTTGGTGATGGTCTGGTCGGCGATGCGCTCCAGCACCAGACCCAGAATCTCATTGGTGAGGCCGATGGTGCCGGGCAGGTCCGCGGTGGCGTTGTTGGGTGTGAAGTTCAGCACCGGCATGGCGATGGCGTTGCCAAGACGTAGGGCGATTTCCCTCACCACGTATTGCACGACGAAATTGTGCAGGCCGTTGACCACCTGGGGGCCGCGCTGTTCGACGCCGCCGGTGTAGATGAGGGCGGTGGTCTTGCCGTCGGCTAGGGCCTGCTTCACTTCCGGCCAGGTCATCATATCGAATTCGACCAACGGCTGCGCCGCGGCGGCGAAGGCGGCGGGCGAGAAGGCGAGGCTCAACGCCATGGCGGCGGCGAGGGGCAGCTTACGCATGAAAACGCTCCTATCTGAGGGACCGGGTGAAGGTGATCTGGGATACGTCGGATCGGCGAAAATGTCGCGGGTGAAAAGTCACAGGTGCTGAAACGGCGCGAGGTGCTTCTATCTGTCGATTGCCCACCCGGCTCGGCGGAGATGGTCTGAGCCAACCGGACTAGCGATGAAGGCCAGAAACGCGGTCGCGGCTTTGGCGTTCTTTGATTGGGTGGTGATCGACGCAGCGTATGGCGTCGTGAGATTTAGTGAGTCCGGGAGGTAGCCCGCGAATTTCACGCCGGTCGCGCCGATGATTTCACTGGCCTGCGTCATGCCGATGGTCGCGGCCCCGGACGCGACCGCCTCTACGATCTCCCGGCCGTCTTTACCAAGAATCGCTTTTCCATGGACCGCGTCGGCAATTCCCAGGGACACGAACATTTTTTCAAAAAACGGCCCGGAGGTGCCGCCGCCGTTGGGATCGATATAGGCGACCTTCCGCGCGGAGAGGAGCAGTCCCCGGAAGGTGTCGGCTGAAGCCATGTCCGGCGTTTGCGCCCCGGCCGGTCCCGCAACGCCAAGGCGCATCTTGCCGATGGCGACCTCCTCAGGGACCAGCACGCCTTGTTTCGCGAGTGTCTTGATGCTTGCCGAAGACGACATCACGAGGTCCGCGGGCTCGCCGGCGGCAACGCGCGCGGCGACCTGGCCGGCATTGGCGATGGACACCTGGAGCTTGTAGCCGCTTGCCGCTTCGAAGGGACCGGCCAGCGACGGCAGAGTAGAGGCAAAAACACCTGTTGCTAAAATGCGGATGGGCTCCTGGGCCAGGACGGGGAGGGGCGCAGCAAGATACAGGGCAAAGCTTGTCAGGGCGGTGAATAACCTGCGGTTCCACATCGCCGTTTCCTTTTCCTTAGAATACGATATCGATCCATGCGGCTTAGGGCCGGTACCGGGGCCTAGACTATGCGGTATTGCGAGGGGAGGCACGCCCTGTGAACATCACGCGCGACATCGCCGTGCTCTTTGAGCAGGGCATCGCAGCGTTCACGGCTGGGCTGTTTGCACCGGCCGTGGAGATTTTTAGCCGCGTTGTCGCCCGCGTGCCGGGGTTCGCGCCTGGGCACAACGCGTTGGGATTGTCCCTGGCGGGGTTGGGGCGTGATGCGGAGGCGTGGGCCAGTTATGAGGCGGCTCTGCGCGCCGATCCGGCGTTCGCCCCACCCTATATCAACCGCGCCACGCTGTTGCGCCAAAGGGGGGATTCCGAAGGGGCGCTTGGGAGCCTCGACAAGGCCATAGCATTGGACTCCGGAGACCCCAGCGGTCACGGCAATCGCGGCAGTCTGCTCACGGAGATGGGCCGGGCGGCAGAGGCCATCGCCAGCTTCGATCGCGCCCTGGCGCTCAATCAGGCCTACCCATATGCGCGCGGCCTCCGGTTGCTCAACAAAGCCTACATCTGTGATTGGCGGGGAATAGACCAGGAAGTTGCGGACCTCGTGGCCAGGACCGAGCGCGGGGAGCCCGCAGCACTGCCATGGACGCTGCTTCCCCTGATCGATTCACCGCAGGTGCAGCGGAGAGCGGCGGAAGCCTGGGTAGCGGCCAACCTCCCCACAAATGAAAGCCTGGGACCGATCGCGAAGCGCTCGCGTCATGAGCGGATCAAGATCGGCTACTACTGCGCGGACTTTCACCGGCATCCCACGGGCCATCTGATTGCCGGGCTGTTCGAGCGCCACGACCGGAGCGCATTCGAAGTTATCGCGTTTTCCCTCAGGCCTGTGCGCGATGATGATATGCACCGGCGGATTGCTGCTGGCGTCGACCGATTCATCGACGTCAAAGATCGCAGCGACAGGGACATCGCGGCGCTGTCGCGTGACCTTGAGATCGATATCGCCGTCGATCTGAACGGGCTCATCTCGAACAACCGCTTGGGCATCTTCGCTTACCGCGCCGCACCCGTTCAGGTGAGCTACCTGGCCTATCCCGGCACCACGGGCGCGCCATATTTCGATTACATCATTGCCGATAGTACCGTCATTCCCGACCCGGCATTCTACACCGAACGGGTGGTGGCATTGCCCGGCTGTTATCAGGTGAATGATGCGGTCCGCCACGTTGCCGACCGCAGCTTCACGCGCACCGAACTCGGCCTTCCCGACACCGGATTTGTGTTCTGCTCCTTCAACAATAATTTCAAGATCACGCCGCAGATATTCGATGTCTGGATGCGGATTCTGCGGGCGGTGGACGGCAGTGTCCTGTGGCTTATCGAGGATAGCGCCGCCGCCGCGGCCAATCTCCGCCGAGAGGCCACGCGCCGCGGTATCGATCCAGTACGATTGATATTTGCGCCGCGGATGCCGCAGGAGGACCACCTGGCCCGGCAATCCGCCGCCGACCTGTTCCTCGATACGCATCCGTACAATGCCCACACTACCGGCAGCGACGCCCTGTGGGCCGGCTTGCCGCTTGTGACCTGCCCGGGAGAGAGCTTCGCCGCACGTGTGGCCGCCAGCCTATTGCGGACCATGGACTTGCCCGAGTTGATCGCGCCCACCCTCGCGGACTATGAAGCGCTCGCGATCGGTTTGGCGATGGACCCGCAGCAACTTGCGGCGATCAGGCAGAAGGTGAGGCGCAATCGCAAGACTTCGCCGCTATTCGACCTTGAGCGTTTCACCTCGAATATCGAGACCGCCTACGCGGGGATGTTGGAGGGCGGCTGAAGGAACGAGATAAGCGTGGTTTGCCCCGCCTCAGGATGCCGCGGCGCAGCATAGATCCAATTCGATTGAGACGAATTCGCATATCTCACTCGTCTGCGCAAAAATTAAGCGACTAGTCGGTCAGCAAAATCGGCTGCATTCCGGCTTGTGTACCGTTTTCGCGGCGCGTAACTTCTGCGTAAGAAAGTTTGTTTGGTACTGCAATTATTTGCGACCCCCGCTGAAGTTAGCGCGCTTTCTTGTTCTTGTTCTTGTACTTCTAACGTTACCGAACTTGCGGACCTACGCTGCCTGTTGCTGGCGCCCTCTGTTGGCCCATATGCGCGGCGCGAAGTATCTGCGTTAAAAGGGGAGGCGTGCACAGTTTAGGCACATCATAAAAGCCGTTCAGGGTTTACGAGTAATTCGCGGGGCCTTCGTGTGGAAGGCCGTCACAGTTTGCGCGTGGGAGAAAACGCGCATTTAGCATCATCACGTGGGGGGACTAATTATGTTTTTATCCAAGACCAGCAAGAAGCGCGCGCTCGCGACCACTTCCGTAGTGGCAATCCTGGCAAGCGCTCTGCCCGGGACGCACGCCTACGCCCAGACGCCCGCGCCGCAAGCCGCGCAAACGGCTCCGGTCGACGAGATCGTTGTCACCGGCACGCGCGTCGTGCGCGACGGCTACGAAGCGCCGACGCCGTTGACGGTTGTCGGGGTCGAGGCCCTGGAAAATTCTGCAGTCCCCGAAATCGCCGACTATTTGAGCTCGCTGCCTACATTTGCCGGCGGCCGGCCGAACGTCCTGAACGTCGGCACCAATACCGGTGAGGCAGGCCTCGCGACCTTAAGCTTGAGAGACCTTGGCCCGGCGCGAACTCTGGTCCTGTTCGACGGCCACCGCACTGTGGGTGGATCGGTCACAGGGGCCATCGATAGCAACACGTTGCCGCAGCAGCTCGTCAGCCGCGTGGATGTCGTCACAGGTGGCGCGTCGGCCGCCTACGGCTCCGATGCCTTGGCCGGCGTCGTCAACTTCATCCTCGACAAGAAGTTCGTCGGCATCAAGGGGGAGGTCTCCGGCGGCGTGACCGGCTTTGGCGATGCCCGCAACTGGAAGATCAATGTGTCCGGGGGAACCGGCTTCGCCAACGATAAAGGCCATTTCCTCTTCAGCGCCGAGGCGACCCACGCGGATCCCGCGGACGGCGCAGTCCGTGCCTGGGACAACAGCAACATCGGGATTATGACCAATCCCGCATACGGCACCGGCCCGGGCCAGAGCACGTCCGTGCCGCAGAATCTGGTCAGGGATCCCGTCAACCGGTCCAATCTGGCGCCGGGCGGCTTGATCACCGGCGGCCCGCTGAAGGGTATTGCCTTCGGCCCGGGCGGGACACCGTATCAATTCGACTATGGTATCCTGAACGACGGCGCCAGCATGTATGGCTCGTCCCAGGCCAAGTCGCTGAACTACCATCTCAATCAAGAGCTGGGCATCAACATCACGCACCAGAATATTTTCCTGCGCGCCAGCTACGATGTGACGGATGACATCAACGTTTGGGCCCAGGTGACCTATGCGAACGCGAGCACGGTCACGCACGCCATCGGGCCACTGTTCGCCGGAAACCTGACATTGAAGGCGGACAACGCCTTCCTCCCGGCCTCGGTCGCGGCACAAGCGGCTGCCCTAAAGGTTACACAATTTGCCTTCGGCTCTGCCAACTTCGACATGGGCTTCAGCCCCATCCTGCGGAACCGCCGCCAGAAGCTGGAAGAGAGCGTCGGCGCCACCGGAAGATTTGATGCGTTCGATACGCCGTGGACGTGGGATGCATATTTGGGAAGCGGGGTTTCCCGGCAAGCGTCTCGCAATACCAGAACCGTCTTCCTGGCCTCCTACAACCTGGCGCTTGACGCGGTGCGTGCCCCGAACGGCGCCATCGTTTGCCGCTCGACCCTCACCAGCCCGACCAACGGCTGCGTTCCCTACAACGCTTTCGGTGTCGGCGTGAACTCGCAGGCTGCCCTCGATTACGTACTGAAGGACGACCAGCGAAACGAACTCTACGTGATGAATGACCAGGCCGTGAGTGTTACGGGCGAGCCGTTCTCGTCCTGGGCGGGACCGGTCTCGCTGGCCCTCGGGATCGAGCATCGCAATCAAAGCGTCAGGGGTTCGGCGACGGTGCCGACCGGATTCCTGAACGGCAACTATACACCCGCGATGGGCCGCTTCTCCGTGACGGAAGGTTTTGCGGAAACCGTCATTCCGCTGGCGAAGGATGAGGTGTGGGCAAAAGCGCTCGACTTCAACGGCGCCGTCCGAGCAACGGATTACAGCACCTCCGGCTATGTCACCACCTGGAAGCTGGGATTGACATGGGCGCCCATCGACGACCTTCGTTTCCGTATGACACGGTCGCGGGATATCCGCGCGCCCAACCTGTCGGATCTGTTCGCCGGCCAGTCCTCGAGTTTCCAGAACAACCGGCAGGACCCCTTCAACAACAACGCGACGGTTACCGTCAACGTCCAAGGCGGCGGTAATCCGCTCCTCAAGCCCGAGAAAGCAGACACCATCGGCCTCGGCGTCGTCATGCAGCCTAGCTTCTTCCCGGGATTCACCGCCTCGGTGGACTATTGGAAGATCGACGTGAAGGACATCATCGGCGCGCAAACCGGCCCGCTCAATTTGTGCTTCCAGGGACGCCAGCAGTTCTGCAGCCTTTTCCAGCGCGTCGTTCAAAGCGGCGTGGCGCTGATCATCGAACAGAACGTTCCGGTCAACCTCGCCCAGACCATCGTGTCCGGTATCGACTTCGACGCCACTTACCGCCTCGATCTCGCCGACATCTCGGAGAGCATGGCCGGCAAGACGACGTTCCACCTCATCGCGACAAACAACCTCCGCAACTGGAGAAACCCCGTATTGACTCCGGCGGTCGACTACGTCGGCGAAAATCAGGGCTCCTCCGGGGACGGCGGTTTGGTGCGCTGGAATTGGTCCCTGTCGGCGTCCTACGATCTTGATCCGATCGACATATCACTCACCGCCCGCGGATTTACCGGCGGAAATCTTGGCGCTACGTTCGTGCAATGTACGTCAGGATGCCCGGTGTCGACGCTCAATAACCCGACCATCGACGTCAACTACGTCAAGGGCGGGATGTATTTCGATGGCGCCTTCTCCTACAAGGTCACGGAAGGCATCACGGCGTACTTGAACATCAAGAACCTGGCGGGAACGGATCCCGAGTTGGTGCCGCACACCGGCATCAATGCGCCGACCTACGCGCAAACCAACCTGGGTCTCTATGACTACCTGGGCCGCGTGTTCCGCGCGGGTGTCCGATTCAAGATGTAATGCACGAGGCGCGGTCCGTAAAAATGCCGCACCACTGATTGGAATTTACGGGCCCGTGAACGGAAAAGTTCACGGGCCCGTAGCTTTCTGTAGCACAGCGAAAACCCGTTCATCTCAGGAGGAGCAGACATGAAAGACATCGTCACGAGTATGGTCAGCCAGTTCGAAACCGGCAGGATGAGCCGGCGACAATTGATCGAAGGCCTCACCATCGCCGCCGGCGCCGTGGTGGCGTCCCCGGCAATGGCCGCTGCCCCCGCGGCCAAAGGCTTCAAAGCCACGTCCATCAATCATCTGTCCTTCGGCGTGCCGGATTACGCCAAGGCCCGCGACTTCTATGTGGATCTGCTCGGCTTTGAAGTGCAGAAGGACGACGGTAAGCAGTGCTATCTGATCTGCGGCGATAGCTCCATTGTCGCGCGTAAAACGCAGGATCCCGCCGGTAAGACCTATATCGACCATGTTTGCTACACGATCGCGAACTGGGACGGCAAAGCCGTAGAGGCGGAGCTGAAGCGGCGCGGCCTCGATCCGAAACCGGGCGCCAATCCGTTCAGCTATATCGTCAAGGACCCCAATGGCTTCGGCGTTCAGATCGCCGGCAAGCCGCACTGCTGCGAGGCTTAGGGCGCTTACACGGCCCTGCGCGCTGTGTCCGCAGGGCCGGCCTTGCCCTACCTAGGAGCCATGGTGAATCGAGCCCTTTCAAGAATACCGCACGCGGTGATCTTCGCTGCACTGCTGGCGGCGGGCCCTGCCGTTGGCGCAGAGCCGGCGGCCAAACTTCCGCCCACGACCGCGGACATCCTCGCGGCGGCGCCCGCCGCGGCCTGGAGGCCCATACCGGTCGAGAATCTGCTGCGGATGGAGTTGGCGGACGGCCGCGCGGTCATCATCGAGATCACGCCGGTATTTGCGCCCCGGCATGTGGAAAATATCCGCGAACTCGTGCGCCAGAAGTGGTTCGATGGCCATGCAATCGTGCGGGTGAGGGACAACTACGTCGCGCAATGGGGCGGGGCGCGCGAAGACCGTGCGGTGCCGGATAATGTACCCACACAACTGCCCGCCGAATATGAAAGGCCGCTCAAGGGCGTTGCCGTGACACCGCTGCCTTTCCCGGATTCCTATGCGCCCCGCACCGGCTTTGCCGACACATGGCCGGTGGCGATGGATTCAGAGAACATCTGGCTCACGCACTGCTACGGGACCGTGGCGGTGGGGCGCGTGAATGCGCCCGATACCGGATCGGGGATCGAGCTGTACGCAGCCATTGGCCAGGCGCCCCGGCATATGGACCGGAATTTGGCGGTAGTGGGTCGGGTTCTGGAGGGGATGGAGGTCCTGGCGGCGTTGCCGCGCGGCGCACCGCCCCAGGGAAACTACCAAAAGGCCGAGTTTGTTCGCATCGCCCGGGTTCAAGGATTCGGCGCCGGTGACGCCGCCGCGCCGCGGTTCGATGTCTTGCGCACCGACACACCCACATTCACGCAGTACGTCACCGCGCGCGCGAACCGTCTGGATGCCTTTTATATGAAGCCGGCGGGCGGGGTGGACGTTTGCAACGTGCAGG
>CANISR010000162.1 GCA_947470105.1 Fidelibacterota bacterium | reverse complement strand
CGGTGTCCTTCTCGCCGAGCTTGCGATACCCCTGCTTGAGGTCAGCGAAGGTCCCCGCCCCGCCGGCTGCCGGCAGCACCGCCGCTTTCGCAGCATCGGGCAGGCTGCCCAACGCGCCCAATGCCACGGTGGCGCCCGCACCCACCTTAATGAAGTCGCGCCGGTTGACGTAAGCGCTCTCCGGCGTGATCTCGTGCGAGGCGACGTCGGACACCTTTTTGGTGCGGATCAGCATGGCGGGACCTCTGGGCTCTGGTTTCTAGATAGCTGGCGCGGGAATCTTACTCCTCGGCGCCTGCCGGGCAAACCCCGGCGGACTGCACGCCCCGCTTGAACATCGGCAAGTGAAACACCGCCAACACCGGGGATGAAACGAAAATCGCCGGAGGCGGTTCCCCGCGCTCCGGCGATTAATCTCAGCCTGTAAGACTGCCTTGAGTGTTTAGGCTTTCTTCGGCGGCGAGTTGGCGGCGAGCGTCCACAGGCGCGAATACTGGCCGGGAACGCTGGTCGGGTTGATGCCCTTGAACGCTTCCTGAGCCTGCGGCTTCTTGCCCGCAGTGATGTAGACCATGCCGAGACGGAACTTGGCGTCGTCAGCGTTGGTCACGCCCTTGGTGATGGCTTCCTGGATGAGTTCCGCGGCCTTGTCGTACTGGCCGTAGCTCCAGTAGGCCTCGCCGGCCTTCACCAGCGCGTCGCCGCTCTTGGCCTTGCGCGCTTCGGTTTCGCCCGCAGCCAACGTCTTTTCGTCGGCGGCGGACTGCGTGTTCGCCATGGTCTGCAGACGGACTTCGCGGTCTTTGGTGGCGCCGCCACCCAGTACGCCGGCTGCAAAGCCCTTATCCACAATCTTCTTCGCCGCACCCGGCAGACCGTCTTGCAGAGCGAGCTGGGCCATGTCGGTGTATTCCTGCGCCGTCGACAGCGTGCCGACCTGCATTTTCACGAAATACATGTCGAGCGCGTTCTTGGTCGAGTTGCCGACGTTGCGCGTCGCCTTCTCGGCGTACTGGATCAGGTTCTTCCAGTATTCTTCCTTGGGATTGACGGCGATGAGCTGCTCGAGCGCGGCGGTGGTGCCGGCATCGTTGCCCAACTTGTTCTCGGAGCTCATCAGGAGCTGGAGCCAGCCTTCCTGAAGCGGCTTGCCGCTGGCGCGCGCCGCCTTGATGGTGGCGTTAACGCCCGCAGACGTCTCCTTGAAGTTGTTCTGCAGGTAGTGCGACTGGGCGATCAGGACCAGCATGTCGGTGTCGTTCGGCTCCGCCTTCACGTAGTTGCCGGCGACTTCGATCGTCTTGGGGTAGTTCTTCAGCTGGTAGTAGCTGGTGGCCACCTGCTTCTGCATCTTCTTCTGCTCGTCAGCGGTCATCTCGCCGCTGGCAGCCTGGGCTTCCATGGCCTTCACCGCGTTGGCGAAGTCTTTTTTCTGGGCGTAGATCGCGGCCAGCACCTGATTGACCATCAGGGTTTCATACGGCGACTTGCCGGCAACCTTGTCAGCTTCCAGCGCCTTGGCGAGCGCTTCGTCGACTTTACCGCCCTTAACGAGGTTCACCGCATCGAGCAGCGGCTTCATCTTGGGGCTCAACGATTTCTTGGCTTCCGCTGCGATCGCGGCATTCGGAGCGGAAACGATTTCCGCGCCGATGAAACCGGTCGCCAAAGCAAGGACGGCAACCACTGCGGCAGTACGTGACTTAGTCATTGTTTTCTCTCCACGAAAAAGAACGCCACCGGAAAATCCGCGCGGCGCCCCCCCCTCACACCACGTTGACACAAAGCCCCTCGGCAAACTGCCGAGCAGTTCCTAGTCCTGCAGGAACTGCTCGTTGCCGACGAACCCAATTCGCTTCACGCCCAAACGCTGGGAAACCGCAAGAATCTTCGCAACCGTATCGTACTTAGCCAGGCGATTCGGGCGCAGATGGATTTCAGGCTGCGGGCTGGCCGCCGCCGAAGATGCCAGATACCGGATCATCTGGTTCAGATCGGGAACAACGTTACCGTTCCAGAGCATGGTGCCGTCGAAGTCGACCTCAAGTTCCACCACTTCCGGCGGCGCGGTCGGCTTGTTGGCGCTCGGGCGCGGCATGTCGAGCTTAACCGCCTGTTTCTGCACCGGGATGGTGACGATGATCATCACCAGCAGCACCAACATAACGTCGATCAGCGGCGTGGTGTTCATTTCCACCATCGGCGCGTCTTCTGCCGAATCTTTGCCTACGCTCATAGCCATAACTAACTCTCCGCTCTAAAAAAGTGGCGAGCCGGAATGCCCCGGCTGGCCAGTCGTTTATCCGTTAGAAGTTCACGTCCCGAAGCTCGGGATCAGTGATGAACCCGACTTTGAGGATGCCGGCGCGCTGCGCAGTAGCGACCACGCGGCCGATGGATTCATAACGGGCTTCGCTGTCGCCGCGGATATGGATTTCCGGCTGCGGCACCTTGGTCGCTTCCAACTTGATGCGTTCCAACAGGCTTTCCGGGGCAATGCGACGGCCATTCCAGTAGACGTACGCCTTGGCGTCGATCGCAATCGTGATGTTTTCCGGCTTGGTGATCAGGGCTTCGTTCGTCACCACCGGCAACTTCATTTTCACTTCTGCTGTCACCACCGGGATGGTGATCAGGAAGATGATCAACAGCACCAACATGACGTCCACGAGCGGCGTCGTGTTGATTTCATTCATCACCGCGTCTTCGCTATCGTCTTTCCCGACGCTCATACCCATGAGTAACTCTCCTTTAGGCGTCTAGGTCAGGGGTCCGGGTGAAACCGGACCCCTGGGGCCGAGACGAACTGTACTAGGTGATTCGGGCCTTCGTAATACAAAAGCCCGCGAGCAACGTGCCTTAAACCTTAAGCGCGAGCCGGCTTACGGTTGCTCAGCAACACGGCATGGATGTCGGAGGCGAAGTTGCGCACCCGGTCCAGAGCCACTTTGTTGCGGCGGACGAGCCAGTTGTAGCCCAGCACCGCGGGGACGGCGACGATCAGACCGAAGGCGGTCATGATCAGCGCTTCACCGACGGGGCCGGCGACCTTGTCGATCGAGGCCTGGCCGGCCAGCGAGATCTTCACCAGGGCGTGATAGATGCCCCACACCGTGCCGAGCAGACCAACGAACGGAGCCGTCGAACCGACCGAAGCGAGGAAGGAGAGACCGCCCTGGAGACGGAAGTTGACCGCGTCGGTCGAGCGCGACAGCGACATCGTGACCCACTCGTTCAGGTCGACGGTGTCGGACAGCTTGCCTTCGTGGTGTTCGCTGGCCTTCAGGCCGTCGTCCACGATCGCGCGGAAGGCGCTGTTCGGCTCGAGCTTGGCCATGCCTTCTTTGAGCGAACCGGCAGCCCAGAAGCTCTTCTGAGCGGTGGTGGCCTGCTTCATGAGAACGGTCTGGTCGACCAGGCGCATGATCAGGATGTACCAGGTGCCCATCGACATGATGGACAGCACGATGACGGTGGCGTGCGACAGGAAGTCGCCCGAAGCCCAGAGGTTTTCGAGACCATAGGGGTTCTCGATGGTTTCGGTGGCGCCGGCAGCAGCGGGAACAGCACCCGGAGCAGCGGCGTCGGCCGGAGCGGCGGCAGCGGGTTCAGCCGCGGGAGCCGCAGCGGCGTCGGCCGGAGCGGCGGCCGGAGCTTCGTCCGCCGCGTAAGAGACAACCGGGCTGGTGGCCAAAACCATGGCGAACGCCACGGCCGGCACAACGGCCAGGAACTTCGAGAAGGTGTTGGTCAGTCGGGTATTCATTGATGTGTCCTCGCTAGACTCAAACTGTCATTACAATTGATGCGGCAAGCCGCGGCTTATTCTCGACTCACTTCGGAAGCTTGAAAGTCACCCTGATCGGCATCTGCATCGGGGAGGCCTTGCCGTTGATCGTTCCCGGCAGGAACCGCCACGATCTTGCAGCTTCTTTCGAAGCCGCCTCGTCGAGACGATCAAAGCCGCTGCTCGTCTGGACTTTAGCTTCGGTCACCCGGCCTTCTTCATTGACCGTGAGAAGGAGGACGACCGTGCCTTCTTCACCCAGGCGACGTGACATCGCCGGGTACATGTCTTCGGCGCCGGTGTTGGGACGCCGCGGATTTTGGCGGGGCGCCACGACGACGTCCGCTTTAGGCGGCGGCGGCGGCGCGACAGGGCGCGTGGCGGTGGTGTTTTGGATCGCCGAGGTGTCGCTGACAGCCTCTGTGATGGCCACGACCGGCATATCTACGAACACCGGCGGCGGCGCCTGGAACTTAGGCGGCGGCGGCGGCGGCGCGTCGTCCTCGATCTTAGCCTCTTCGATGAGGCGGGTTTCCAGCGGCCCCTTGAGGCGGTCAACGACCATCTGGCCGAGGCCGGACATGAAAGCCCAAATCACGAGGACGTGGAAAGCGACCACGATTAAAAAGCCGATCGTGCGGCGATTGTTCGTGGGCGGCGGTAGGTAACGTGGTGCGGTCGAAATATCCATGCGCTCACTCAACAAAATGGGTTTGCGTTGCGGCCGGTCCTGGTGGGCAAAAGTAGTGTCGAGGGTCTAACAGGCGCGCCGCACCACATGCAACACTCTGGTGGCAACACTCACGCCTTTTGGGCCGATGTAGTCCATCGGTCCGATGCCCCCCCAACCCGTCCCCTTTGGAGCACCCACAGGATGGGCTTAACCAACGGCATGGGCGCTTACCTGTCAAGGGTGAATGTTCCCGCGTGGCGGTTATTGCTCTCAAAGTGTATGCGCGATTTGTAAAAGTTTGCGCCATGTTTGCGGAGCACGCGACACGCGAGGCCATGCACAACAACCGCGCGTGCAGCGATTCGTTTTGTTTTGCTTGAAAAATTTGACCGCGCCGGAGGATCGCGTCGGCGCCGTTCGTGCTGTGATTACCATTTTTGGTGATGCGGTCGCGCGCGTCCCAGTGGTTGAAATCATATCCCCTTGATTGCGACCCGCTTTTATGCAGCGTTCATGTCCTTGTTGAACCACGA
Source organism: Fidelibacterota bacterium (assembly GCA_947470105.1). Taxonomy (GTDB): domain Bacteria; phylum Pseudomonadota; class Alphaproteobacteria; order Rhodospirillales; family Rhodospirillaceae; genus SHVO01. The sequence continues at coordinate 3,562 of CANISR010000162.1, read as the reverse complement.
AGCTTTTCGCAGGCGCGAATCCATCGCCGCGCCGCCGGCGGTGCCCGCAAAAATTCCATGCGAATCCCGAAGGTTCCGGCAGGCAGCCCCGGGTCATTTGAAGCCCGAGCTGTAAAGCCTTGAGTCTTATGACTCTCCTGTGAAATCGCATGGGGCTCCCGGCGCGGGGCGTTCAGAAACCGTCAACCTCGACCGGGTAAGGTGCCGCCAAAGGGTAAAAGGCGGTCCAAATCGCCATGCCAGGACCGGCGGGTCATACCGCCATGGAGAACGATGACGATGAGCCCAGCCCGCAGCCCCTTCACCGCAACGTCCGCCGGCGCGAGCCAGCCGGGCCAGAACCCGCACGGGCACAGCGCCGGATTCGATCCGCGCGCCTTGCGCGTTCTCGTGTTCGAGGACAACGCGCGCGACGGCGCGTTGATCCGCAAATTCCTCGAAGCCGCCGGCCTGCGCAGCGCCAACATCTATCATGCCGACACCATTCCGTCGGCGCTGCAGGTGCTGCGGCGCGAGGCCATCGATCTTTGCCTCGCCGACTATTACCTGCAGCCGCATACCGGCCTCGACCTCATCGACGAAACCCGGCATTTGGAATTCGAGCTGCCGTTCATCGTCATGTCCGCGCTCGACGATGCTGCGATCGACCAGCGCGCCCTTGCCCACGGCGCTTATGGTTTTCTGGTCAAAGGCGAACTGACGGTCGAACGCCTCGACCGTGCAATCCGCTACGCGCTCGCGAGCCATCGCCGCGAGGCCGCGCTCGGGCGCGGCGCCGAACGTGATCCGCTCACTGGACTTCTCAGCCGCGCATCATTCATCGAATCACTCACGGGCGCGGTTGCCAATCGCATTGGCAAGAACGCCATGGTCGGCTTGTGCCTGTTCGAGACCGCGGCGCTCGGCGATATCAACGACGCGTTCGGACTTGCGGCCGGCGACGCGGCGCTGCGCGTTCTCGGCCAACGTCTGCGCCGCGCCAAGGGCCCGCTCGAAGCCGCGGCGCGCCTGGACGGCAATCAGTTTGTGTTGATGATGACGGACTTCCTGATCGCACCGCACGCCGCCACCCGCGGCCGGGAAGTTGCGGCGATGCTGGCCGAGCCGCTGCTCTGGGGTGATGAAATGGTTCCGTTCATGCTCAGCGCGGGTGTTTCCGCTCAAGCGGTCACGGGCGCCGAAAGCCCGCGTGACTCCGCCGAACGCCTGCTACGCCGCGCCCGCCACGCGCTGCGCGAAGCCCGCACCGTGGACGGCGGCTTCCGCCTGGGCTTCGCGCACGTCCATTAAACGTATAATCGTTGAGAGGAGCCGCGGTCCTGCTGTTAAGATCGACGGCGGGGATCAACAGCGGGTACAGCGGGGACGGCGCGCGTGATCGGGAATTCGCCATTAGGAAGCCGGATCTGGCGCCGCGACTTCGCCGCCGCCCAGCGCCGGCTGCTAGTCGCGGGTGGCGGCCTCTATGGTTTCGCCGCCTTGTGGATCGGATACCGCGGCTACACCGACGCAACCTTCGGAAATCTATCGCTGGGGCTGCTGATCGCGGTGCTGATGATCTACGGCCTGACCTACTTGCGCGAAGAACGCATCCGCCATTTCATAGTTCCCGCACTGACAGCGGTGGTTTTCGCCGCACATATCGTGTTGGGCATCGCCGCGGCGCCGGCGGGCGGCGGCGCTCGGTTCGCCCTGTTGTTCGGTCTGCTCGGGCTGTTCGTCGCCAATCTGTCGGGATTTGCGCGCGCCGTGTGGGTCGGCCTTTCGCTGATGGGCGTCATCGCCCTTTACGGCGCTTTGATTTACCTGCCGAGTCTGAACCAGGGCTTTTCCAGCGCGGAGGGCATCATCTATTGGCTGCCGTTCCTGGCCGCCACGGTGGTGGGTACGCAGCGCCTGGTGGCGCAGCAGGCGTCCACCGCCGTCCTGCAGCAGGAACTGGAGCGGCGCGCCACATCCGATGGGATCACGGGTGTGTCCAATCGCGCGCACATCAATCTTCTGGCCCAAAACGAATTCGCCCGCGCGCGGCGCTACGGCGAAGCCTTCTCCTGCATGATGATCGAAATCGACAATCACGCAGCGCTGGAAAAGCAGCACGGGACCCGCGCCGCCGACACGGTCGCTCAGGTGCTGACCGGTTACTGCGTGGTGGTGATGCGCCATTGCGATAGCTTCGGTCGCCTGGCGCCGGCGCGCTACCTGGCGCTGCTGCCGGAAACCGCCGGCCCTGGAGCCTCCATCCTTGCGGCGCGCATGTGCCGCGACGCCGCCGGACTCGATGTGACCGTGGACGGCCGGAAATTGAACTTCACGATCAGCATCGGAGCGGCGGCGATCCATGCCCTGGATCGCGCCGCAGGCGATCTCTTGCGGCGGGCAGAGCAAGCGCTCGACGACGCGGTCGAGCGCGGCCGCAGCTGCGCCGTCCTGGCCGCCCACCCCGGCCTGCTTGACGTGGGTGAAGCGGTTCAGCAGGACGAGCAGCTAAGTCCGGCGCCGCCGGCGTCGGACCCGTGACCGCCGGCCCGCGGCAGTGGCAGCCGGGCGTTTACCTGGCCTTCGCCGCATTCCGCGCGCGTCCTGTCGAGGACTTGCTGCACCGCATCGTGCTCGACGTTCCGGGTGACATCGTCGATCTGGGCTGCGGCGCAGGCAATGTGACGGACATGCTCGCGGCGAAATGGCCCGGTCGCCAGGTGATGGGTCTGGACTCTTCTCTCGCCATGCTTGCCGAAGCCCGGAAACGCTTTCCGACCCTACGATGGGAGCACGGCGATATCGGCACTTGGTCACCGGCAACGAAGCCCGCTCTGATTTTCGCCAACGCCGCCCTGCACTGGGTACCGGATCACGCCGCGCTGTTCCCGCGCCTCGCGGCTGCTCTGTCACCGGGCGGCGTGTTGGCCGTGCAGATGCCCAATACGGCGGACGCGCCCTATCGCGCCTGCCTGGACACCGTGCTTGCGAGCCCTGCGTGGACGTTGCGCCTCGGCGCGGTTTCGACCCACCCCGACCCGCTCAGGGCCGAGGACTATTACGCGGTGCTGGCGCCGCATACCGCCGCGGTGGATATCTGGGAGACCCACTACGTCCACGCCCTCGAGACCCTCGACGCTGTGGTGGCGTGGGTTTCGGGCGCGGCGCTCGTGCCCTATCTCAGCGTGCTGGATGACGATGAAAAACACCGCTTTCTCGCCGACTATCGTGCGGCGGCGGCGGCATGCTACCCGCCTCAGGCCGATGGGCGGGTGCTGTTCACGATGCGGAGAATTTTTGTGCTGGCCCGGCGCTAGCGAGCCTTAGCCGTCGCGCAGGCGGGTGACGGCGTCGAAGGCTTCGCGGGCGGACAGATCAGGGCGTACAGCCATGACGGCGGCGGCGGCCATATGGCACTGACCCACATAGTCACGCCCCGTTGCCCGGGCACCGGAGACGGCGCGATCGACGATACCGCGCAAGTCGCCCATGGCCGGCGCACCCATCACCGACGAAAACGCCGGAGGAAAGGCACCTTGGGTTGTCTGGGATACAGCCATGAAGCGATACTCCTGAAGTCTCG
>CANISR010000161.1 GCA_947470105.1 Fidelibacterota bacterium | reverse complement strand
GTGCCTGCGTCTGTGGCGCCGCCCCCACGGCAGGCGAGGCCTGCATCGCCAAGGCCGAATGCACGTGCGGCGATACCTGCGCCTGCACCCCGGAAGCCAACTGCGCGGCTTCCTAAGAAATCCCGCCTAAGCGCCCCAGGCTGGTCAAGGACCGCCTGGGGCCAATCGGAGAAAGACAATGGAATACCTGATCGGCGCCGGCCTGGCGCTGAGTGTGGCCGTGGGCGCCACCGTGAGCGGATTCGACCGGGATCGCTCGTTCTACCCGACGATCCTCGTCGTGATTGCGTCCACCTACGACCTGTTCGCCGCCATCGGCGGTTCGCCCAAAGCCTTTGCAATCGATGCTCTGGTGCAAGCTGGATTTATCGGCCTCGCGGCGATCGGATTCAGGACGAACCTTTGGGTGGTGGTGGCCGGCCTGTTCGCGCATGGAATGCTCGACCTTGTGCACGGACATCTGATCGATAACCCGGGCGTCCCCGCCTGGTGGCCCGCATTCTGCATGACCTATGACGTCGTGGCTGCGGGCTATCTCGGGTGGCTTCTCCTTCGTCAGGGCAACGCGCTGCTTCCGGCAGGACGGGCCAGCACCGCCGCTCAATTTGCGGGGAACCCCTAATGTTCCGTATAGGCTTCGGCCAAAGAATTCGGCCATTTGTCGATGATGAGCTGCGCGCAGCGGCGGCCGCCGAAGCTACAGGGGACCCTGTAGCGGGCTTTCGCCACCTCGAACGGGCTCACGTCCTCGGCCAAGCGTCCACAATTCAGCACGTGCGGGCGCACTATCACATGCTGATGTGGGGCGTTCGCCAGCGCAGCGTTAGCGAGGTCACCGGGCAAGTGCTGCGGGTTATCGTCGCTGCGATGAAGACGGCAATCAAAAGAGTTCCCGTCGGCAATACGGGGGGATCGAACGTCGGGCCGTTTCAGGCGATGCCAGTGCCAAAGGATCTGGCAGCGATTATCGCCCGCGCTTCGGTGGGCCCGCCCGTCCGTGTCCTGACCGCAGTGCTGATTGTCACGACCCTTTTTAGTGCAAGCGGCTCAACCATTCCGCCACGCGACGTTCGCCGAGTGATGATCGGCGACCCGGACATCGCCTATTATTTTGAAATCCAGGAAGCGGCGTAACGGCGCAGAGGATAGTTAGTCCGCCAGGGTTTTTCGGAAGAACGACAGCACCTGCGCGTCGAAGTCCTTATGGAAAGCCTCCCGATCAAATCCGGGCGGATCGGTGCATATGTCCGGCAGAGCCTTGGCGAGGGCGGGCGGACAAGGCGTCAGGAACGACAGGTGTGTGGAATTGGGCACCGCGTGAAACTCCGGCTTCACGGGCAAGTCGCGGGCGACGGCGGACACTTGATCCAAGGTTACGCCCTGCCCCCCCCCTCATGTGACGCCCACATCTGGATGGGCGCGGTGACAGCGCGCAGATTTTCCGGTCCCGGAAAGACCGTGACGGGATCGGCGATCACGAAGGCCTTGATGCGGGGATCGTTCGTTGGCTGAACGGGTGCGGGTCCCCACAGCGCGGATGCGTGGAAGAGCAGCCAGAGGGGCGGCCAGAAGGGATAGTCCGGAGCCGCACCCGCGAGCATCAGGCCAGTATATCCGCCGCGCGAGAACCCAAAGAACCCGATGCGGCGCGCATCCAGCTTCGCCGCAATCGGCGATACCCCAAGCATATAATCGATGACCCGTTTGACGTCCTGAGGCCGCGCGGTCAGGGCGGCGGCGGCGTTGGAAAGCCTTATGTTGGAGTCGGAATCGAAGGGGTGATTCAATGCGACCACGGCAAAGCCGGCGTCCGCGAGCACTTCCGCCGTGTCGTGATGGCCGATCGCCGATCCCCCAAAGCCGTGCGAAAAGACAATAAGAGGCAAGGTGTCGGCCTCAATCGGGCAATTCCGGACGCCGGGGAGGGTGAATTGGCCGCCCAGCGCGATGTTTTCAGGTGCGGCCGCACACGGCGTCCACATCATCGCCTTGATCGCGGGCCCGTTCGCGTCGGCGGGAATTTCAAGGCTGGCGATTCCTGCTGCGTGCCCCGGCCCCGGCATCAGGACCATAAGGATAAGTGCTGCCGCAAAGCGGTTCATAGGGCCGTCTCCCCAAACTTCTTCACTGTCGTTTTCCCGGATCTCAGAGGCGAAAGGCTACAGGAAGGTTGATACGGATCAATGCCTCCATGGAGCGTTGTGCCAGACATTGCAAAGCATCTTCAGACCCAAAAGAGCTAATGTTTTCAAGCCACCGAGGAGTTACTGGCGATTTTTTGGGGGGCTTGGCCGCAATGCTGGTGGCGCTCCCCTCCGCTGTCGCTTTTGGCGTCACGATCTTCTCACCTCTTGGGCCCACCTATGCGGCATATGGCGCCCTCGCGGGGATTCTCGGGACCATAACGCTCGGCCTTGTTGCGTCTGCCCTGGGCGGAACGCAACGTTTGATAACGGCGCCGTGCGCCCCGGCCGCCGCGGTACTCTCGGCATTCGCCATCGAGTTCCTCCACAATGGGGCGACACCTGACGCGGTGCTGTTCCTCCTCGTCGCCATTGGGTTGCTTGCTGGCGCGCTGCAAGTCATTTACGGCGCGGTTGGTCTCGGCCGTCTGATCAAGTACATGCCCTATCCCGTGGTCAGCGGCTACATGACGGGGGTCGGCCTGATTATTATCGGCAGCCAGGTGCCTAAGCTTCTGGGTGTCCCCGGTGGCGTGACTTTCTGGCAAGCGCTCGGCACACCTGACGCCTGGCGATGGCAAAGCATCGCCGTCGGTCTGACCGCAGCGTCGGTGATGGTCGGAGCTCCCCGCCTGACAACCCGCGTTCCCGCCGCAATCCTTGCCCTCGCCGGCGGGATATTTTGCTATTTCGTACTGGGACTGATTGACGGTTCACTGTTGACGGTGGAGGGCAACCCTCTGGTCGTCGGGCGTCTGGTCGGCGGGGGTGGGGGCGGGGGCTTCACCCAGGCCCTTGCTGGTCGCATCAACGCGATGAAGACGCTGGATCCGGCGCAGTTGAAAGCCCTCTTGGTGCCGGCCCTGACATTGTCGGTGTTGCTCTCAATCGACACGCTCAAGACCTGTGTGGTTCTGGATGCGATGACGCGGTCGCGTCACAATCCAAACCGGGAGTTGATCGGCCAGGGGCTCGGTAACCTAACGGCTGGCGTTGTCGGCGGCGTTCCGGGCGCTGGACAAATGGGCGCCACGCTCATCAATCTGTCTAGCGGAGGGGTGAGCAGGCTTTCCGGAATAATTGAAGGCGCGCTCGCACTGCTAGCCCTGCTGCTATTGGGTAGCCTCATCGCATGGGTGCCGATCGCGGCTCTGGCGGCCATTCTCATCGTCATCGGAGTGCGGATGATCGATCGCCACGCCCTGATGCTGACCAAATCGCGCCAGACGATTCTCGACTTCATCGTGATCCTCGCCGTCGTCGCTGTTGCTTTGTTTGTCGGTCTGATTCCTGCCTCCGGAACGGGCATTGCGCTGGCGATCCTTCTATTTGTCCGTGAGCAACTGAGTGGATCTATCCTGCGTCGCAAGGTCGGCGGAAACGAGACTCACTCACGGCAGGCGCGACCAAAGGAAGATATAAAAATTCTTGAGGCGTGCGGAGACCAAGCCGTGATCGTCGAACTGCAAGGCAGTCTCTTCTTCGGCACTGCGGAGCAACTCTATTCCATTTTGGAGCCCGAGATTAAAGCGCGCAGATACATCGTCCTGGACATGCATCGCGTGCAGGCCATAGACATCACGACCGCCCATTTGCTCGACCAAATCCGCGACATGATGGCCGAAAAGAACGGCTTTCTCGTTTACAGCCGCCTGCCGACAAATCTGCCCTCAGGGCGAAATATGGAGAAGTACGTCGACCAGACCGGATTGGCGCCCTACAAGAGCGCGGCCCGCGTGTTCGACGATCTTGACGAGGCCAAAGCGTGGATCGAGAACCGCATCCTGAAAGAGGCGGCGGGCACGCTGAGGCATACGCGGGCCGCTGACGAAGAAGAAAAGCCCCTCGCTTTGAACGAGCTCGAATTGTTCAAGGGGCGCAAGCAGGAAACACTGGACGCGCTCGCTGGGCATGTCGTCGAAGTTAGATTCGCAGCCGGCCAAAAAATATACGCGCGGGGGGACAAGGGCGCCGATCTATTTTTCGTGCGCAAAGGCGTGATCCGTCACTCGTTGCCGATCGAGGGCTCCCACGCCCGCCGGCTTTTTACCTGCGGTCGAGGTTCCTTCTTCGGCGAGCTGGCTTTTCTCGACGGCGATGCTCATTCAACGGACGCCATCGCCGTGACTGACGTTGAACTCTTCGCGCTCTCTCGCAAAAGCCTGGACGTCTTTGCCGAAAACCACAAAAAGGCAGCTTTGAATCTGTTTGAGGGCTTGGCAATTGTCCTTACCAATAGGGTGCGTAACCTCACGGGCGAACTGATATCACTGGAGACCTGATTTGCCCTTGCGGATCTCGCCTTCGCGTGTCGCCTCCGCCGGTGCGGAACACGCCTCGGGTAGCGCGGCGGATTTTCGGTCATAGCAAAGAGTATCGGACGAACAAAATGCGCACGGATCACCGGCACCTCGTAGCGACGATTGCGTTTACGTCCATGCTCCTCGGATTGATTGTCCTGGCTTTGGGGGACACAAATCCCGGTGTAGCCACGGTCGCGCTGATCGCAGCCTGCGTTCTCGCGACGATGTTCCATTTTCTTTTGCCGGGCAGTGATTTTTTCTCGGCGGTGTTTGCGAATTCAATCGGCATCTACGCTTGCGTCTACGTCTTTTTTCTTTCCCAAAATTTTCGGCAGGTCGGTGTTGTTGCCCAGGAATTAGGATTTGCCCTGCCGTTGGCTGGCTTTCTGATCGGCAGCATCTGGCGCCGGCGGGAGATCATCGCCGCGGTCGGCCGCGATGAAAAATCCGAACGGAGCGTAGTCAGGGATATTTGGAGCCGGATTGTCTGGATTCCGCCCCTGATCGGCGTAGGTGTGGCGTCCTTCGTTTTGCCGCTGGCCGAGCTCAGCCCCGCAGATCAGGACGAGGCGCTTCTCGGGGGGATGACCATCATTGCGCTCACCGCTCTGCTCGCGGCAGGGGACATCGCGGCCTTTCTCCTTGATACGGCGCTCCTGTTTGGCGATTTCTTCGGAAACATTGCACGCCTGACCAAGCCGGCCTTCGCCTTCTTCACGTGCTACTCATTGCTGGCAATTATTTTCGGCTGTCTCTACACAATTCTTGATCGCTTTTCCGCGATCTCAAATTTCATCGTGTCTGGCGTAGCCCGTAAAATATCGCTGGCCGAAGGTCTATACCTGTCTGTCGTAACTCTCAGCACGGTAGGCTATGGCGATTTGAGCGCAGCTTCCCCGCTCGCGCGTTCACTTGTCGCAGTCGAGATATTCGCAGGCGTAATGCTGCTTTTGTTCGGCGTTCAGGCCATCTTGACGACCGGCCGAAAATAAAAGGCCCACCCCGTGCATGTTCGCGGTCCCTCGCCCAAGACCGGCATAATTGATTGGAATCAACGATAGGCGCCACGCGCGAGGCCTAAATTTGGTCTCCGGCGGCTCAAGTCGGCTCTTTGTCTATGCCTGGAAGGGTTCCTCTCTGGTGCGCTTAAATCTCGGTGCTCTTATTGGCTTTGTCGGCGCGGCGGCCCTATTCATTGGGGCGGTGATCCTCACGAGCCGCGCGCCGCTGCTCTATTTGAACGGCGCTGGGGCGGCGCTCGTGATCGGGGGAACGGCCACGGCGACCCTGATTTCATTCTCATTCGCCCAATTGCAAAGCGCATTTGCGCGGATGTGGAGGCTCCTGAAGGCCGAGCACCTCCTTGGCAAAAATGATATCGAGAGATTTGTTCAGATCGCGGGCTACCGTGCCGCGGGAAAGGTCTCTTCCCTCGACGAAGAGATCAAACACGCCGGCAGTCCCTTTGTCCGCACGGGGCTCCAACTTCTGGCCGATGGAGTGCCTGCGGCCGACATCGCAAATGTCCTGGAAATGCGCATGAGGCACCAGGAGGCCCTGGAGCAGAACGATGCCACCGTCTTCAAGACCATGGCAATCTTCACTCCTGCGTTTGGCTTGGCGGCAACGCTTATCGGCTTGGTCAATATGCTTTTCCTCATGGGCGAGGGCGCGACCCCGCAGCAGGTCGGCATGAACATGAGCCTTGCGCTCGTTGCCACGCTTTACGGCGTCATCCTGGCCAATGCTGTTTTGCGACCCATTGCGATTAAAATTGAACTCAAGACCAGGGATCGCATGCGCGTAATGGCGACTATCGTCGAGGCCATTACCTCCATCGCAGAAGGTCGCGGCCCCACGCATATTCGCGAAATTCTCTACGCCCTTGCCTCCTCCTATCGAAATGACGTGGGTCAGCGCGACACCCTCGGCGCTATCAGCGAAAAGGAACTCTATGGCAATTGAGCTGCCTCAAACGGGTCCCGGCTCTGAGGTTCCTGAGGGTTTGTCTACGGCAGGCGAAATCCCCCGAGACCCTGTAGCTGTCCCGCCGGGTCCACCGGACCGCGCAGCCATAGCCCCTCGTGAGGCTGCTCGCCGCGGCAAAGCGCGATACTGGGGTTCACCGGCGATGGATGATGGGCCGATTGATTTCTGGCTGATGAGCTACGCCGATATGGTGACCTTGCTCATGACGGTGTTCATAATTTTAGTCCTCATGGCGGGCATGAAGAGTTCGGGAAATCCTGGCCGACCGGGCGTTGATGAGGGGGTTAACGGCGCGCGCGGTTTTCTCAACAACATCTTTGAACTGCGGGCGATGTCGCCTTACGCCGATGAGAACGGCTACGTGATGGTGGGCAGGGAGGGGGCGACAGGGGCCTTGACGCCCGAACAGCGCAAGAGCCTCGCGGTCATCAAGGCGGAGGACCTCGAACGCATTCGCTGGCGCCAGGCCACGCTTGACGACATTACGATCAAGTTGGGGGCGGCCCACCTTGAGTCATATGTGAAGGCCGAATTTGAAGGAGGGAACATCAGGATCAATGTGCCCGATCCCGTAACTTTTGTCGCCGGCATCGAAGAAGTCGACCCGCGCGGCCTTGCCGTGCTGCGGGCACTGGTGCCCGTATTATCGGTGGGTGACTTCTCCATCGTGGTCGAAGGCCATACCGACGACACTCCCCCCGCGCCCGGCTACAAATCCAATTGGGAGTTCTCCGCGGCCCGTGCGGCATTCATCGTGCGCCTGTTGATTGAAGGCGGGATCGCCGCCAAACGGCTCGAGGTGGCAGGTTTCGCCGATACGCACCCAATCATGAACAACCGTACGCCTGAGGGCCGGGCCCAGAACCGCCGGGTGACGATCCTCCTCACGCCGCCGCGGTAATGAAGTGTGGATTGCTTCCGCGCTTGGAAAACCAGCCGTTTTAGCGCGGGCGACAAGCCCCTTTGTTGGGAGAGTCATTTCCATGCACGCCGCCGACCACGTTGCGCGCCGCACTGCTGCGCCGTAATACGTCGAGGCCCGCTGTCGGAAGCAGGACCTGTCGAATTACAGGATTTCGAGAAGATGGCTGGGGCGCCAGGGATCGAACCTGGGATGGCGGTACCAAAAACCGCTGCCTTACCGCTTGGCGACGCCCCAGCAGGCCGCGGAATTTAGGGCTTTGGCCCGCCCAAGGCAACCGGGTGTTACAGCGCGCTGATGGCCTCGGTGACGATGGCCGGGGTCAGCAATTGGGGGAGAATCTTGGGGGTGCCGCCGCGCGTGTCATAGAGCACGTAAAGCGGCACGCCGTCGCGGCCCAGGGCGTGCAGGGCGGTGGTGATCTCGGCGTTCCTGTTGGTCCAATCGGCCTTCAGGTAGGCGACGTTACGGCCCTTGAGGGCGTCGGCGACCTCTTGGTGGGACAGGGCCACCCGTTCGTTGACGATGCAGGTCAGGCACCACGCCGCGGTGAAGTTCACCAGCACCGGGCGTCCGGCCGCCTGCAATTCCTTGAGGCGCGCGGCGGTGAAGGGTTCGGAGGCCGCACCTTCGGCCACTGTGCCAGACTGGGCAGTGGGCGCGGCGGCGGCACGGTCGTTCAGCGAGAAGATGGCGGCGATCACGGCCACCACGGCCAGCCCGGTGAAGCCCAGGCCGATCTGCCGGCCGCGCTGTTCGGACTGTTGGGCGATGCCCAGCATCCAGGCGGCAAAGCCCACCGCCACCACGCCGGCGAAGGCGAAGGCCAAGCCAATGGGATCGACCTGCTGCGCCAGCACCCAGACCAGCCAGGCGGCGGAGCCGTAGAGCGGGAAGGCCAGGACCTGTTTGATCCGGTCCATCCATACTCCGGGCCGCGGCAGCAGTCTTCCGGCGGCCGGCACGAAGGCCAGCAGCAGGTAGGGGAACGCGAGACCCAGCGCCAACGCCTCGAAGATCACCAGGCTCATGACCGGCGATTGGGTGAGCGCGAAGCCTACAGCGGTGCCCATGAATGGCCCTGTGCAGGGCGCTGCGACCACGACGGCGAGCAAGCCCGTGAAGAACGAGCCGGTGGCGCCGGGCTTGGTTGTCAGCGATTG
>CANISR010000160.1 GCA_947470105.1 Fidelibacterota bacterium | reverse complement strand
GCCAACGCCGCCCTGCACTGGGTACCGGATCACGCCGCGCTGTTCCCGCGCCTCGCGGCTGCTCTGTCACCGGGCGGCGTGTTGGCCGTGCAGATGCCCAATACGGCGGACGCGCCCTACCGCGCCTGCCTGGACACCGTGCTTGCGAGCCCTACGTGGACGTTGCGCCTCAGCGCGGTTTCGACCCACCCCGACCCGCTCAGGGCCGAAGACTATTACGCGGTGCTAGCGCCGCATACCGCCGCCGTCGATATCTGGGAGACACACTACGTCCACGCACTCGAGACTCTCGACGCTGTGGTGGCGTGGGTTTCGGGCGCGGCGCTCGTGCCGTATCTCAGCGTGCTGGATGACGATGAAAAACAGCGCTTTCTCGCCGACTATCGTGCGGCGGGGGCGCATGCTACCCGCCTCAGGCCGATGGGCGGGTGCTGTTCACGATGCGGAGAATTTTTGTGCTAGCCCGGCGCTAGCGGGCCTTAGCCGTCGCGCAGGCGGGTGACGGCGTCGAAGGCTTCGCGGGCGGACAGATCAGGGCGCACAGCCATGACGGCGGCGGCGGCCATATGGCACTGACCCACATAGTCACGCCCCGTTGCTCGGGCACCGGAGACGGCGCGATCGACGATCCCGCGCAAGTCGCCCATGGCCGGTGCACCCATCACCGACGAAAACGCCGGGGGAAAGGCACCTTGGGTTGTCTGGGATACAGCCATGAAGCGATGCTCCTGAAGTCTCGGGTGTCCGCGCCATTCATTGTAGCAAGGTTCGGGCGGACTACCATATTTAGTTGAAATGGGCCGGTTTTCGGCACGTCGCTGAATCCAACGTCCGGGGTCCCCCGGGTGTTCCAGCCGGACTCGGAAGAATTAAGGTTAGTGGGCGGGGGGCTCTTCGAGCGGCCGCCAATCCTTGCCCAGGCGGGTCAGAGACTTTGCCCGTTCCTCGCAGGCCGCGATCACCACGCGCTTTTCCTCCAGCGTCATGGTCCGCCAGGCGCCGATTTCATTGAGGGTGCGCAAGCAGCCGATACAGAGGCTGCGCACCCGATCGACGGTACAGACACCCACGCAGGGCGAAGCAATAAGATCGGTCTCAGTCATATGATGCGCGAGATGCTGATGCGAGAGATGACGCCATTCGGGACCTGGGTTATAGCACGCATATGACCGACCATTTCGAGCAGTTGACCCGCCTCAGCGGCCCCAGCGAACTCCCTGTGTCCCCCGACGCAGCCGTGTTGGAGGCTGTGCCCAATCCGCACCGGGACACCGACTACCTCATCCGCTTCACGTGTCCGGAGTTCACGACCCTGTGCCCGGTCACCGGCCAACCGGACTTTGCGCATGTCGTGATCGATTACGCGCCCGACGAGACCATCGTTGAATCCAAGTCGCTCAAGCTGTTTCTGGGCTCGTTCCGCAATCACGCCGGATTTCACGAGGACTGCACCCTGACCATCGGCAAGCGGCTGGTGGAAGCGATCGCGCCGAAATGGCTGCGCATCGGCGGCTATTGGTACCCGAGGGGCGGCATCCCCATCGATGTGTTCTGGCAGACCGGCGAATTACCCGCGGGCATGTGGGTGCCGGATCAAGGCGTGCAGCCATATCGTGGAAGAGGCTGATAAAGAAAAAAGGGGTACGGCAAGCCGTACCCCTTTTTGTCTTGGTTCCCCATCAGCGCGCGTACGGCGCAGCTTATTGGAGCCCCTTCCCCCTGCAGCTTGATTCCCCTTGCCCCCAAGTGTGAACCCCGCGTGCGGAGCTGGAGAATACGTGAGCCGCGCCACGCCGCAAGGCGTCACGGCGCGGCCCCATGTAAATATTCCCGTTGACGACAAGCGGTTTCGCATTCCGGTTGCAGGATGCCGCAGGTTCGCGGAAGGGGCCGGTTTCAGGGCTTTTCGGGGGCCTTGGGTTTGAAGCCCAGCGACGCCGAGTTGATGCAATAGCGTTGCCCCGTGGGCCGAGGCCCATCCGGGAAGACGTGCCCGAGGTGCCCGCCGCACTTGGCGCAGGTGATTTCCATACGCTTCATGCCGTGGGTGACATCGTGATGCTCGTGGACCGCCCCTGGGCTCGCGGGCTGGTAGAAACTGGGCCAGCCCGAGCCGGAATCATATTTGGTGCGGGAGTCGAACAGCGTCTCGCCGCAGCCGGCGCAGGTGAATACCCCTTCGTCCTTGAGCGTGTTGTAGGGGCCGGTGAATGGGCGTTCGGTGCCCTTCTGCCGCAGGATGCGAAATTGGTCGGGCGTCAGCTCTTGGCGCCACTGGTCGTCGGTCTTGGTGATTTTGGTCATGTGTGACTCCGCGTTGCCCATAGGTATCTAGGCCGCCAATTCGGATTGTCCACGTCCCGCCCGCCTATTTCCTCAGCGTATCGGCGAGTTCCTTCACCTGGGTGCGCGCCCGCAGCAGGTGGAAGCCAAGCGTCGCCAAATGGGACGGCATCAGCAGGCCGTCGCCGCGCCCGTTCACCACCACCAGCGGGTCCATGGTGGCGCCGGTGCGGAAGGATGTGAGCATGTTGTTCCAGATCTCGGTGGCCTGCTTCTCGCGGATGATCGGCAGGAAGTCGTCGCCGAGCGCCTTCAGGATCATGTGGTAGCCGTAGAGCTTGCCTTTGGCATTGTAGAACACGTCGTCAGCCTTGGTGTCGAAGTAGCCGCCGCCCGCATCGGCGCGGGTATCGAGCTCGGCGCTCGCCGACCCGAGGTCGGCGGCAACGCGGTCGAGAAAGGCGATGAGATTGTCGGCGCGGCGGTCGTAGACCGATTTGCCTGCGGCCACGTCCTGATTGTAGGCCAGCAGGCGTTCGGCGCCGTCGCGGTACTGCCGCTCGGCCGACGCCATGGGCCACAAGCCCCAGATGGTGCCGTCGAAGCGCAGCAGCGCCGCGGCGCGGTCCAGATTGGGGTCGATGGCACTGGTGCCGCGCACCCGGCCCAGGTAGTCGCCGAGTTCGAGGGCGAAGCGCGACACCGCGTAAATCATGCCGAGCTGAAAATTGGGCGTGTTGTCGAGCGGCGCTGCCGGATGGAAGAACGGCTTGTTGGCGATCCAGTGATCGGCCTCACGCCCCGCCAGGCCGGCCGCCATGGACACGGCGGCGCTGCCGCCCGACGCGCTGTAAGCGGGCGGCGGCTGGAAGTCGATATCGTCATCGACGCGGTCGTAGATAATCATGCCCAAGGGGTAGTAGATGATGAGCAGGACCGCGATTCCCGCCCCCGCCATCATGCGCTGACGCTCGTCCATGGCGGCGACCGCGCCGGGAATGCGGCCCAGCAGCGCTCCCAGCCGGGACGTGAAGGCATCAAGAGCGTTGCGCAGGAACTCAGGCATGGCCGATCCGATAAAACCGAGGAGCGGCCAAGATGAGGACAATAGCCACGCCGGTCAATGGCTCCACCTTGCGGGACAGTGCTGAATGTTGCCGTTGATGCTTTTGGGACCGGGCGCCGCTCTCGGTTGCGGTCTCGCCTATCTGGCGGTGGATTATCTGCGCAAGGTGGTGGACGCGCCGCCACCACAGACCCTGCTGGTCTTCATCGGCTTGCAGATTCCGGTGCTCGCCGCTTGGGCCTGGTTTTCAGGCGATTTCGCCCGCGCCGCGCCCGTCGCCGCCGGATATTGGGTTCCAGGCCTTGCCGATATCGCCGCCGGAATCGCAGCCAACCTGCTCTATCTCCTCGCCTTGCGCCGGTCGCCTTTGAGCTTGATGATTCCGCTACTGGCGCTGATCCCCGGAGTGACTCTGATCCTGTCGGGCGTCCTGCTTGGAGAATGGCCCACGATGCGCCAGAGCGCGGGTATCGCCATCGTCGTCCTGGGGCTGTTTACTTTGTACAGCGCCTCTGAACCCGGCGCCGCGCAGCGCGGTGTGCTCGCACCCCTGGCCGCCGCCTTGCGCAACTTGCGCCGCGAACGCGGCGCGCCGTTCATGGCCGGCGTGGTGGTGCTGTGGTCGACCACGCCGGCCCTCGACAAACTCTGCATCGCCCAGTCGTCGGTTGGCCTGCACGGCCTGATCCAGGTGGCGGCCATCTCAGCCCTGATCGCCGTGTGGATGCTGGCGCGGGGCGGCCCGGCCGCGTTTCGCGTGAACCCCACAGCCAGGCGGCCCCTACTTGTGGCAGGTGTCCTCGGCGGCGCGGGCTATGTACTCCAGCTTGCGGCTTACCAATTGATGTTGGTGGCCGCAGCGGAATTGATTCGCCGGGTCTCCGGGATGCTGGGGGCGCTGGTCGTCGGTCGTGTGGCCCTCGGCGAAACCGTAAGCGCCCCGAAGATCGCCGGCGTCCTGATCATTGCGGTTGGACTGCCGTTGGTATTGGGCGCCTGATTACTCGGCAGCCGCGTCGCCGTCTTGAGCGTAAGCCACAGCCGGGCGTGGCGTTTCGTCCACACGCAGGCTCAGCACATCTGGCCGCGCGTAATGGCCGACCGGATCGAAGTCCATCCTGGCTCGCACCAGGTCACGCAAATCGATCTCGGCGGTAAGGATGGCGTCTTCATTGTAGACCGGCCCTGCCAGCACATTGCCGAGCGGTCCGATGATGCAGCTCCCGCCGGCGGAATAAATCGCCTCGGGATCTTCGGACAGGCGTGTCATGTAGTCGGCAGGGTAATCCTTGCGCCGGCAGAATTGATTGGCCGACAGCACGAAGCAGCGGCCTTCCAGGGCGATGTGGCGCATGGAGGCGTGCCAGGTGTCGCGCGGGTCGGCGGTGGGGGCGCAGTAGATCTCGATGCCCTTGCCGTACATGGCCGCGCGTAAGAGCGGCATGTAATTCTCCCAGCAGATCACCGCGCCCAAACGTCCTTGCGGCGTTTCATAGACCGGCAGCGTGGAACCGTCGCCGAATCCCCACACCAGGCGTTCCGAACCGGTGGGCATGAGCTTCCGGTGCTTGCCGAGATAAGCGCCCGTGGCCGCGAAGAACAGCACGGTGCAATAGAGCGTGCCGCGGTCCCGCTCGATCACGCCCATCACCAGTTGGATCTGCTGGTCACGCGCGATCTTGGACAGCGCGTCTACCGCGGGACCTGGAACCTCGACGGCGCTTTCCCAATAGCGGCGGAATTGCTCGCGGCCCTCGGTCGAACGTGCGCCCACCACCGCGCCGAAATCATTGCCGCGCGGATAGGCGGAGACGAATGCTTCGGGGAACAGCACCAGGCTGGCCCCTTTGCGTTTCGCATCGCCGGCGAGATCAGCAGCCTTCTGCAACGTGCGCGCAGGGTCAAAGGCCACCGGCGCGGCCTGGATGACGGCGGCCTGGTAGGGCGCTGGCGTCGATGAGCGGAACAGGGCCGGATCGATCGCCATGGATGCTTCTCCTAAAAGTCCTATAAGCGGCCCGCCGCGCGGCGCTGCTCGTAAGCCTTGAGATGGGCATAGGATATATCGAGAAGCCGGGCCGGGATGCCGTATTTTTTGGCCTTCTCGCGCATAAATCCGACGATGTGGTCGCTCTCGATAGGCCCGCCGCGCTCAATGTCGCGCAGCATAGACGCGCCGTAAGGGATGGTCGGGTCGCTGAACATCTTGGCGTATTCGGTGCGGAACGTGTCCGACGGCGCATGGCCTTCGCGGCCCGCGATCTCGGCGTTGACCGCGAGCGCCTCGAGCATCAGCTCCGTGCCGCCGCCGCGGACGATTTCTCCGATGCTGGCGCGCATCAGGCTGGTCATGGCGGCGACGGTGGAGAGGTGCACGCACTTTTCCCACATGGCCTGCTTGATATTGGTGACGGCCTTGGCGTCGACGGCGGAGGTACCGAAGGCTGCCGCGAAGGCGGCGACCTTGGGGGTGATTTCACCCGACTGATCGCCGAATGTCAGGCCGCGCCACTCGTTGAGGTGCTTGATGGTGCCGTCCGGCAGCAGTTGGGCGGCGATCTTGGCGACCCCGCCCCACACCCGGTGTGCACCGAAGCGTTCGTTGAGCAGATCCATATGCGACATGCCGTTGAGCACCGGTAGCACGACGGTATTTTCCGACACCGCCGGCGTGATGGCCGCCAGGGCGTCGTCGAGGTCGTAGGCCTTGCAGGTGAACAGCACCAGGTCGAACGGCTTTTCCGCCGCCAGCTCCGCCGCGGTGATAGCGCGCGCGGGGACCGTGACGTCGCCGCAGGCCGGACTCTCGATCACGAGGCCGCGTTCGGCTAACGCCTTTTTGCGGCCTTCGCGCACGAGGAACGTCACATCGGCGCCGGCCTTGGCCTCGATCAGACGCGCGCCGTAATAGCCGCCCATGGCGCCTGCGCCCAGAACCAGTATCCGCATCGTGCTTTCTCCTAAATGTGCGCCCATCACCATGCGATAGGCGCCTCACGGGTGTAAATATACGCGCGACGCATGGCAGGCCTTCAGAGAAGGCCCAGCTTGGCGAGTTCCAGCCGCACGGCCTTGGGCATTTTGGGGTCCACATAGACGCCGCCCCGCCGGCCTTTGAGGTCCGCGGGCGCCGCTTCCGGCTTGAGATAGCGCCATCCCTGGAACGCGCGGCAGGCGGTGGCCTGCACCACCACAAGCTTGGGATCGAGTTCGATCTCGCACATGGACCGGCCGTCCTCGCCCTTTACGGCATTGAGGCCGACGATGGGTTGGCGCACCTGGATAAAACCTTTGATCACCCAATACAGAGACCCCTGATCGACGATCTCCTTCCCCCGCGTCGGCATCATGCGGGTGACGTGGAAGCAATTGCCGTTCTTGTTGCGGCGATGCTTCTGGCGTTCGGCCAGGTGGTCGATATCCTCGATACCGACCGCGAGCTTGATGATATTCACGGTCATGTAGCGGTAAACTTGATTACCACCATGGTCATATCGTCTTCCTGGCGCACACCGTCGGCAAAGGCCCGCACCCGCTCGATCACCGCGGTGCAGATCTCCGCGGCCGGCAGATGCGCGGAGTCCTTGAGGACCGCCATCAAGCCTTCCTTGCCGAACGGGACCCCTTGGGGATTGAGCGATTCCCACAACCCATCGGTGCCGACGACAATCAACCCTTCCGCCGGCCACGTATCGCGGTCGTTTTCGTGGAACGGCCAGTCGGCCTTCACGCCCAACGGAATATCGTGGACTGCCAACTCCTCGAACGCTTGCGTACGGGTGTCGTAGAACAGGATCGGCCCGTGGCCGGCGCTGATCCAGCGGATCGTCCGCGTTTCAGGCGCGATCACCATATAGACCAGGGTCACGAAACGGCCGGCGGCGGCATCTGCAGTCAAGTGGCGGTTGACCGCGCGCATGACGGGGCGCAGCGTCGCGCCGTCGCCGGCGTAAGACCGCAACAGGGCGCGGACCGACATCATGGTGAGCGCCGCCACCACGCCGTGTCCCGAGACATCGCCCACCACCACGCCGTAGCGCTTATGGCCATGCTCGCCGGCCATGGTCATGAAGTCGTAGTAGTCGCCACCGATAGCCTCGGAGTAGACGCTCCGCCCGGCGATGTCGAAGCCCGGCACGGCGGGCGCGGAGTCCGGCAGAAGCTTCTGCTGCACCTCGCGCGCCAACGTGAGCGATTCTTTGGTGGCGATGTGGCTGCGTAGCTCGGGCACCATGGCGTTGAAGACCTGGGCGAGTTCGCCCACTTCGTCGGCGCTTTCCACCGGCACGCGGGCTTCAAGATTGCCCGCCGCCAGGTCCTTGGCCGCCGTCGCCAGGGACCGCAACGGACTCGTCACCGAACGCGCCGCGATCATGGCCAGGGCCGCGACGATGATGATCAGGCCGACGGAGGCAAACCCCGCGAGCCGCACCTGCTCCAAAATCGCCTGACGCACCGACGATTGGGCGCCTTCGGCGATGCTCTCGATGGCATCCACCGGCACGACATAGAGCAATGCCGAGCCGAGGCTTTCCAGGCGCCCATAGGCCCACAGCGCAGGGCGGCCGTGGTAGGGCAACTGACGGATGCCATCGCGCCCGGCCCGCAGGTCGCCGATCAGTTGGGTCAGATCCCCACCTGAGTCCGACGACAGCGTCGGGGCTTCCAGCGCGGCATTCCAGGCAGCGCCCGAGTCTTTGTAGGTGCTGGAGGCGATCACCCGCAGATGGGGGGTGTCGTCTTCCACCACCTGCACCACGAAGCTCTCAGCCTCCTTGCCCACGCGCACACGGTTCTGGGTCTTGTTGAGCAAGGCGAGGATGTCGATGTCGATCCCGGCGACCCCGGCGATCTCGCCCGCGCCATCGCGAAACGGCTGTGACGCTGTGAGCAACAGCCGGCGCGTCGAAGCGTCCAGCAGTGCGGCGCTCCACACCAGGCCGCCCCGCGCGACGGCGTCTTTATACCAGGCCCGGGTGCGGGGATCGTAGCCTTGCGGAAAACCGCCGTGACCGGGAAAGGACGACAGCACGCCGTTCTTGAGCGAGACATAGAGCCAATAGAACAGCCCAGGATTGGCGTCGTTCAGTTGACGGTAGGGCGCGTCCAAGGGCGCCAGGCGGCTCATATCGCGGCGCACATCCGGCGTCGGCTCGCCCGGGGCGAAGAACGACTGGTGCTCGCGCGAGATCGGCGTCGCCTGGAGTTCGCGGCCCGGCGAGGCGATGGCATGATCGAGGGCAAGTTCCGTTCCCGGCGGCCAGCGCTT
>CANISR010000159.1 GCA_947470105.1 Fidelibacterota bacterium | reverse complement strand
GTTTATTAGAAAAATCAGATATTCAATTTTAAGTTATGGAGTCGGGGAAGGCCCTGAGGCCTGAATCAGGCGCCGGCGAAGCGCTTGAGGACGGTTTTTCCGGCCTGCACGATGTTGCGGGTCTCGGTTTTGATGCGCTCGGTGGGGCCGCTGACCGAAACGACGATGCACCGCGAGCTACGCCGGTGGCGCAACGGCCACGCCACGGTGCTGGTGCCGGTGGCGTGAAGATCCACGCCGATGCCGTAGCCGAGGGAGCGAAAAGAGCGGACCTGCTCCATCGTGGCCGGCAGATCGACTTTGGAATCCTGCGCCTGGCATCGCTCCGCGAGCTGGGCGATTTCCAAATCCCGTTTGAGCGTGAGCGCCGCCAGTCCGACGACAGACTCAAACAGCGGAAGGCGGGCGCCCGAGCCGCCGATCTGGGGCCGGGCGATTCCTTTATCCGGCGTGTTTATGCGGACAAACTGCATCGCCAACTCGCTTTGCCAACTGAGCATGACCGGCTCGCCGGCGGCGGCGGCGAGGTCATCCATGAGCTCGAGAAGATGACCGTCAACGAAAAACGAGTCCTCCAGCCAACGGCCGCAAGCTGGATGGTGGGAAAATACGTCCGCTCACCGGGATCATGGGACAGGTAGCCGAGGTTCACCATGCTTTTCAGCAGAGCGACCGTGGATGATGCCGGATATTTCAAAGCTCTCGCGATGGCCGTAGCGGTCATCGCCTGACGCTCGGCATCGAACAGTTCGAGCACTTCAAAAACACGGCCAGCGGATTTGACGACGCTGGCGGTCATCACTTTCTCGGACATCATACTTTATTGGAGGTCGTTTCAGCGACCGCCTCCCGGATAGGTAGAGGCGCCGGCCACTTTCGATGGCGGCGCTTGAAAGTCAAACATTCTCGCAAACTATTCATGTACGTGTATGCTGGAGGGCCTAGTGAGACGCGATTGGCCCGCGTACAGACCGGTGCGAGGGCGTAGTATTTTGTGCGCTCTTGAGCAAGCCAATACCCGACCAACGACACAGACAAGAACGCATGAACAGAAGTCTGCATAATCCAAGGGTTGCCGCTGCGCGCGTGGGCTCCGCGTCGCGTGTGCCGCGGCCTCTGCAGCGCGCGCTCTAGACGCAAGCGATGAAAATCCAAGGCACGCATTACCGCACCATCTGGCCGGTCGGAACGGGCGCAAATGCACGCGTACGCGTGATCGATCAGACGCGGCTGCCGTTCACATTCGCGACCATCGATCTCAACAGCCTGAATGACGCTGCTGATGCCATTCGCACCATGGTCGTGCGCGGCGCGCCCCTGATCGGCGCGACGGCCGCATACGGGCTGGCGCTGGCCATGCGCGATGATCCAGCCAGCCTGGCGCAAGCCGCCGCGACGCTTAAAGCGACCAGGCCCACTGCGATCAACCTCGCGTGGGCCGTGGACCGAGTTCGCGCAGTACTTGAAAAGATTCCTGAGCCGAACCGTTTCGCCGCCGCCTGGGCCGAGGCCGAAGCCATCGCCGACGCCGATGTGGCGCAGTGCCGCGCCATCGGTGTGCACGGACAGGATGTGATCAGCACGCTCGCTGCGAAAGCAGGGCAGCGCAGGCTGAACATCCTGACCCATTGCAACGCCGGATGGCTGGCCTGCGTCGACTGGGGCACGGCGCTGGCGCCGATCTACATGGCCCATGACGCCGGCGTCCCGGTGCATGTGTGGGTGGACGAGACCCGGCCGCGGAATCAGGGCGCGTTCCTCACGGCCTTTGAATTGGGCGCCCATGGCGTTCCCCATACGGTGATCGCCGACAATACCGGCGGCCTTTTGATGCAGCGCGGTGATGTGGATCTTGTGATCGTCGGCAGCGACCGGACCGTTGCCAACGGGGACGTCTGCAACAAGGTGGGCACGTACTTGAAAGCGCTGGCGGCACATGACAACGGTGTGCCGTTTTACGTGGCACTGCCGTCCAGCACCATCGACTGGGCGCTGGCGGAAGGGGGCGGGATTCCCATCGAAGAGCGGGATGCGCGAGAACTAACACATATATCTGGACAGACGTCCACCGGTTTGAATGAAACCGTACGTATCGTCCCAGCCGGTAGTCCGGCGCTGAATCTCGCCTTCGACGTCACCCCGGCGCGCCTCGTCACAGGATTGATCACCGAACGCGGCGTCTGCGCGGCATCGCGCGCGGGATTGCACACGCTGTTTCCAGAGATGTCGAATGAATGACGACGCGTTACGTGCGGACTTGATCGCGACCTGCCGTGCTCTGACGGCGCGCGGCCTCACGCACGGGAAGTCCGGAAATGTCAGCGTCCGGCGCGACGCGGAAACCTTCCTCATCAGCCCCACCGGCATTGCCTACGACCAATTGCAGCCCGGCGATCTTCCCGTGATGGATTTCAAAGGCGCCTGGTTCGGCGCCAAGCGCCCGTCCAGCGAATGGCGCTTTCACCTCGACATCCTGCGCGCCCGTCCCGACGCCGGCGCTATCGTTCATACGCATTCACGCCACGCCACGGCCCTGGCTTGTACCGGCCAGGGCATCCCCGCATTTCACTACATGGTGGCCGTTGCCGGAGGCGCCGATATTCGCTGCGCGCCTTACAGCACCTTCGGCACGCAGGCCCTGTCGGATCATGCGCTCGCTGCGCTCGAAGGAAGGAAGGCTTGTCTGCTCGCCAATCACGGCGTCATTGCGCTCGGCGCCGACCTCACCACGGCGCTCAATCTGGCGGGCGAGGTGGAGAACCTCGCGAGTCAGTACACTGTGGGGCTGCGGCTCGGAAATCTCCGCATCCTTGACGCCGCGGAGATGGAGACCGTTGTGAAGAAATTCGCGACCTATGGACGCCAGGATGCGGCGGAAGAGGGGTTGGTGTTCGGTGGAGACCGTATCTAGCGCCATGTCCCCGGCCAGCATCGCGCGTGCGCGCCCACTCCTGGGGACGCGGGTCGATATCCGCCTCAGCGGTATGGACGGCGCGGCGGCCAATTCCGCCGTCGACGCAGCCTTTTCGGCCATCGCCGATATTCATCGCCTCATGAGCTTTCATGACTCCGACAGCGACGTGAGCCGCCTCAACCGCGACGCGTTCGCAGCGCCGGTCACCGTTGATGCGCGCACATTCGCGGTGCTGCGCCGTGCACGCGAGATTTCCGAGGCCTCCAACGGCGCCTTCGATATTTGTACCGCGCGTAAGCTGGTCGCCTGGGGATTTTTGCCCGCGCCCGAGGCGGCTGCGCCTGATCCAGCCGCCACATGGCGGGACATCGTTCTGGCGGCCGGCAACTCCGTGCGGTTCGCCAAACCCTTGTGGATCGACCTGGGCGGCATCGCCAAGGGCTACGCGGTGGATACGGCCCTGGAGGCCATGAAACTGTCGCCCGACGTGCAGTGCATCATTAATGCCGGCGGGGACCTGCGGGTGTCCGGTCCGGCGCCGGAGCAAATTGCGCTCAGGGTCCCGTTGGCGGCGGGAGACATTCCTGCTATCGAGATTATCGACGGCAGCCTCGCCAGTTCCAGCGGACATGAACATGCCCGCGTGCGGGAGGGGCAAACCGTCGGGCCTCATGTGGACGGGGTCAGCGGGGCAAGCACCAGCACCACAAGATTCGTCTCGGTCACGGCCGAGGATTGCTGCGTCGCCGACGCCCTCACCAAAGTGGTGATGGCGGCTGGCGCGGGCGCGGAGGCGGTCCTGCGCCGCTTCGGGGCGGTGGCGTATATGTACGACGCCGGGGTTTGGACGGTATTAGGCGAGGAGAGCGAAGGGTAATGAGCGAGAATCTACCCCCACACGAACGGCCCGAGCGGGGACCGTTGAAGCTGCCGAAGTATCGGCGCTGGACGGTGTATTTCGTGACCTTCGGCGTCTGGCTGACCGGCGCGGTGTGGTTGATCTACCGTTACTTCCTGCGCACCGAAGGCAAATTCGGCCAGGTCCGCGATCCCCTGGAAGCGTGGTGGCTCAAGGCCCACGGCTTGTTTTCCTTTTGGACCATCTGGGTCTTCGGCTTGTTATGGAGCGTGCACGTCATCCGCGGCTGGAACGTAAACTGGCGGCGCTGGTCCGGCGGCTTTCTGACCGGATTTACCTTCGTGCTGACCGTCACCGGCTACATGCTCTATTACGTCGACAACATCAAGTGGCGGGGCGGGACCTCGTATGTTCATTGGATCCTGGGGCTTATCGCCCTGGTTGTGTTCCTGATCCACTGGCTTTCAAAATCCCTGCCGAAGCGCTCCCAATCGGGCTCATAGAAAAACCACATACGGGCAGTTATACTGGGCACTAATCTAGGGGCTGGAGAACGATGCGTTCACGACTGCTTTTAATTCCCGCGGCGGTTTGCATTAGCGGGCCTGCCCTGGGGGGCGCGTTCTACCTCAACATCGAGCAGGCGCAGCAACTGCTGTTCCCGAAGGCCACCTTCGAGGAAGCTTTCCATATCCTTACGGATCCTGAAATCAAGGCCATCCAGACGGACGCTGAAGTCTCAGTCACCGACCGCAAAGTGCGCATGTGGAAAGTGTCCACCGGCGATACTTTCTACCTAGACCAGGTCATCGGCCTGAACAGCGATGTCACCTACGCCATCGGCATTTCGGCCAAGGGTGTTGTGACCGGTATCGAGATCCTGGAATGCTGGGAACACTACGACCAGGTGCGCCTGCCGGCGTGGCGCGCGCAGTTCACCGGCAAGAAGCGCGGCACGGTCCTGGACGACGGTGGCATTGAGAAGATTTCCGGCACCACATTGTCGTCGGTCCACATCACCGAAGGCGTGCAGCGTATTCTCGCTACCCATGCCGTCCTTGCCGCCGGCGCCAAGCCTTAACTCACCCTGGATTTGAGTTAATTCTCTAAGCGGGCGCTTTCGTGCCAGTGCCGCAGCAGGCGGCGTGACAGCATCTGCATCAGCGCGTAGATCGCGAGGCCGCTGGCGCTGAGCAGCGCGAAGCACGCCATGGCTGTCGCCAGTTCCAGGCGGTAGCTGGCTTCCAGCAAGCGGCCTGCGAGGCCGGAGCGCGTGCCTGAGGTCCCCGCGACCATTTCCGCCACCACCGTGCCGATCAGGGCAAGGCCGCCGCTGATGCGCAGACCGCCCAGAAAGTAGGGCAGGCAGGCCGGCAGGGACAGCCGTATGAGAGTCTGCCACCGGTTGGCGCCATACAGGCGGAACAACGCGCGCAAATTGCCATCGACGCTTTTGAGGCCGAGCAGGGTGTTGGAGATGATGGGGAAGATGGCCGCCATCCAGGCCAGGATCAGCAGCACCGCGAAAATATTCGACACCCAGATGATGATGAACGGCGCCACCGTGACGATGGGCGTGACCTGGAGAAATACCGCATAAGGGAAGAACGTACGTTCAGCGGCGGGAGAGGACGCCAGCAGCACGGCGATCAGCACGCCGGTTACCACAGCGAGAATGAGCGCGGCGAAAGTGACTTCCAGCGTCACCGCGAGCCCGGCAAGCAGGTCGGGCGCATTGTCCTTGAGGGCGATGAGGATCGCCAGCGGCCCCGGCATGATATAGGGCGGCACATCGTTGAGGCGCACCACCGCTTCCCACAGGATCAGCAGCAGCAAGCCAAAGGCAAAGGGGAGTGCGCGCATCATGCGGCGTCCTCGCCCGCCGACAGGGCGGCGTTGACGCGCGCGCATTGATCGGTGAAGGCGTGAGACAACCTCATGGCCGGCGCGCGGATGCTGGGCAGGTCGATCTTTACGTCGGCCACAATGCGCCCAGGGCGCGGCGCTAAGACCACAACGCGCTCGGACAGGAACACGGCTTCGCGGATGGAGTGGGTGACGAACACCACGGTCCAGCGGTTCTGCTGCCACAGGGCCAGCAGGTCATCGTTGAGGCGGAAGCGGGTGATTTCGTCGAGGGCCGCGAAGGGCTCGTCCATGAGCAGGAGGCGCGGGGCGGTGACGATGGCCCGGGCGATGGAAACGCGCATCTGCATACCGCCGGACAGCGCGTGCGGGTAGACGCTTTCAAAACCGCCGAGGCCCACCCGTTTGAGAGCTTCCGTTGCGCGCGCATCGTCCGCGTTCCCAGCCAAACGCAAAGGCAGAGCGCAATTCGCCAAGGCCGTAGCCCACGGCATCAGTGTGGGACTTTGGAACACGAAGCCGACCGCATCGTCAGTGCGCTCGACTGTTCCAATCGTCGGCGCTGCGAGACCGGCGATCATCCGCAGCAGCGTGGATTTGCCGCAGCCCGAGGGGCCGACGAGGCTGACGAAACTGCCGGGGGCGATAGTCAAGTCGGTGGGCGCCACAGCCTCAATGCCGGCGGCGAAGGTCTTGCCGACGCCGCGCAGCGTTACCCCCGCCGTCATTTAGGTAGGAATTCGGTGGTGTAGGCGGCGTGGTAATCCATGGCCTTGGGATAGAGTCCGTCAGCGGCCATGATATCGAAGAAGACCTTCCAACGGGCTTCGTCCATGGCGCCGATGGGTATGCCGCCGGAGGTGACGATGCCGTTGTCCTTCATCGCCTTGCGGCCATACGCGAGCATGGCGTCGCTCATATCCGGATTGTCCTGCTTGATCAGTTTCTCGGCCGGCGATGGATCGCCGTCCAGGTAGCTGCGCCAGCCTTCAATGCTGGCCGCGATAAAGCGCCGGACGAGGTCGGGTTTTTCCATTCCGAGCTTGCGCGCGGTGACAATGAGCGAGGCATAGCTGGCGTAACCGGAGTCCGCCATCAGCAACACCACTGGCTTCTTGCCGGCGCGCTCGATCTCGAACGGCTCGCTGGCGAGGTAGCCCTGTTGGATCGCTTTAGGGTCGGCGAGGAAAGGGGCGAGGTTGAAAGTGTAGGGCGCGATCTGGTCATCGGTGAAGCCGTAGCGCGCCCGCAAGTACCGCCAGAACCCGATGCGGGTGTCGGGCGAGATCATGATCTTCTTGCCCTTGAGGGCGGCAATGCTGTCGTTGCCTTGCCCGGCGTGGGCAATCAGCACGGCGGGGTCTTTCTGGAACATAGCGGCCACGGCCACCATGGGAATGCTCCCGGCCACGTAGTTCAGCGGGATGAAGGAGTTGGGGGCCACGGCGAAATCGATGCGTCCGGCCGCCAGCAGTTGGTTGTGATTCACCTGGGGACCGCCCTGGCGGATGGTCACGTCCAGGCCGGCTTTGGCGTAGAGACCGGTGGCGAGCGCCTGGTAGTAGCCGCCGTGTTCCGGTTCCGCGCGCCAGTCCGTGCCCAACGTAATCTTATCCGCGGCCTGCGCTGAAACGGCGAAGGCCAGACAGACCGCGATAAGGAGAAGACGCATCAGATCTTGAACGTGCCGCCCGGGGCGCTGCCGGCGGCGGCCGCTGCGGGTTGTCCGCCGGCCTTGGCCACCTTCGGGGCACTTTCCTCGACGGCGAAGACTTTGAACAATTCGGGCGGGTTGGCGATGTTCTTCATCGGCAGCCGGCCAAGAGACATGAAGTGCGCCGGCACCTTGTTGCGCGCCGCATTGGCGATGACGTCGGACACGGCGATGCCGTCCGGGTCGGCTTTGGGTTCGATACGGGCTGCGATGTTCACGCCTTCACCGAACACGTCGGTACCGGTATGGATGACTTCGCCCATGTGCACGCCGATGCGGATGTGGAACTGGTCGCCGTCGGGTTTGCCCTTGTTGTAGGCGCCGATGGCCTTTTGGCAATCCAACGCGCACTGCACCGCGCTCTCGGCGGAGCGGAAGCGCACCATGAAGGCGTCGCCGATGGTCTTGATGACAGTGCCGCGGTTACGCACGATCTGGTTGCGCATGATCTCGTTGTGGATGTTGAGCTTGGCGACCATGGCCGCTTCGTTTTTGCCCATCTGCGCCGAGTACCCGACGATGTCGGTGAACATGATGGCGGTGTTCTGGCGCTTGGGATTCTTGGACGAACCATCGTCCATGGCCTCGAGGTCGGCGTCGGTCTTGCGGAACTTGTCCAGCATGCGCAGGGGATTGATCGGCGCCAGCATGCGGCCCAGGCCGGTGGTGGCCAAAGTGGAGAAGAAGGCCTGCAGCACCCGCGACATACCCCACACCCCGATGATGGTGAACAGGGCCGCGAACCACAGGGACTTGGCCGTTACCTGCCAGCCTGGCTCCGTATAGTCCACGACGTAGGAAGACGCGCGGAACAGCGAAAAGGTCTGAACTGTGGTATAGATATATATGAGGAAGCAGCCGAGGAACTGGATCGGGTTGCCGGTGAATAGCCGCAGGATCACCAGCAGCGCCAGGGCGCCGGCATAGACCGCGGTCAGGATGGGCGAATGGATCTGGAGGTCGATGGCGGCGGCGAACATGTTGAACACCCAGTCGACGACAAAGCCGCCGCTCTGCACCACCGGCGCCGCCGCATCCGCCACCGGTCCCGCTGCAGCTTCCACCGCCTTGCTGCTGTAACTAAAGGTTTCGTCCGCCATGAGTAGAGACCCCATTCCCTGTAGTCTTCAGTCTAGCGGAAGCCTGTCTCGATTTCCACTGCTGCGGGTGCGAGGAACGGCCTCTACATCCCTCGAAATTAAAAGAATAATGACGATGAAAATTCCGCAACGTCCCCATCTGACCCTGGCCCTTTGCGCGGCCCTCGGCG
>CANISR010000158.1 GCA_947470105.1 Fidelibacterota bacterium | reverse complement strand
TGGGGATCACCACGCCTTTGTTGGACGGGCCCTTGATGATTTGCGAAGGGTCCTCTTTGAGCTGATCGGTCAGACCACGGATGGAATCGGCGGTCTTGGCGCCGCTGCGCGAAAAGTCGCTGAGAGCGCCAAGCGCGGTGATCAACTGGCGCGACAGGTTCGGCATGTCATCGAAGAACTTCGCCAGCTGGCTGCCTGAGCCTTGCAGCACCGGATATTTTTCGTCCGCCACCTTGGCCGGCGGCGGAGCGTCGAGAGATTCGGTGGACAGTTCCACATAGCTTTGCCCGGTGATGCCCTGCATCTGGATATTGGCCTTGGTCCCGGCGCGCACGGGGGTGCCTTCCTTGACCTCGATATCGACCTTCACCAGGCTGGCCTTCTCGGGTGCGATGCGGATATCGACGATCTTGCCGACGTCCACGCCCTTGTATTTGACAATGCCGTCCTCGTTCAGGCCGCTGACCGGATCGGTAAAGTAGACGGTGTAACGGTCGTACTCCTTGAATCCATGACTGCCCATGAGCCAGATGATGAAGCCGCCGAGCGCCAGCAGCGACACGGTGACGAATACCCCGACCCTGAAATAGTTTGCGTCTTTTTCCATGACTAATTCCTTTTGCGCCGCTTGCTCAGCGCATCTTTCACACGGGGACTGTCGAAGAACTCCCGGACCTTGGCGTTGGAGGACTCCGCCAGCTCATCCACCGTGCCGGTCTCCACCTTCTTGTCGACGATGATGGCAATGCGGTCGCATACGCCCAGCACCGTGGCCAGGTCGTGGGTGATGATCAGGATGCTGAGGCCGAGCGTTTCTTTGAGCGACAGCATGAGTTCATCCAGCGCCGCCGCCGAAACCGGATCGAGTGCCCCGGTGGGTTCGTCGAGAAACAGCAGGCCCGGATCGAGCGCCATGGCCCGCGCCATGGCGGCGCGCGTGACCATGCCGCCCGACAAGGCGGACGGGAATTTGTCGGCGGTATCGGGTGGAAGCCCGACCATCTGCAGCTTAAGGAACGCGAGGTTACACACGGCTTCCGCCGACAGGTCCGTATGCTCGCGCAGCGGCAGGGAAATGTTGTCGATGACCGACAGGCCCGAAAACAGCGCGCCGTTCTGGAACAGCACGCCCCACTTCTTCTGAAGCGACATGCGGTCGTTCTCGGCCAGGGCATAGAGACTTTTGCCGTTCACCAGCACCTTGCCGCTGTCGGGCTTGTGCAAGCCCAGCATGGTGCGCAGCAACACCGACTTGCCCGAACCGGAACCGCCGATGACGCCCAGTATCTCGTTTTCCGCAACCTCCAGGCTGAGATGGTCGTGAATCACCTGGCGTCCGAATTTATTGGTGATGTTCTTGGCTTCGATCAGCGCGGGCATCAAATGTCCAACTGCGAAAACAATATGGAGAACAGCGCATCGGCCATGATCACCATGAAGATCGACTGCACGACCGCGAGGGTGGTGGTGCGCCCGACGCTTTCCGCCGAGCCCGAGACATTGAGTCCCTGATAGCAACCGATGATCGCGATCAGGAATGCGAAGGCCGGCGCCTTGACCAGGCCCACGAACAGCATGGTGACGGTTGCGGTGGCTTGGACGCGTTCGAAATACTGCTCCAGCGATACGCCGAGCAGCGGCTGGGCCATGAGACCGGCGCCGATGATCCCGACCGCATCTGCGATGAAGGTCAGCAGCGGCAGGGTAATCAGCAATGCGATCACCCGCGGCGCCACCAGAACTTCGACCGGGTCCATGCCCATGGTGCGCAGCGCGTTGACTTCCTCGCGCAGGGTCATGACGCCGATCTCGGCGGCGAAGCTGCTGCCGGAACGGCCGGCGACCATGATGGCCGTGACCAGCACGCCCATCTCGCGCAGGAGGGCCACCACCGTGAGATCGATCGTGAAGATGCCGGCGCCGAATTTCTTGAGCTGCACGGCGCCCTGGAAGGTGATCACCATACTGATGAGGACCGCGAGCAGGCCGATGATCAGCAATGCTTCGATGCCGGTTTCCTGCGCGTGACGCACGATTGAGGGAAAGCGGAAGCGGCGCGGGTCTTTCAAATTCCGGAAGAAGACGGCGAATACGCGCCCGATCAGCGTCAGCAGGCCTTGGAGGAATTCGAGCGCCGCGAAGGTTTGCCGGCCGATGGTGCGAAAGAATACCCCCGGCGGCTGTTTCTCGGTCTCCGGTTTGTATTCAGCGAAATCGGGAAGGAATTCGAGGATGGCTTTCTGCTGCGGCTTTAGGCCCGCAGGCAGCTTCTTCCCCGGCAGCAGGCGTTTGAGCAACAGAGCGCCGGAGGTGTCGAGCTTGCCAAGGTCTTCGGCCCGCACCGCGTAGCCGCCCTCGCCCCGCGCGATTTCCGCCACGGCATTTTCAATCTCGCCGGCATTGTCCACGGTCCAGTCGCCATCCAGGACGAGCGTGGATTTGCCCCCGGACTCCTTGATTTCGGCGAATTTGGTGCTGGAACGGGTTTTGCTGGCCATTGGGTGCTGCTGAAACGCGGGCACGCGCATGCGGGAGAGATGCGTCAATGCAAACGGAGCGAGGCGGAAAAGGTTCCGCCACGACGCTTGCCGTTTCAGGCACTTAGGATATCGCGGTAGGGCGTCAGGCGCCGACGGCGGGGTCGCTGATGCTGTGGGCGCCGGTCTCCAGCCGCCCAGCGAACCTGCGCTCGTAGCCGTCTCCGATGAGGGAGAGATCGTACCAGTTGCCGCTGCCGGCCAGCGCCCAGGACTGGCGGGCCTTGCCACCGGCGGCAATGGTGAGGGTGGCCGGGGCCTCGGTGTGGTGGGCGTTGGCGCGCAGGGAAAGCGTCCGTGACGATGACGCGCGATTACTGACGGTCAGGCTAAGGGTTGCGCGATTACGGTCGTAGGTGAGCGCAGTCTCCGGATCCGGACCGGGGCCGCCCTTGAAGTCGCGCAGGAAGCCCGCCGGCCCACGCACGGACAGGTCATACCCTTCCGCCGCGGTCCAGGTTCCCGACAAGGTTTTGCCGGCCTCGACCGTATAGCGACGGGGAATGGCCGCGAGGTTTTTGCGGTCATAGACCTGGAATACCGCGCCCACGCGGCCGGTGTTGCGGAACGCGAGCGCGATCACGCCCTTGGCGGTATCGTGCGCGGCGTCCACATGCAGCTCATAGGGCAGTGCCCGTGAAGGACGCGGCCCGGGTTCCTGGAAGATCGGCTCGGGCGCCGCCGGCGGGCGGGCTTTGGGGCGCTGGATATGCTCAAGCAGCGCTGTGGAGGCGCCCTTGGCACTGGGGAGCGCCGGTTGCGCGGCATTGGGCGTCGCGAAATCGAAAGCCGAAGTCAGGTCGCCGCACACGGCGCGGTGCCACGGACTGATGGCGGGGATCGTCACGCCGAACCGCTTCTCGATAAATTGGCCAACGGAGGTGTGGTCGAATACCTGGGAATTCACCCAGCCGCCTTTGCTCCAGGGCGAGATGACGACCATGGGCACCCGGGCGCCCAAGCCCCAGGGCCGGATATCGCCGGTGATCGTGTCGTCGGGCTTCAGGTACTTTCGCGCCTTGTCGATGAAGTAGTTGCCGCGGGTCTCGACGGTGGAGGCCCCGGCCAGAGTGCCGTCGGCGTTATAGGACGGCGGCGCCGGCGGCGCGGCGTGATCGAAGAAGCCGTCATTCTCGTCAAAGGTCACGAACAGCGCGGTCTTACTCCAGACTTCCGGATTGGCGGTAAGTGCGCCCAGAACCCGGTCGACGAACTCTGCGCCTTGCACCGGTGTGGACGCGAACGGATGCTCGGACCATTCCTTCGACGGCAGCACCCATGACACCTGCGGCAACGTACCCGCCTTGACGTCCTGGTCGAGCTGCTCCAACGACCAATGCGACATGCCTTTATTGTAAAGACCCGATCCTGGCTTCGCCGTGCGAAAGCTCTCGAAGGCCAGGCCGCCGTGCATGGCGCCGGTCCAGTTGTCGTTGGGGTTCTGGTAGATGCGCCAGGACACCCCGGCCTTTTCAAGTACGTCCGGAATGGTCGGCCAGCGGAAGGCGGACCCGGCGTATGTGTATCCCGGCGTCGGGTGTTCGCCCTGGATCCAGCAACGCAGGTTGTCCGGTTCGGAATCGGCGTCGGTACACGGCCCTCCGACCTCCGGGTTGTAGTTGGAGCCGGAGAAAAACACGATGCGGTTGGGATCGGTGCCGCTGGTGACGGAACAGTGGTAGGCGTCGCAGATGGTGAAGGCCTCGGCCAGGGCGAACTGGAACGGGATGTCGGCGCGCTTGTAATAGCCCATGGCGCCGGCGGTCTTATATTTGGGCCACCAGCCAAAGCGCCCCTGGTTCCAGGCCCCCTGACTGTCCGAGAAGGAATGGGGCGTCATGGGCACGCGCATGCCGCTGGTCTTGGCGGTGTCGAGGTGGAACGGCGGCACTTCTTTGTCGGCCGCGTCCACCTGGTACCACACGGCCTTGCCGCTCGGCAGTGGTGTGGGGTGCCGGTCGCCGAAACCGCACACGCCCCTGAGCGTGCCGAAGTAGTGGTCGAAGGACCGGTTCTCCTGCATCAGGATGACGATATGCTGCACATCCTTGATGGTGCCGGTGACTGTGGCGGCCGGTGCTGCGAGCGCGGCGCCGATGGAGGACGGCATCAAGCCCAGGCCCGCAGCCCCACTGGCGGTGACGGCGGCTGATTTCAGAAACTGGCGGCGGCTCTTATCGGTCATGGTGGGCTCCCCTGCCCCCTAGCGAGCCTCGGGACCGGGCAAAAAGCAAGCCATGAATCCATGAACAGAGGCCCTGCGCCGCCATCTTCGGAACATTCCCGGGCCAGCATAGTTCAGGTAGCAGGTTCGGCGAAGCATCGCCGCGGAGGCTGCGCTGACGGACATGTTTCCCCCCCATACCCGGTCGAAGCGGCGGATCGCGGTAATTCTCAACGCGTCCGCCGGGGCGGCGGCGCCGACGGACCTGCCGGAGGTTCTGGTCGACGCCTTTGCCGCCGCCGGCTTTGATGCCCATATCGCAGAAGTCCACACCACCGCCGAGATGACGGCGGCGATCGACGCCGCCTGCAAGGCACGGCCGGAGATCATTGTGGCCGCCGGCGGTGACGGCACCATCAGCGCCGTAGCCCAGGCGGCCATCGACGCGGGCCTGATCCTGGGAGTCCTTCCCGTAGGCACGCTGAACCATTTCGCCAAGGACCTGAACATTCCCCTTACCGTCGAAGCTGCGGTCCAAACCATTTGCGCCGGTCATACGGCGGCCGTGGATGTGGGAGAAGTCGATGGCCGCATCTTCCTCAACAACTCCAGCCTCGGCCTCTACCCGCGGATCGTGCGCCACCGCGACGGCCAGCAGAGAAAATACGGGCGCAGCAAGTGGTTCGCGCTTCTGATTGCAAGCCTGACGGTGCTGGCGATCATGCCGCTATATACGTTTCGCATCCGCGTCGACGGACAAGAGGAAACCTTGAGTACGTCGCTCATTCTGATCGGCAACAATGACTATGTCGTGGAGGGCTGGCATTTCGGCGAGCGCAAGCGCCTGGACGCCGGGCATCTCAGCCTTCATGTGCCGCACGCCCGTGGCCGTCTTGGACTACTGTGGTTCGCCCTGCGGGCGCTGGTCGGAGGATTGCGCGAAGACTCCGGCTTCGACGTCCGCCCTGCGCGGGACATCGTCATCGGCTCCCACCATTCCCACATGCAGGTGGCCATCGACGGCGAAGTCACGGTGATGCCCACGCCGCTCACGTACCGGATCAGGCCGGGAGCCCTGCGCGTGCTCGCGCCCGCCGCAACCGAAACATAGCAAGGTCGACATGCGCACCCTCGTCCATCTTTCTGATCTGCATTTCGGCAAGGTCGACGAACGTCTTATCCTGCCCCTGCTCACCACCGTGCGGGGTCTCGCGCCGGATGTAGTGGCGGTGTCGGGTGACCTGACGCAGCGGGCCCGCGCCGCCCAGTTCAAACAGGCGCGGCGGTTCCTGGACCTTTTGCCGCAGCCGGTGATCGTGGTGCCGGGAAACCACGACGTTCCGATGTTTAATCTGCCGGCGCGGTTCCTCTGGCCGCTTCATGGCTTCAAACGCCACATCACCCGCGACCTTCACCCCAGCTTTATCGACGACGAAATTGCCGTGCTCGGCATAAATACTGCGCGGTCGTTGACCATCAAGAACGGTCGAATCAATCTCAAGCAGGTGGATTATCTGCGCAAGACCCTCTGCGCGCTGGATCAGGACATCGTCAAAATTGTCGTGACCCATCATCCCTTCGACATGCCCGACGCCGACCAGGACGCGGCACTCGTCGGACGCGCGGACATGGCGCTGAACATGTTCGCGACCTGCGGGGTGGATCTCCTGCTGTCGGGCCACAATCATAAGAGCACCGCCGGCAGCGCGGATCACCACGCCCTGGCGGGCTACAAGGCTTTGATCGTCCAGGCGGGCACCTCAACCTCCACCCGTGGCCGCGGCGAATCGAATTCCTTCAACGTGGTGAGAATCGAGCCCCATAGAATTGAGGTGGAGCGCTTTGCCTGGCAGGACCGCGCCGAGGAATTCCGCAGCACGGGTCACGACCATTTCGAACAAGGCGAGCGCGGCTGGTCCGGCGTGTGACTTTGCGTCCGGCGCCAAAATGAAAAACCCGGCGCAGCCAATAGCTGCGCCGGGTTTTCCGAAAGTCAGTTCGCGTGGCCTAGAACAGGCGCAGGATCGACTGCTCGGAGCGCTGCGCGATCGAGAGCGAGATCGTGCCCAACTGCTGGCGGGTCTGCAGCGACAGGAGGTTGGCTGATTCTTCGTTCAGGTCGGCGTTGACCAGGTCCGAAGCGCCACCCTTCAGGGTGTTGATCAGGTTGGTCGTGAAGTCTTCGCGGATCTGCAGCATGGCGGCGTTGGTGCCGAACGCCTGCGCGGCTTCGCGCACCGTCACCAACGCGGAGTCGATGGCGCTGATGGCCGAGGTGATGGCCTTGATCGCGGCGGTGCCGGTCTGGCCCCACACGGCTGAGCCGCCGGCCGGACCGGTGGTCACGGCCGAGATGCCCATGATGCTGGAATAATCGCTGGATTTGAGGCCGCTGACGATCAGCTGGTTGACGGCCTTCGGATCGGTGCGCTCGTTGAAACGGACGGTGAGCTGGTCGGCGCCGCCGACGAAGTGTCCCGGGGTGTTCTTGAGCAGGTTGACGCCGTTGAAGCTCGAATCGAAGGCGATCGAGTCGACCTGGGTGCGCAGTTCGTTGAACTGGCTGGCGAGTTTCGCGCGGGTCGTGCTTTCGGGCGCCGAGATCGCCGACTGGGCGATGGCTTTCATCTGTTTGAGCACGGATTCCATCGACTCAAGGCCCTGAGTTGCGGCCGTGAGCACGCTGACACCGCCCGAGATCTGGTCCTTGATGGACGACAGGTCGGTGGCGCGGCTGTTGAGGTTACGGGCTTTGAAGAAGGCGAGCGCGTCATCGAGCGCACTGTTGACCTTGAGGCCAGTGGCGAGACGCTCCTGCGTCTGACCAATCAGGCTGCTGGTGTTCTGCAGCGAAAGCAGGTTGGTCCGCGTTGCGCTGGAAAGTGTGATGTCGTTAGCCATTCTAGCCCCCTTATAACCGGCAATTGCCTGGTTCGCGTCCGAAACAATTTATGGGAGAAGGATCAACGAAAGCTTAACGCGCTCCGGAAAATGGCACAGAAAGCGCCATAACGGCACCGTAGATATCCTTGGTGGTGCCGGCCGTGGCCGCGGCCGGGTGGCGCCTCCGCCCAGGCGCATGCACGCCTGTGGAAGCGTCGTAAAATAAGTGGATTGCCGATCGAAAGCCGCCCTACCCCGCGCCTTGACCCATGCTCACTGGGCACATATAAGGCGCTGTTCCCGACTTTGGGGGCCGGTAGCTCAGTGGTAGAGCATCGCACTTTTAATGCGATGGCCGCTGGTTCGAACCCAGCCCGGCTCACCAATTTCCCCACGGCTCATCGTGGGCCCCAGCGGGACCTCGATTACTGACGATTTACGTTAGTCTGCACCGCCGAGGCGGTGAGCGCGGCCTACTCCGCTGTCCGGCGGCGCCTTACTTCGCCTTTGGCGCGGGCGCGGTTTCGCGCGGCCACTTGTCGCCGGCTTTTTCGGCGTCGGCGGCCACCTGCATGCGGACGATGCGGTCGGGATAGGGAACCATGCCGTTGGATTCCGGATCACCTTTGCGGAGGCGGTCAACGAATTCCATGCCCGAGACCACTTCACCCCAATAGGTGTACTGGCCGTTCAGATGCGGGCTGTCCTGCAGGACGATGAAGAACTGACTGTCGGCGCTGTTGATGTTGGCGGCGCGCGCCATGGACAGGGAGCCGCGCACATGGCGGCCACCGTTGAACTCGGCGGGAATGTTCTGGCCAGAGCCGCCGGTGCCGTCGCCCTTGGGGTCGCCGCCCTGGGCCATGAAGCCTTCAATCACCCGGTGCCAGATCAGGCCGTCGTAGAACCCCTGGCGCACCAGTTCCTTGATGCGCGCCACATGCTTGGGCGCCAGTTCCGGATGCAATTTGATGACCACCCGGCCGTATTCCAGGTCCAGGTACAGGGCATTTTGGAGGTCCAGGGGCTCGGTGGGGGCGGCTGCGGGCACGGATGCGGCTCCAGGTGCTGGCGTGGAAGAAGATGGTGCGGCGGCCGGCGGCG
>CANISR010000157.1 GCA_947470105.1 Fidelibacterota bacterium | reverse complement strand
CGAGCGTCGTGAAGCTCTTGGGCGCACCGTCAACCGCGCGGTTGTGGTGATTGAGATGCACATTGGCGAAGCGCGGCACGACGCCGAGGGACGCCGCGATATGCATTCCCAGGGCCGACGCATCGTCGAACGGCGATTTAGTCTCGCGCGCGGGGTTCGTGAGTTCGTGCCGGCGCAAAGCCGCGAAGAACAATCCCAAATTCCCGAGCGTCCCGAAAGTGCGTTCAAAGCCCTCGTTGGTATTGCCCTCGGCCACAAGGGGGCGGATCAGAGCAAGGCCTTCGTCGGCCAGCGCCTTCTTAATGGGCTCGCCCACCCCGTCCACGTTGGCGCGGTCGCTTTGGGCGTAGTACAGCTCCTCCAGTTCCGTATTCATCCCGCGGAACGAGGAGCGGATCCAGGCTTCGAACTTGTCGGTGGCGCCGCTCATGATCAGGCGTCGCCAGCGAAGTACTTAGCCATACGGCCCATGGCCTCCTCGATCCGCTCATAGGGCTCGGCCCCGAAACACACCCGCAAGTGCCCCTCGCCTCCGGCGCCGTAGAACGTACCGGCCTCCGTGACCACATGGCACTTTTCGAGGATCTCGTCCGCCACCTGCTGGCTGGACTTGCCGGTGGAGGAGATGTCGGGGAATGCATAGATCGATCCTTGCGGCATCTCGCATTTCACGCCCGACATCTGGTTCATGCGCGCGACCACCATATCGCGGCATTTCTTGTCGTTGGCGAGCATATGGTCGACGTCATCGCGCGGGCCTTCCAAGGCCGCACGCGCGCCGTCCTGGATAAAGGTATTTACATGCGAAACATCGTTCGCCGTGATCTTCAGGATCGCCGGCACGAAGCGTTCGTGGCATGCGACATATCCGATGCGCCACCCATCCATGGCATAGGCTTTCGTGAACGCGAACATACTGAACGTACGCTCGAACATGCCCGGCAGCGCGGCAATGCTGATGTGTTTGTTGCCGTCATAGACGATCTGCTCGTAGACCTCGTCGGAGGCGATCAGCAAATCATGCTTGATCGCAAGTGTGGCCAGCGCACTCAGTTCGTCGCGCGTGAACACACGGCCGGTCGGATTTGCCGGGTTAACCAATGAAATCATACGCGTCTTGGCCGTAATCTTGGCCTCGATGGCGGCAATATCGACAGCAAAGCCCTTGGCCTTATCGAGGGGCGCAAGGACGACTTTCCCTCCGGCCATCTCGATCTTGTTGATGTGCTGTGGATAGTAGGGTTCAAGGAGAATCACCTCGTCTCCCGGATCGAGTGCGGCCATGAACACGGCATAGGATGCGTGTGTCAGACCATTGGTGACAACGACTTCGCTCTCCTTCACGTTCAGGTCGTTGTGGGTCTTGAGACGCTCGACGATGGCCCGGCGCAGCTCGATCGTGCCCGGGAACGCGCTGTAATGCACTTTGCCGGCCTGCAAGGCGGCGATGGCGGCGTCCTTGATGTGTTGAGGCGTATCGGATCCCGGAAGGCCGACCTCGAGATGGATGAGATCGACACCGGCGTACTGCTTCGACGCCTTCTCGTACATCCCGAAGCTTTTGGGTGAACTTGACGAAATACGGTTCGCAGGCCACTTCACGAGAACTTACTCCGCTTAAATCTGAGACCCGACGCGAGGCCGAAGAATTGTGTCTAGCTTGCCGCAAAAGAAAAGCGGCGACCGAAGCATTTGGCCGCCGCTCTTTCGAAGGAGGCCGAACTTCTAACGATTGGCGGGCGCCGCAGCCCCACCCGCTTGAGCCGTGGCCCGGGTCGGATGATCGACAAAGACCTGTGTAAAGCGCACATGCAGCGCCCCCGAGATGGCGGTGTTATGGCCGGCCTGATCAGGGTAGCCGTCGGCGAGACGCGTCAAGGCTTTGTAGACGGTGGGCGATGACTCCTGGCCGTAGCTCTGGTGGTGCGTGGAAATGCTCTGCTGGCGCTGGGCGTACCACGACGCGATATCGAGGTAGCCGCCCATATAGCCCTCGGCGCTGTCCTGGCTCAGGCGCACTTCGAACTTGAGGCCGCGGAAAAGCAGTGTCGAGACATTGGCGAGCGCCTGATACGGCATCAGATAGTCGCCGGGCTCGGTAATCAGGACTCCATCGACGATCTTGCCTTTGAACGACGAGATGAAGTCTTTGCCGAAGCGCATATCGAGCTTCTGCGATGCTCCCGGCATGTAGCCGCTGCCCGTCGCGTCGGGCAACATGGCCGAAAGACCGCGATAGGTGGTG
The DNA here is from genome assembly GCA_947470105.1 of Fidelibacterota bacterium. Classification (GTDB taxonomy): domain Bacteria; phylum Pseudomonadota; class Alphaproteobacteria; order Rhodospirillales; family Rhodospirillaceae; genus SHVO01. Next base: position 6,512 of record CANISR010000157.1, on the reverse strand, counting down.
ACGGTGACATCGTTGTCGCTGCCAAGATCGTCCACGTCCGTCAGTTCGATCACGACGCGGTTGAAGGAATTGTCGACCCGCCACTTGGTCACCATCAACGCCGCTACATCGCGATAGCTGCTGACGCAGCCGATGACCCTGAAGAACTGGTTGTCGATGCCTTTGACGCCGTCGGGGCTGGTGAAGTCGTCCGCATCGACTTTGCCGTCCAGGTTTATGCCCGGCACAACCGGGCCCACCGCTTCGCGGAACGGCATGTTTTCCGTCTCAGGTGTCGGGAAGTAGACCTGCGCTTCGCGGGCAAGCTGCGTGCCGACCACGGTGCGCTTGGGGCCATTTTCGGGAAACAGGACCTTGAACTGCTCGCGAGGCCCCTCGTTCATGCCATTGGGACATTCGGCCTTCGCGCCGGGCGTCTTGTGCATGGCCCATTCTTCCATCGTCATGACATAGGCGATGGAACGGTTTCGGATGACCGGCGCGCTGTCTTGCGCACCTGATTGCGCAAATGCGGTGGGCGCAATCGTCAGGGCCAGCAGCAGACCGGACGCGAGCAGCGACGGTTGGGGCATATGTTTCATCGGAATTCTCCAGATCGGACTATTCTCAGCCCGCGTTTCCCTTGAAGTCGTCGCGCAGCAAAAACGCTTTGAAGCCGTTACGGGTGCCATGGAATTCGCCCCACCCGTCCGCGCCGATCTGGCCGGGCTTGGTGTCGCCGGCGTAGGTGAAGACGGGCCGGCCGCGATAGGCCCAGACGTGGAGCGCATCGGCCTGCCCCGGCGCGGCGTAGCGACCGGTTTTGGGGTCGATGTCGGCTGTGGTCCAGGCGCGGCTGGTGCTTTTCGCGTCTTTCGGCGCCAACACATAGGGAAACATCTTCAAGCAACGCGCGGCATCACCGCCGCCGCATACCGCCAGGCGATAGACCTGAGGGGCGCCGGGATGATCGCAGGACTGCTGGTCGAGCACGTCGTCGATGCAGTTGTAGATATAAACGGAGTGCCCCCGCGCATCGGCCACGACCTGGCCGGCATATGCATCATGAATCATGAATTCTTTGGGAAGCGTTGGCCACGGCTGCGTGTAGACATTGTGCCAGCCCGGCTCGTCCGCGCCTTCCAGGCTGCGGGCCGAATCATCGGCGGTGCGGGTATAGAGGGGCTTCTTGCGAAAGGCCCACTGCTTCACACCCGGCTCGCGCTCCAGAATCGTCCAGTCGCCCTTGGAAACCGCGGTCTCGCCCGCCAGCACCGGCGACCAATCCCGCAGGCAAGCGCCGGTGCAGCCGGGCTTCGAGGCCGCGTCCTTGTCGTAGGAATAGACCGAGAAGCCGGTCGAGAGTGTGAGCAAGCGGCCTGACTTGACCGTGGAAATCGCAAACTGTGCGGGGATGTCTGCCGGCGGCCCGGCCACAACGCGCGGTGTTCCACCGTCGCCGCCACCGCCGCCCCGGCCAGAGACCTTACGTCCGCCGCGGGTGTCGCCGGGGACTTCGTCGAGGACAGAGGTATAGAGCGCATACTCATCATAGGCCCACTGCTTGGAGCCGTCCTTGCGGTCGACGATGGTCCACTTGCCGACGGGCTTTGCATCCGCGGCCGCCAGGACCGGCGGCCAAATGGCCACACAGGTGGGGCGCGTCTCAAGTTCCGGCAGTTCGAGACCGGCAGGGTATGGGCTCATGAGGCCGGCCGTGACCATATATTTCGTGTCGTCGCAGGTGGGGCGGCCCTTCTGCTCACCGGCGTCGCCGTTGCGCTGCCCGCCGCGCGGCCAGGCATAAAGCGTATGACCGCGCGCGTCGGCGAACACAGGACCTTCGAGTTCGGTGTTGGTCACCTGGAAACCGGGCGGCATGGGCACATGCTCATACGCTTCCATAGCACGCTGGGCATACGCCGGCTGCGCCCCGAGGCCGGCGAGAACTGCGAGCGCCAAGGTCAGCGCGGAATTACGGAAACGTCGCATATGGCACCCTAAACCAGGATTTCGCCGAACTCTTTGGACGTGTTGTTGCTGCGCGTGCCCCACGAGGGGATATCGAGCCCCATGACGCGCTGCACGGTGTAGCCGAGACGCGCGACCGTGCTGTTGTCCGTGGCGATGTGCATGCCCGTCTTGATTCTCCCGCCGGCGCGGCCGGCGGTGAACGCCGGCATACCATCGAGGGAATGCACGCGGGCAAAGCCATGATCGGTCACGGCATAGATCAGCATGTTGTCGATGAGGCGGCCGTCGCCCTCTTTCATATCGCCGAAGGCTTTCACGTAGTAAGCCCAGGATTCCATCGCCCGACGGGTAAACCAGGAGCAATTTTCCTGGTATCCGAGCTTCTCATCCATGGGCTCTTCGTGAGTCGTGGTGTGGTGCGGCTTTTCGTAGCCGGCTTTGACCGTATTCGCGGACGCGGCCGAGTAGTTCATATTGAAAACGCGGGTCTGATCGCAGGCCACCGCCATGACCATGAGATTTGTCAGCATCTCGTGACGCGCCTTGTAGAGTTCTGCGTCGCCGCCGGCTGCCGGTTCCCGCGTCAACGCCTTGGGCGCCACACAAGCCGCGCGCGGCTCGGGCTTAGTGAGTTGCTGCTCGAACTGCTGCTCGATATGACGGAGGCCGGTGAGGTATTGGTCCAGCCGCGCCTTGTCTTCCGCGCCGACGTCGCGCTCCAGCGCCTTGACGTCGTCCAGCATGCCGGACAGCACGCTCTTACGCACCATGGTCTGCGGATTGGGTTTGAAATCCTTCGCGTTCGGGTCCTGAAAGTCCGGCCCAAACAGACGGGTGTAGAAATTCATCGGCGAGAATTCGGCCGCCGAGGGCGCATTGTAGCCTTCGTAGGACACCGTCGACCGCGGATCGCCGGTCGCCGTGGCGTTCAGGGTCTTGAAACGGGTCGTCCGGCCGATCTGGCTGGCCACCGTTACGTCGATGGTCTCGCCGGGCGTGTTCTGGCCGTTCTTCGGCGCCTGACCGGTCATGTTGATGACCCAGCCGGTGAAGTGGCAGCGGTTCGCTTCCGTGTCGCGGAACGCCTGCATGTTGGTGAACAGGTTGATGTCCTTGCGCACCGGCGCCAGCATCGCGATCTCTTCGGGCAGGTCGAAATCCTTGCCGGTTTTTTTCGGCACGAAGATGTTTTTCGCCATCCCCAGGCCCCAGAACCAAGTCCCGAAACGCACCGGCATGGCCGCGCCGTCCGCCATGGCGGTTCCATTCCCGTTCAGGAAGCAGTTGAGCAGCGGCAAAGCCACGGTGACGGCGCCGCCGTCCAAGATGCCCCTGAGAACGCGCCTGCGATTGAAGTCAGCCATGGGACCTACTCCTTTATGTCACTTCGCCACACCGCCGGCCGCGGAAGCATCCGCCGTCGCCGTAGGCGTTGTGGTGATCTGTGAGAACGCTTTCGAAGTTGCCACCGCGCGCAGAAGGCCCGGGATTCTGTAGCCGCCCGCAGCAAAACTCTTGTCGAGGGATTCCAGTGTGGCGCGGTTGTTTGCGTCCGCCGGGCCGCCGGTCCCATAGGCATAAGCGCGCTTCACGACGCAGGTCGTCAGCGCAGGGTGGTCATGCAGCGCGGCCGCCAAGCCGGTCACATCGGTGAATGCTTTTCCGTCCAGATTACCGCTGGCGTCGATAGGCGAGCCGCGTTCCGTCGTGCGGTACCGGCCGGCGCCGTCGAAGTTCTCGAGAGCAAGGCCGATGGGATCGGTGATTTTATGGCACCCGGCGCACACCGGATTAGAAAGGTGCGCTGTGACCCTGTCGCGCGCCGTGCGATGGGTAGACTTGGGATTCTCCACCGCCGAGAAATCGACGTTGGCGGGCGGACGCGGAACGGGCTGGCAGAGCAGGAGTTCGCGCAAGGCCTTGCCACGCAGCGTCGCGGAGCTGCGGCCCGGATGTGCGTGTCCGGCCAGAAAGCTGATTTGCGTCAGCATGCCCATGCGCGGGTTGTCCGCGGGAAACTCATAGGGCACCCACCCGCCGGTGGTCGGAATCCGGTAGAGCGCTGCCAGCGACGGTGACAGGAAGGTTTCACGGGTCGTGAATAAGTCGCGGTAATCGCGCTTCTTAATGATCAGTTGATCGACGATGGTCCGCAGCGTCTGTTCGCGCGCATCCAACACCGTCGTTGCGGTGAAGTTGGGATAGATTGATCCGTCCTTCGCCAGCGTATCGAACAGATCGAACTGGAGCATGTCGTCAAAAAATGCGCGCACGCCGAATTCAAGGCGCGAGCTCGCCAGCATGCGGTCGACGGACGCCGCCAGCCCCTTCTCCGTTTGAAGCTCGCCCTTCTCCGCGGCCTTCAGCAACAGGTCGTCGGGCGCCGCGTCCCACAGGAAAAAACTCAAGCGTGCGGCCAGAGCGTATGAATCAAGGCGCATGGCGCCAGGGGTCTTCGGATCGGCCTCCAGGCGCTCGGAGATCAACAGGACCTGGGGATTGAAGAGCATGCCCTCCAATGCCGAACCAAGGCCCGTGTAGAAATCCTTCAAGCGCTCCGCGCCGGCGCCGGCTTGGGCCACCCATTCGTCGAGGCGTTTATCATCGAGCGGACGGCGATACAGCAGGCGGCTGACCTTTTTCAGGAATACGCGCGCACATTCGTCATCGCGGGCCGTCTCCGACTTAGGAGCGCACGGGATCAGGAACTTTCGATTTTCGGCGTTCACGACCTGCGCGGCCACCGATGCGGCGGTTTTTTGATAAACCTCCATCTGCCCGGCGGTCACGCCCGCGATGGAAGTGCCGACGCTGAGAAGGCCGTCCGTTCGTTGCAGCGGCGCAAAGCGCGCGTCGGGGCGGACATTGGGGCCGAAGACGTAAGCCAGCGTATTGAGGTACTGCGCCGACGTCATGAGGCGCAGGCGACGCTCCGATGACACTGAAGAAATCGAGGGAGCCGCAGGCCCGGTCACGGCAACGCGGCCTTCGGTGCTGGGCTGCGAGCAACTCGCCAGCGCCAGAGCCATGGCTGTCGCTGCACCGGCGGAGATGAAGCTTTGGCTTAAGAACGTGCGGCTCAAAAAGTGGCGAAGCAACATTCAACCCTCTTTTCGCGAACGCGGCGCAGACAGACACGTTCTATCGGCAAAATCAGTCGCCCCCAAATTGCTATATGTATAAAACATTTTCAATCCAAATGTTGCGCGGGAGCCGACAGAATCGATCTTAACACGCGGGGTACGGGCCCCTTCCTGAAAAAGCATCGCGCCGGTATCGGGTACGATACCGGCGCGAATTTGTCAGTCCCGGCGCGCGCAGAACCTACATCTTGAAGCGTATACCCGCGCGGAAGGTTCGGCCCTGGAGGTCGTACAGACCCGAGTTCGACTCATTGGTGGAGAAGACCGAAGCGCCGGGGCCGGAGGGAACGATTCCCGGATCCCGGTTGGTCAGGTTGCGGACACTGAAAAAGAGATCCGTCTCCGCCGCGTCGAATTGCAGCTTATAAGTCGCGGCCACGTCGAAGTAGCGGGCGCCATCGAGATGGTTGTCGTCGATGGTGGTGTTATTGGTGGTCGAAACCGGGCAGCCGCTGCTGCACTGGATGTAGTTGTTGTTGAACACACCGCCGTTGAACCCGCGCATGTTGAAGGTAACATTCACGGGATTCAGCGTGTAGCTGAGAGCAAGGTCCCACCTCCAGGACGGCTTCGAAGAGCTGATCTGCCCGACCTGGTCGTTGGGGATCGAGCCGATGACGCCGCTGTTCAGCACGTCCTTGATGTAGTGCGTGGCAAGGCCGCGGATGGTCAGGTCGCCGGCGAAGTTCGGCGACCATTCATCCAAGGGCTGGCGATAGCTCATTTCGATGTCGTACCCGGCGGCCTTTTGCGTGGCGAAATTGATCGGGCTCTGTGTGAACACGATCAGCGGGCTCCCGGCATCGATGATGCGGGTGAACTTGTCGCACGCGGACTGGACGCCGGTGTAGCAAAGGTCGATCAACTGCTGCGCACTCAAGGTGCTGATCGCATCCTTGATATTGATGCGATAGTAGTCCCACGAAATGCTGAACCGCGGGAAGAATGACGGCTGGATAACCACGCCGAGCCCGAGCGTGTTGGCCTTCTCGGGGCTGAGGGTAGGGTTGCCGGTGGTAGTGACGCGGTTATTGGCGTTCACGTTGTTATTGAACGGATCGCGGATGGTGTTCGGCGATGTCGTTCCGGCCTGGAACAGATCGGCCAGGTGGGGTGCGCGGATGTCGCGTGAATAGGTGCCGCGGAACCGCACATCGTCGATCAGGCTGTAGGTGGCGCCGATCTTCCATGTCGTGACGTAGCCCGAGGTTGAGTAATCGGTGGCGCGCACAGCGCCGTTCAAGTCCAGCGCTTTCGCCCAGACTTCGTCCTTCGCCAGCGGCACGGCAACTTCGACATAACCTTCGTTGACGGTGTACTTGCCCGAGAACGGAATTCCGACCTGGAAGAAGTAGAGGCTGGTGTTATAGACGCCCTGATCGGCCGCCTGGCGGGTGCTCTCTTCACGATCCTCGG
>CANISR010000156.1 GCA_947470105.1 Fidelibacterota bacterium | reverse complement strand
CTGGGCGAAGCCGCGACCACGGCCCATGAAGCCAGGCGCTACTATGCCGATTACGAGCGCGCCATTCACGCCATCGGCCGGGCGTCGGCCAAGCGCGGGATCGTCAACGGGCCCGGCATCTCCATCAAGCTCTCGGCCCTCCACCCCCGTTATGCGCGGGCGCAGATTGACCGCGTGATGGATGAGCTCTTGCCGCGGCTAAAAAACCTCGCGGCTATCGCCAAGAGCTACAACATCGGGCTCAATATCGACGCCGAGGAGTCCGAGCGCCTGGAGATTTCCCTCGATCTGCTGGAAGCCCTGTGCTTCGACCCGGGTCTGGCCGGTTGGGACGGCATCGGCTTTGTGGTGCAGGCTTACGGCAAACGCTGTCCGTTCGTTATCGACTACATCGTCGATCTAGGGCGGCGCAGCCGTCATCGCATCATGGTGCGCCTGGTGAAAGGCGCCTATTGGGATTCTGAAATTAAGAAAGCCCAGGTCGACGGCCTGGCGGATTTTCCGGTCTACACCCGCAAGGTTCACACCGACGTCGCGTATATCGCTTGCGCGCGCAGGCTGCTGGCGGCGCAGGACGCGGTGTTCCCGCAGTTCGCCACCCACAACGCTCAGACGCTGGCGGCAATCGTCACCCTGGGCGGTGAATTCGCGCCCGGCCAGTACGAGTTTCAATGCCTCCATGGCATGGGCGAAGCGCTCTACGAGGAAGTGGTCGGCCCCTACAAGCTCGACCGTCCCTGCCGCATCTACGCGCCGGTGGGCACGCATGAGACACTGCTGGCCTATCTGGTTCGTCGCCTTCTGGAAAACGGAGCCAATAGCTCCTTCGTCAACCGCGTGTACGACCCGGCCGTATCCATAGCCACGTTGACCGCCGACCCGGTGGAAAGTGCCCGGGCCGTCATTCCGCTGGGTGCGCCACATTCGGCTATAGCGTTGCCTAAGGACCTGTTTGCGCTGTCGCGACCCAACTCCTCCGGCGTAGATCTTGCCAACGATGCGGCGCTGGCGATGCTTGGCGCTACGCTTCTGGAGACAGGGGGCCGGCAATGGACCGCCGCGCCGATCATCGCAGGTAAAGTCCAGAACGGTACGCCACAGTCGGTACTCAATCCGGCCGACCACCGGGATGTTGTGGGTTCCGTTATCAATGCAACGTCGCACGACGTAGACGTAGCCTTCACTCACGCCGCCGGCGCGCGCTGGGCGGGCACGCCCGCAGCAGACCGTGCTGCTATTCTTGCCCGGGCGGCGGATCAGCTCGAAGCACGTATGCCAGAACTTTTGGGTCTGATCATACGCGAGGCCGGAAAGTCAGCCGCAAACGCCGTCGCTGAAGTCCGCGAGGCCGTGGATTTCCTGCGGTATTACGGCGCCGAGGCGGTCCGTACTTTGGCTCAAGACAATCATGAGCCTGTCGGACCCGTCGTCTGCATCAGTCCGTGGAACTTTCCGCTGGCGATCTTCACCGGCCAGATCGCGGCCGCCCTGGCGGGCGGAAATACAGTTCTGGCCAAGCCGGCAGAAGAGACGCCGCTGATCGCCGCCGAGGCCGTACGGATTCTGCATCACGCCGGCGTCCCAGCCGACGCACTGCATCTGCTCACCGGGGAGGGCGATGTCGGCGCAGCGCTTGTGGCGCACGCCGGCTGCCGTGGTGTGATGTTCACCGGTTCGACCGAAGTGGCGCGGATCATTCAACGCACATTGGCACGCCGTACATCGCCGGCGGGGCGTCCGATCCCGTTGATCGCCGAGACTGGCGGCCAGAACGCCATGATCGTGGATTCCTCTGCCTTGGCCGAACAGGTGGTGAGCGATGTGATGTCATCCGCCTTCGACAGCGCCGGCCAGCGCTGCTCAGCCCTCCGGGTGCTGTGCCTGCAAGAAGATATCGCCGAACGCAGGTTGACCATGCTCAAAGGCGCCATGAATGAACTGGCGGTGGGCCGCCCCGATCGTCTCAGCGTCGATGTCGGTCCGGTAATTACCGCAAGCGCGCAAGACGCCATTACCACGCATATCGAAGCGATGCGGGCGACGGGTGCGAAGGTAACCCAAACGCCTATGAACCGCGACGTTGCCTGCGGCAGCTTCGTGGCGCCGACCTTGATCGAACTGGCAAACATCGCCCAACTCAAGCGCGAGGTATTCGGCCCGGTGCTGCATGTGGTGCGCTATGCGCGCGAAAGCCTGGATCTCTTAATGGATCAGATCAACGCCACCGGTTACGGCCTGACATTTGGCCTGCACACGCGCCTTGATGAAACCGTGCAGCAAATCCTGGGCCATATTGAAGCCGGCAACATCTACATCAATCGCAACGTCATCGGCGCCGTGGTCGGAGTGCAGCCCTTCGGCGGCCGTGGCCTCTCGGGGACTGGCCCCAAGGCCGGCGGGCCACTGTATATGCGCAGACTCCTTGCCAGCGCCCCCAAGGCGCTACCGGTGCCACCGGGTCAGCACGTGGCCTTGGCGCACAGCTATTGCGACTGGCTGCTCGCCTCGGGGCACGACCTTCCTGCCGAGCGCTGCCGGGGCTATGCCGCCCGTACGATTGTGGGCCGGCGCATCGACCTCCCGGGTCCGGTGGGCGAGAGCAATGTCTACGAAATCCGGCCGCGCGGCCGCGTGCTGCTTATGCCTTTCACGGATACAGGGCTCCTGATTCAACTGGGCGCCGTTCTGGCCACCGGCAATAGCGCGGTGTTTGACAGCCGCGCCGTCAACGCCGGTCTGCTGAAGACTCTGCCGCCGGCTATTGCCGCACAGGTGACGTTCACAGCCGATTGGACGCGGGCGCCTTTGCCGGCCGCGGCTCTCATCGAAGGTGACGAGGCCCGCATCCGCGCCGTTAGCGCCGAAATCGCCGCCATCGACGGGCCCGTAGTCCCGGTGCAGGGCCTATCCAGCATTGACCTCACCCGCGGTGCGGCGGATTACAGCCTCGACGGATTGGTGGAGGAGCGGGCAGTGAGCATCAACACCACCGCCGCCGGCGGCAACGCGAGCCTAATGGCCCTTGGGGACTAGCCGGCTTTTTTGCGTGTCTTAGCTTTGGGGGCCGCGGCACGCTTTTGGGTGGGCACCCGCTTGCCGGGTGCGATTTCACTCGCCATCCAATCGGTGAAAGCGTTGACGATCGGCGCGTTGCGCAGTTCGTTGCGACACACGATGTAGAACGCGGCCGGGGCCGGGACTTTCAGTGCGAAGGGCGCGATCAATTTGCCCTCGGCCAGCAACCTGCTAGTGGTGAGGCTGTCGCCCAGCGCCACCCCGTGACCGTGAATCGCGGCTTCGATCGCCAGGTGGGCGTCGGACATATTGTAAGAGCGCACGCCGCTCATGGAGGGCGCGCGGGCGGCGGACAGCCAGTTTTGCCATTCGCGGCCGTCATCGCCATGCAGCATGGTGTGCTGCAGAAGGTCGGACACATCGCGCAATGGCTTGGCATTTACCAGGGTCGGGCTGCAAACAGGGAACAGGTTCATCTGCGTCCATAACTGCACGTGACGGTCGGGCCAGGCGCCGTTGCCGTAACGGATGCAGAGGTCCACGTCGGCCGAGGCGATGTCGGCATCGTCGTTCGAGGCCATAAGCTTCAATTGGATGCCGGGATAACGCTTGATGAACCCGCCCAGGTGGGGAATCAGCCAGAAGGAGGCCAGTGCGGGCACGCAGCTCACCACCAGGTCACCTTCGGTCTTCTGGCGTGTCAGCAGGGCAGAGGCTTCGGCAATGGAGTCAAAGGCCGAGGCGATGGCCGGATGCAGTGCCGAACCGTGAGACGACAGGCGCAAGCGTCCGGCGTCGCGGTGGAACAGCGAGACTTTGAGCGCTTCTTCGAGGGCGCGGATCTGGTGGCTGACCGCGCCGGGGGTAACATTCAATTCCGCCGCTGCGCGCGATACCGAGAGGTAACGCGCGGTCGCTTCAAAAGCGCGGAGCGGATTGAGGGGCGGCAGGCGTTTACGCATGGAAATGCCCGGAGCGGGGGTGTTGAGAGATTCTCACTACATTGCTCCCATTAAAGTCGTTTGCCAAGGTGGGGCGCGCGTTCGAGCCTACCGTGGCGTTTTGGATGCGAAGGGTTTGGTTTCATGCTGATTATCGATGCGGCGCGGATTTCCGATGTACTGTCGCCGGCACTCCTGATCGACGCCTTACGGGAAAGCTTCCGCGCGCCCATAGAAGTCCCGGTGCGCCATCATCACTCTATCCCGCGCGAACACGGCGAAACCGCCACGCTGTTGTTGATGCCGGCGTGGACCCAGGCGGCCGCCGGGGGATACATAGGCATCAAGATCGCGAGCGTTTTTCCGCTTAACGCCAAGCGCGGTGCGCCCTCGGTCGAGGCGTCTTACCTGCTCATGGCGGGAGAAACCGGAACCCCGCTGGCCGTTATGGATGGACGCGCGATCACGTTGTGGCGCACGGCGGCGGCCTCGGCGTTGGCCGCGAGCTATCTCGCGAAACCCAAGGCCAGCCGGTTGCTGGTGGTGGGCGCAGGGGCCTTAGCACCCCATTTGATTAAGGCCCACGCGTCCGCGCGTCCTATTACCCATGTGGAGATCTGGAATCGCGATGTGGAAAAGGCGAAGCTTCTGGCGGAGCAGTTGGACGGCAGTTTGAGCGTCAAGGCGGCGCCCGACCTTCAGGCGGCCGTGACACGGGCCGAGATCATCAGCGCTGCGACTTTGTCCACTGAGCCGCTCATCAAAGGCGCATGGCTGCAGCCAGGGGCACATGTTGATCTCGTCGGCGGCTTTACGCCCAAAATGCGGGAGGCCGATGACGACTGCGTGCGTCGGGCGTCGGTATTCGTCGACACAAGGGCAGGGGCTTCCAAAGAGGCCGGTGATATCGTCCAGCCGCTCCTAAGCGGTGTGATCACCGACGCGGACATCAAGGGCGACCTTTTTGACCTCTGTCGCGGGACACACAAGGGGCGAGGGGACGATGCTGAAATTACCTATTTCAAGTCCGTCGGGACCGCGATCGAGGATCTTTCGGCCGCGATTCTGGTTTATCAGCGCGTCAAAAAATGACGTGCAAATGGGCGCGAAGTCACAATTTTTCCGCTAGATGAGAATTTTTCACCGATCACGGTTTAATAAACTCGATTGAGAACCGGCGGGAGAGAGCCCACCTTTGAGGGGTGCCAGATGTTCATTTTAAGGCCACCCCGTGAAGCAAGTCCGCGTCATCGACAACGCTCAGGATCTCAAGAGTTCCTCACCGGGGCTCGATCTTCAGAACCTTGAGCGGTTGCGGCGGAAGTACGAGAACAGCCCAACGGATTTTTACGATCCCAAATTCCGCCGGGTGGCTGAGCGCATTTTCGATTCTCGCGGCACCCGCGCGACGCCCTATTCGGGAATCCCGACGCTGCTTTACGCCCCGCATCTGCCCATAACGCCGGAGACCGATCTCTCGGAATTACAGGTAGCCCTGGTGGGCGTGCCCATGGACCTCGGCGTCACCAACCGCGCCGGCGCCCGCTTCGGCCCACGCGCGCTCCGCACCATCGAGCGCATTGGACCCTATAACCATGTGCTCGACTGCATGCCCCTCGGCGAGATGAAGACTGCCGATATCGGCGACGTGCCGTTCCGCTCGCGCTTCGACATCAAGACCTGCCACGAAGACATCGAAGCTCACTTTACCCGCATCCTCGAATCTGGCGCCAAGACCCTGGCCGTCGGCGGCGATCATTCCGTGACCCATCCGATCCTGCGTGCCCATGGCCGTAAGGAGCCGGTAGCGGTGATCCATATCGACGCTCACTGCGACACGGGCGGTGCTACGGATGCCAACAAGTTCCACCACGGCGGCCCGTTCCGCAACGCAGTTCTAGACGGTGTGATCGACCCCCAGCGCACCATCCAGATCGGTATCCGGGGTGCCGCCGAATACCTGTGGGAGTTCTCCAAGGACTCCGGCATGACCGTGATTCATGCCGAGGACATTGACCGCATGGGCGTCGATGCGGTCATCGCCAAGGCGCGTGACGTTGTGGGCGACGGGCCGGTCTACGTTTCGTTCGACGTGGACGCCATCGACCCGGCCTTCGCGCCCGGCACCGGAACGCCGGAGATCGGCGGCCTCACCACCCGTGAAGCGCTGTCGATCCTGCGCGGCCTCAAGGGACTCAACCTCGTCGGCGGCGACGTGGTGGAAGTGGCGCCGGAATATGACGCCACCACCAACACCGCGCACGTCGGCGGGCAGATGCTGTTCGAGATCCTCAGCCTGATGGTCTTCAGCCCGTCCATCGGTAAGCGGGCCGCGTAAGCCGCGTCTTTTTTGCTTTTCCGAGGCCAATAGGCCCCTTAGGCTGCCGCCATCAAATCCGTTCAGGGGCGGGTCACTTTTGACCCGCGGGGGAACCAAATGCTCAATCTCATCGTCATTGCGCTCTATATCGGCGCCATGCTCGGCATTGGCTGGTACGCCAAGCGGCGCACCCGCAATGAAGAAGAGTTCCTCGTGGCCGGCCGCAGGCTCGGGCCTTTCCTCTACGCCGGCACTATGGCTGCAGTGGTCCTGGGCGGCGCGTCCACCGTCGGTGGCGTCGGTCTCGGCTATCAGTTCGGCATCTCGGGTATGTGGCTGGTGTTCTTCATCGGCACAGGCGTGCTGCTGCTGTCCTGGGCGTTCGCCGCGCGCATCAACCGCCTCGAAGTCTATACCGTAAGTCAGATGCTTGAACTGCGTTTCGGTCCAGGCGCCAGTCTGCTCTCTGGGGTGGTCATGGCAGCCTATACGCTGATGCTCTCGGTCACGTCGACGATCGCCTACGGCACGATCTTCGCGGTGCTGTTCGACTTCGGCAAGGTGCCGTCGATCCTGCTGGGGGGCGGCGTGGTGATCCTCTATTCCACCCTGGGCGGTATGTGGTCGATCACGCTCACCGACTTCGTGCAGTTCATCGTCAAGACCATTGGCATCTTCTTCATCCTGTTGCCGGTGCTGCTGCTGAAGGTCGGCGGCCTTGATGGTTTGCATGCCAAGCTAGCACCCGAGATGTTCGACTTCGGCAATATCGGGCAGGGGCGGATCGTTACCTATTTCGTCGTCTACTTTTTCGGCCTGGTGATCGGCCAGGACATCTGGCAGCGGGTATTCACGGCGGGCAGCGAACGCGTCGCCAAGTGGGCGGGCGTCGCGTCTGGCATTTACTGCCTGTTTTACGCGGTCGCCGGCGCCATCATCGGCATGTGCGCCCACGCGCTGTTGCCCCAGATCGCGGACCGCAACGATGTCTACCCGCAGATCGTGAACACAGCCTTGCCCGCAGGTCTGTCGGGCCTGGTCATGGCCGCGGCGCTGGCCGCGATCATGTCGACTTCTTCGGGCGCGCTGATTGCCACCGCGACGGTGGTGAAGGAAGACCTCGCCCGGCGTCTGTTCAAGAGGGATACGTCAGGAGCATCCCAGGAGACACGTGACCACGACGAAGTGCGTTCGAGCCGCGGCTACATCCTGGTGTTCGGCGTCGTCGTTGTCGCTATCGCCTGCGTGCTCAAGGACGTGGTGGCCGCGCTTACCGTCGCCTACGACATTCTGGTGGGCGGGCTCGCGGTCGCCATAATCGGCGGTATCATTTGGAAGCGCGCAAACATCACCGGGGCGCTCGCCAGCATCATTGCCGGCACCGTGTTGACCCTGGGCTATATGGCTTACTTGGCCCTGGTGGACGGGCAGTCGGCGATGGACGCGATCCTCGCCAACGAGCCGATCTTCGCCGGCCTGATCGGCAGCCTGGTGGTGTTCGTGGCGGTGAGCCTTACGACAGCGCCGACGCCGGACACGATCCGTACCGAGTGGGACCGGCGCTTGAACAACAAGCGCGCGGATACCGCGGTGACGATGTAAGGGCTCCAGAGACGTAAAGGCTTTACAGGCCGCCGACCTTCTTCACCGTCGCGACAACCCGCTCCACATCGGCGTCGGTCATGGCGGGGAACAGCGGCAGGCACAAGCACTTCGAATAGTACGCGTCGGCGCCCGGCAGCTCCACGCGGCCGTAAAGGTCCTGGTAGTAGGGCTGCAAGTGCACCGGCATGTACTGTACGCCGGCGCCCACATTCTCAGCCGCAAGCTTTTTGATGAGGGCTGAGCGGTCCATGCCCAGCTTGGGGAAATCGATCAACACGTTGTAGGTGTGCCAGCCGGGATTGCCGCCGACGCGCCCCTGGTGTCGGATGACGGGTGCGAAGGGCTTGATGAGTTTGTCATAGAGCGCCACGAGCTCGGAACGGCGCGCGATGTGGCTCTTCAATTTTTTGATCTGCGACAGGCCCAGCGCACAGTGAATGTCGCTGGCGCGGAAATTCCAGCCCAACTCACGCATCTGATAGAGCCAAGGGTTGGCAAGGCCGTCTTCGGCGGTGGCGAAATCCTTCAGCGCCGGATGCGAGGGCGGCTTTTCCATGCCGTGCCCGCGCAGGCGGCGCATAGTCGCGGCGAGGACGGGGTCATTGGTGGTGATGGCGCCGCCTTCACCGGTGGTGATCGCCTTGATCGGGTGGAACGAGAACACCGCTGCGGCCGAGCCGTTGTAGGATCCCACGGGCACGGATTCATTCAGCGGATAGGTGCCGCCAAGGGCGTGGCAGGCGTCTTCGAACACGGTGATGCCGTGACGGTCGGCGATTTCCTTGATCCGCGGCATGTCGCAGCACTGGCCGCTGAGATGCACGGGGACCACAGCTTTCACCGCGCCCTTTTTGGACCGCTTCAGCGCGTCCTCGAAATTTTCCGGAGTCATCAGTCCTGTGTTCGGATCAGCATCGGCGAACACCACG
>CANISR010000155.1 GCA_947470105.1 Fidelibacterota bacterium | reverse complement strand
CGCCCCCTCCGCTTATCCACCCGCGGTCATGCCACCCGCTGCGATGCCCGGCGAAACCAATGTCGCCATCGCGGTGCCCCGCTCCGTTGTGACCCCACCGCCGCCGGCCCCATCGACCAGCGGCGCCCAGTTCACCTGGCCGGTGACCGGCCCGATCCTGGCCCGTTTCGGCGCCGCCGGAAAAGGACTGCACAACGACGGCATCAATATCGCCGCGGCCGCCGGCACCCAGGTGCGCGCCGCCGGCGGCGGCGTGGTGGCCTACGCCGGCAATGAGCTGAAAGGTTTCGGCAACCTGCTGCTGATCAAGCACGCGGACGGCTGGACCACCGCCTACGCCCATAACGACAAACTGCTGGTCGCCAAGGGCGACACGGTTGTGCAGGGACAGGTGATCGCCAGCGTCGGGCGCACCGGCAATGTGGATCGGCCGCAGCTCCACTTCGAGGTGCGCAAAGGCACCCAGGCCGTGGATCCCCAGGCCTACTTGGTCAAATAGGGCCCCGAACCGGCCAAAACGCGACCGCTAATAGCCTGCTACGCCTTGCGAAACCACCCCAGGCGCGCCATATGCCGAAAGGCGGGTGCACGCACGGGGATGGGATTTGCAAGATACGCCCGGGTGAGTATATTCCGCCCGCCCGCAACGGGTGATTTTCTCGCTATTTATTAAGGAGTTGGCGGATGTTGATTTCTCCGGCCTATGCCCAGGCCGCCGGCGATGCGCAGGCCAACGGTCTGATGTCGTTCATCCCGCTCGTTCTGATTTTCGTCATCTTCTATTTCCTGCTGATCCGTCCGCAGCAAAAGAAGATGAAGGACCATAAAGCGGTCCTCGAAGCCGTCCGGCGCGGCGACCGCATCGTCACCAACGGCGGCGTCATCGGCCTGGTCACCAAAGTGATCGCCGAGGAACGCCAGCTCGAAGTCGAAATCGCCGACGGCGTGCGCGTCAAAGTGATGCGCGACATGGTCAACACGGTCCTCTCCAAGACCGAACCTGTTTCCGACAAGGCCGATAAAGCCGAGAAAGACGCCAGCAAATAACGCGGGGGCCGGCCCGTCTCACGGGCCGCCCGTCTCTAGGATACCCTCCGATGCTGCAGTTCAGCTTCTCCAAGATCATCTTCATCCTGATCGTCGTGTTGGGGGCGGTATTCTTCGCCCTGCCCAACGCGCTGCCGGGCAGCATGACCGCCAAATTTCCGCATTGGTGGCAGCCGGTGGCCCTGGGCCTCGACTTGCGCGGCGGCTCCTACCTGCTGCTGGAAGTGGAAACCGCGGCGGTATTTAAGGAACAGCTCACGGACATCGAAGAACAATCCCGCAGCGCTCTCCGCGACGCCAAAATCCGTTACCGCAATATCCGCAGCGCCGATGAGTCGGTGTTCGTGACCGTCGAACCGGCCGACCTGTCCGCAGCCCGCGCCTCTATCGCCAAGATCCTGTCCACTATGGAATTCAGCACCGTGGGCGAGGACCGCATCCGCATCCAGGTGCCGGACCGCATCAAGCGCGAGCGCCAGATCGCCGCCGTCAGCCAATCTTTGGAAATCATCCGCCGCCGTATCGACGAATTCGGCACCAGCGAACCCTCGATCCAGCTTCAGGGCCGCGAACGCATCATCGTCGAGCTGCCTGGGGTGGGTAACCCCGAGCGCATCAAGAACCTCATCGGCCAAACCGCCAAGCTCACCTTCCATCTGGTAGAGCCCGGTAACTACAACCCCGCCGACCTGCCGCCCGGCACCATGGCGCTGCCCGACACCCAGTCGGGCCAGACCCTTGTGGTGCGCCGGCGCGTGGAAGTCAGCGGCGAGCGTCTGAAGGACGCCCAGCCGTCCTTCCAGAACGGCGGCGCCATCGTCAATTTCCGCTTCGACACCGCCGGCGGGCGCTCCTTCGCCACCACCACCAGCAACAACGTCGGCCAGCGCCTGGCTATCGTGCTGGACAATAAGGTGATCAGCTCGCCCTCCATCCGCTCACCCATCGTCGGCGGCTCGGGCTACATCGAAGGCATGGGCGACATCAACAACGCCAAGGACCTGGCGCTGCTGTTGCGCGCCGGCGCGCTGCCGGCGCCTTTGAACGTCATCGAAGAGCGCTCGGTCGGTCCCGGCCTGGGTGCTGATTCCATCAAGCAAGGCAGCACCGCCGCAATCGTCGGCGGTCTGCTCGTGGTGGTGTTCATGGTGCTGGCCTATCACACCTTCGGCCTGTTCGCGGTGTTCGGCCAGGTGTTCCACATGATCACCCTGTTCGCGACGCTCTCCATCGTCGGCGGTACGCTGACCTTGCCCGGCATCGCCGGGGTGGTGCTCTCCCTGGGTATCGCCGTGGACGCCAACGTGCTGATCTATGAACGCATGCGCGAAGAGTTCCAGAGCGGCCGCACCCTCCTGAGCGCGCTTACCGCCGGCTTCCAGAACGCCTTCTCGACCATCTTTGACTCCAACATCACAACCTTCATCGCGGCTGCCATCCTGTACTTCCTGGGGTCGGGTCCGGTGAAGGGCTTCGCGCTCACCCTCGCGGTCGGCATCGCCACCTCCATGTTCTCGGCGGTGATGGTGACCCGCTTCCAGGTGTGGCTGTGGTGGCGCTCCGCCAAGCGCGAAACTTTGCCCGTCTAACGGAGAGCCCAGATGATCCAACCGATTCTCCGCTATATGCCGCACGAGTTCCGCTGGGACGTCGTGGGCACGCGTTTCTACTGGTACGTCTTCACCATGGCGCTGGTGGTGATCTCGCTGGTGTCCATCGCCGCCAAGGGCTTCAACTTCGGCATCGACTTCGCCGGCGGCGTGTTGATCGAAGCCCGCTCCGAGCAGGTCGTCGATCTCGGTAAGCTGCGCGAGGAATTAAGCGGCCTCGGCCTGGGTGAAATCGGCATCAGCGGCTTCGGCGACACCGGCCGCGATGTCATGATCCGCGTGGCCCAGCAGGAAGGCGGCGACGCCGCCCAGAACGTGGCGCTCAAGAAGGTGCAGGACGAGCTCAAGGGCTATGAGATCCGCCGCACCGATGTGGTCGGCCCGAAAGTCGGCGCCGAACTGATCATCTCCGGAGCACTTGCCGTGGCCTTGGCGCTCATCGCCATCGCCACTTACGTGTGGTTCCGCTTCGAATGGCAGTTCGCTCTCGGCACCTGTCTGGCGCTCTGTAGCGATGTGCTCACGACCTTGGGCGTGTTCTCGCTGTTCCACCTGGAGTTCGACCTCACCACGGTGGCGGCGGTGCTGACCATCGCCGGCTATTCGGTGAACGATTCCATCGTGGTCTATGACCGCGTGCGCGAGCTATTGCGCAAGTACAAGAAAATGGCGCTGCCGGAACTGCTGAACCTGGCCGTCAACCGCGTCATGCCGCGAACCCTGCTGACGGTGTTCACCGTGCTGCTCACGGTGCTGGCGCTGCTGTTCTTCGGCGGCAAGGTGCTGCAGGGCTTCTCCATCGCCATGCTGTGGGGCCTGTTCGTCGGCACGTTCTCCTCCATCCGCGTAGGCATGCCCGTGCTGCTCTACCTGGACCTGCGCCGTGATGAGGACCTGGTGGGCGGCGCCAAGCCGGCCCCCGAACCGGCGGAGTAGTGCGCTTTGGAGCTGACACGGCAGGCGCCCCAAGGGCGCGAGCTCATCCAGAGCTACGCCGGCGGTAAGTTCCGGGTGTCCGACGTCATCTACCAAGGCTCTGTGATCGTCACACCCAAGGCGACCTTTGCTTGGTCCGTGACTGCGCTCGCCGACCTCACGCTTGAGTCCTTCGCCCCGCTGACCAGCGGCGACATCAAACTGGACGTCTGCCTGCTCGGCTGCGGCGCCAAGATGGACCGCCTGCCGCCGGACCTGCGCAAAGCCCTGAAAGAAAAGGGGCTCACGGTGGAGTCCATGGACACCGGCGCGGCCTGCCGGACCTACAATATGCTCATTTCCGAGAACCGGGCGGTCGCTGCGGCGCTGATCGCGCTCTGACTATTGCGACCACGCCAGCCGGAGTCCCAGCACGATAAAGACGGCGCCCGTCACCCTGTCGACCAGGGTGCGGATAGTGGGATTGCTCAGGAAGAAGCCGCGGAGCCTCGCGGCGGCCAAGGCAAGCACGAGGCACCACGCTGTTCCTGTCGCTACGAATGTGGCGCCCAGGAACAGGAAGGCCAGCGGCTTGCTGGGCGCCGCCGCGTCGATGAACTGCGGCAGGAACGCCAGGAAGAACAGGGCGACCTTCGGGTTCAGGACATTCGTCAAAACACCCTGGAGGTACGCCGATGACTTTTTCGGTGGGACGGCCATGGCTGCCGCGCCCTGATCTTTTGCAATCATAAGCCTGATGCCCAGGTACACGAGGTAGGCCGCACCCGCCAGTTTCACCGCGGTGAAAGCGACGGTCGAGGTTGCGAGGATCGCCGAGAGGCCAATGGCCGCTAGCCCTGTGTGAACCAGTGCGCCGGTCGAAATGCCCAGCGCCGCGGTGATGCCGGCGCGCCGCCCGTCCGTGATGCTGCGCCCGATGACGAACATCGTATCCTGCCCCGGCGTCAGATTGAGCAGGATGCCCGTCGCGATGAACAGCCAGTAGTCATGAACACCCGGCATTCCACGCCTCACAAATAAAAACCGGGGCATTGCTGCCCCGGTTTTGTTTCTTACGCCGATGTTTAAGGGCTTAGCCGAAGTGTCCCTGTCCGATCATGCACAGCAGCATGGGCACCGAGAGTACGGTATTGGTGCGCGAGAACAGCATGGCGGTGCGGGCGGCCTTGGCCTTGGCGTCGGCCTCAACCTGGACAATCCCCAGCGCTTTCTTCTGATTGGGCCAGATCACGAACCAAACGTTGAACCACATGATCAGTCCCAGCCACATGCCGATGCCGATGATGGAGATCTGACCGGTCTGGGTGCCGAGCAGCAGCGCATCCACCAGGTACCCGTTGTGGGCGGCGAGCAGGAGGCCAACCACCATGGTGACCATGGCCGCCCAGCGGAAATAGAACAACGCGGCGGGCGCGATCACCTTGCCGATGGCGGGCTTCTGCTCATCGGGGATCTTGGACATGTTCGGGATCTGGACGAAGTTGAAGTAGTAGAGCAGGCCGATCCACATGATGCTCGCCAGCACATGCAGGAAGCGCAGGATGTAGGCGGCGAAGCCCATGGCGAAGTCGGAGCGGCCCTGGTTGATGACCAGGAACACGATAATGGCCAGGACAAAGCCGGCAATGACGGCATTGCGCAGGTTGGTGAGAATGGCGCTCATGGTAAAATCCCCCTCTTTTGCAATCGCAGGGCCGGGATGTTACCTCATTTCCGCTAAGGTGCAATCAACGGTGGGGCATGGCTGCCCCTCCCGCCGGGGGTAGGTCTCGCATTTATGGGCTATATCGCCGATCTCGTCGCCGTCGAGGACCGCGACCGCTTCCTGACGGCGCAGTTCGCGCCCATCGCCCTGCGCGACGACGTGCTGGCGCTGTATGCCTTCAACACCGAAGTGGCCAAAATCAGGGAAAGCGTCAGCGAAAGTCTGCTGGGGGCCATGAAGCTGCAATGGTGGCGGGAGCTCATTGCCACCATTTATGACCGCGGGCCGGTTCTGTCGTCGGCCGAGGCTCTCTCAAACACGCCCTTGAAAGGCAACCCGGTGGTCGAGGCGTTGTCGGCGGCCATCGGCCGCTATGGGCTCACCCGCGCCTATTTCGAGGCGCTGCTGGGCGCTCGCGCCCGGGATCTGGAGGAAGACCCGCCCACGGACATCCTGGAATTGGAAACCTATGCCGAAGGGACATCGGCCAATCTCACCTGGCTGGCGCTGGAGGTCCTTGGCGTACGCGACGAGGCCAGCCGCACCGCGGGCCGCCACGTGGGCATCGCCTGGGCGCTCACGGGACTGCTGCGCGCCGTGCTGTATCACGCGCGCGTAAACCGCTTTCTGTTGCCTGCGGACCTGCTGGCGAAAGCCGCCCTGGACTCCCACGACATCAAGGAGCGCCGCAATGCCGAGCGTGTCGCCGGTGTGGTGGCGGAGATCGCCGGTGTTGCCAAAGCCCATATCGCCAAGGCCCGCACCTTGCGCAGCCAGGTGGACCGGCGCGCGCTGCCGGCGCTACTGCCGGCGGTTTTGGCGGACGGCTATCTCGCCGCGCTGTCGCGTCAGAAGTTCGATGTGTTCGATCCGCGCCATGGCCTGCAACGGCCCGCGGTGGCGCGCTTGATATGGAACGGAATGCTTAAGCGCTACTAGCGCGCCACTCCGCAATGAGCGCCGTCATCAGCTCCGCCGCCGGCACTGCGCGCGCCATGCCCGCCGCCTGGCCGGCGTAGAGGGGCAGGAAATCATCAAGGCCTTTGTCGTGGGACGGCTGGCGCAAGGGGCTGGTCAGACTGTGCTGGGCCGGGAAGGGGGCGGCCAGCGCCGCAGCATCACCCATCTCGCGCACGAAGCGGTTGGCGATCACCCGCGCCGGCCGGCCGGAGAAAATCCGCGTGACGGTGGTGTCGTTATCCTTGGCGTTCGCGATGGCGCGGCGGTGAACGGGCTTGGTGGTGGCCTCGGGGCACAGCATGAAGGCCGTGCCGATCTGCGCCGCATTTGCGCCCAGGGCCATGACCGCGGCGACGCCGCGCCCATCAGCAATGCCGCCGGCGGCGATCACCGGCAGGTTCACCGCCTGCACGATCTGCCGCGTCAGAGCGAGGGTGCCGGCGCCCGGCGCATCCAGAGGGCCAAGGAACACGCCGCGATGGCCGCCGGCTTCCCAGCCTTGGGCGATGACGGCGTCAGCGCCGCCGTCCTGCAAGGCGCGCGCCTCGGCGACGGACGTGGCGCTGCCCATGACCATGACGCCTGCATCGCGCAGGGCTTGAACGGCCGCGCGGTCCGGAAGTCCAAAATGGAAACTTGCGACGGCGGGGCGCAGCGCGAGCAGCAGCGCCAACCCTTCAGCGCCGAACGGCGCATAGGGTGCTTTCGGCGATGGGATCGCGCCGAGGCCGAACTCCGCGTAATAGGGTGCCAGGCGCGCACCCATGGGGCCGGGATCGTAGTGGGTCAGGTCAGCCGGCTGATTGACGAAGAAGTTGAGATTGAAGGCATGATTGGTGCGGCCACGCATGTCCTCCACCAGTGTGCGCACCTTATCGAGCGGCAGGTCGGCGCAACCCAGGGACCCGAGCCCGCCGGCGTTACTCGCCGCAGCGGCCAGTGCCGGAGTGGTGATCCCTGCCATGGGGGCCTGAATAATGGGGACTGTGAGCCCTAAACGTGTGAGCAGTGCATTGGTCATTGTCCGCCTCCCGAGCAGGCAATGAGGTTAGCGCGAGTCCCAGAGGACTTGCCCGCGCTTTTTGGAGGAGCTATTCCGCCGCTATGGCAGCATTCCCCAGCCAGCGGGTCAGATCTGCCCGGGCCCTGTCAGCCATGGCTTTCTTGCTGTCGCGGCCCCGGAGGGGCCGGCCGCGCGGGTCCTTGGCGTCGATGTCCGGGAACAGGCCGAAATTGACATTCATGGGCTGAAAGGTGCGGGCGTCGGCGCCTTTGGTGATGTGCTCCAGCAACGCCCCCAGGGCGGTCGTAACCGGTGGGCGCTCGGCAGGAGTGCTCCCGCGTTCCGCGGCGGCAAAGCGCCCGGCCATGAGGCCCACCGCGGCGCTTTCCACATAACCCTCACAGCCGGTGATCTGGCCGGCGAAGCGCAGGCGCGGCTGGGCCTTGAGGCGCAGCACCGGATCGAGCAGGGCGGGCGAGTTGATGAAAGTATTGCGGTGGATGCCGCCCAGGCGCGCGAACTCAGCGCTCTCCAAGCCCGGAATGGTTTTGAAAATGCGTACCTGCTCGCCGTGTTTCAACTTGGTCTGGAAGCCGACCATGTTGAACAGCGTGCCGAGGGCATTGTCCTGCCGCAACTGCACCACGGCGTGGGTACGCCGCCCGGTGCGCGGATCGGTCAGGCCCACCGGCTTCATTGGACCATGGGCCAGAGTTTCTGGGCCGCGCTCCGCCATCACTTCAATCGGCAAGCAGCCTTCGAAGTAAGGGGTGTTGGCTTCCCATTCCTTGAAGGCGGTTTTTTCGCCGTCACATAGCGCGCGGATGAAGGCGCCGTATTGCTCACGGTCCATGGGGCAATTGATGTAGTCGGCGCCGTCGCCGTCACCGCTGCTTTTGTCGTAGCGCGACTGGAACCACGCCACGTCCATATTGATGCTGTCTTTGTGGACGATGGGCGCGATGGCGTCGAAGAAGGCCAGCGCATCCTGTCCCGTGAGGCCGTGGATGGCCTCGGACAGGGCCGGCGAGGTGAGGGGGCCGGTGGCGATGATCACCGACGACCAATCCGTCGGGGGCATACCGGCAACCTCGTCGCGGGCGATGGTGATGAGCGGGTGCCCGGCCAGTGCGGCCTCCACGGCCACGGAAAAACCCTCCCGGTCCACGGCCAGGGCCGAGCCGGCGGGAACCCTATGGGCGTCGGCGGTGCGCAGGATCAGGGAGCCGCAGCGGCGCATTTCCTCGTGGATCAGGCCGACCGCATTGCCGTCGGCGTCGTCGGAGCGAAAGGAATTGGAGCACACCAGTTCCGCCAGCCCGGCGGTCTTATGGGCCGCGGTCATGCGCACCGGGCGCATTTCGTGGAGAACGACGGGAATGCCGGCCTCGGCCAATTGCCAGGCGGCTTCGGAACCGGCCAATCCGCCGCCGATGATATGTACGGGATCTGTCATGTGCCCCACCATATAGCCTGGATTTCCAAGTTCAATGGCGCTCCCGTTTTGGGCGCACTCCGTGTATGTTCTGCCCCTGCGTATAGCTCTTTTAGGATGTCCCCATG
>CANISR010000154.1 GCA_947470105.1 Fidelibacterota bacterium | reverse complement strand
CTCGCACCGTCGATACCAATGCCATCGACGGCGCCGTCTACTGGGATACGTCGGTGGCCTACAAGTTCGCGATGGGCGAGTCGGGGAACGCGGAGCTGTTCCTCAACGTCCGCAACCTCACCAACAAGGATCCGGCGATCGTGGCGCCGGGCCCCGGCGGCTTCACCTACGAAGCCGCTCCCTACAACGGCCAGCTCTACGACGCGCTGGGCCGTACCTTCCGCGCCGGCATCCGCTTCAAGATGTAAGCCGGCGAAAGCCAAAGATAGGAAAGGGGATGCCCTCGCGGGCGTCCCCTTTTTCTTTGACCGGTAGGGTTAGCGAGGCTTGTTACGGAGAACGGCGCCGAAACGGTCTTTCGCCGTGACGCCGTTCTCCCGCGCCACCTTGCCGTTGATGATCACCACGTCGAAGCCGGTAGCGAGTTGCTGGGGTTTTTCCCACGTGGCGGTCTCGTGCACTTGTTTGAGGTCGAAGAGGACCAGGTCCGCCTTATAGCCCGTGCGGATCAATCCGCGGTCCGGCAGTTTTACAGTGGCCGCGGTCATGGCGCTCATCTTCTTGACCGCAAGGGGCAGGGGCAGGCCTTCCTTGACCACGTAGGTTTCGATCATGCGCGCGAAGGAGCCAAAGGCCCGGGGATGGTTCATGGTCGGCGAGCCGTCCGAGCTGATCATCACATCGGGGCTTTTGACGAACACATCCTGAGTGGGCGCGCTCATGATGAAGTAGGCGGCACTGCCGCCGGTGGGGCCGAGATCGTCCACCAGCACGTCGACGAAGGACTTGCGCCGTTCCCGCGAAATATCCTCAAGGGTCATGCCCACATAGGGCTTGGTCGACATGAGCGTGGCAGATGGGCCGCCGCGCTTCATGACCCGGGCGTAGAGATAGTCCGAGAGCTCCTTGGCCCGGTCCTTGCGCGCAATCTCGAAATCCTGGCGCACTTTGGACCAGTCCGGGAACAGGAGCGCAATGCCGCTCTGGCTAGCGAGGTAGGGGTAGACGTCCGCCGAAACCTTGATGCCCTTTGCCCGCGCCGCGGCAAGCTGGGCCAGCACCGCTTCGCCCTGAGCCGCGGTTTTGCCGTAGACCACCTTCACATGGGACACATGCACCCGCGCGTCGCTGCCCATGGCCAGCAGCTCATCAATGGCGCCCGCGACCTTGTCGTCATCCTCGCTGCGCATGTGGCTCATGACCACGCCGTCGTGGCGTCCCACGGCTTTGGCCACCGCCGCGAGCTCGGCGCGTGTGGCGCTGATCATGGGGACGTATTCCATGCCGAGGCTCGCGCCGAAGGCCCCTTGGCCGATGGCTTTATCGATCAACGCTGAAAAGCGCGCGATCTGTTGCGCCGTGGCGGGGCCGTTATAGGGCGCCCCGGATTCATCGCGGGCCGTGCCGAAGCCTATCAGGGTCGCCACATTCACCGGTGGCGGGGTTTTGTCCAGCCGCGTGAACCAGTCACTCAGGGTAACAGCCTTGAAGCCGGGCTCGATCCCGACGCCGTCAGGGCTACTGCCGTCCTGGCCGAGGATAATGGTGGTGACCCCCTGAGCGAGGAAGTTCTCGAACCCCTGCGCCGTATCCAAGGCCTCGCCGTGGGCATGGGCGTCGATGAACCCCGGGGCCAGGACGCGGCCGCCGCCGTCGATGGTGCGCCCGATCTTTGCGTCGGCCGGGATTTTACCGACGAGGACGATGTCCGTGCCGCGCACCAGAACATCGCCCGTGACAGCCGGTTGTCCGCTGCCGTCGACGATCGCGGCGCCCCGGATGGCCAGGTCGAAATCGGCGGCCGCGGCCGGGAATGCCATGCACAAGACGGCGGCAAACGATATTCTCAAGGAGGAGGGCATGGCCCTAGGATAGGATGCTGGCTTGGTTCAGGGGAGGGGGCACATGATCATCAATAAGCGCGAATTTCTTATGGGCGCTGCCGGTCTAAGCTTGGCCCTGGCGGCCCGGGCCTTCGCGGCCGAGGCGCCCAAGGCCGTCCCGCACAGAAAACTGAAGACCACCAGGCTGTTCAAAAGCCCCGAAGGCTTCCCCAACTGTATCGCGGTGGCGCCCGAGGGCCTGTGGATCGCCGAGCAGAAGCCATCCGGCGCCAATGCGGTGTTTTATCATGCGCCGGAGCCAAAGGAGCTGACGGAGAAGGTCTGGCTGGTGGACTGGAACGGCAAGGTGCTCAAGACCGTCACCACCCAGTGCCGCAACACCAGCGGCATGGCCTTTGGCGGCGGTTACATCTGGTCCTGCGCCAATGAAGCGCCCAACGGCGTCTTCCAGACCGATTTGAATTCCAAACAGATCAGCCACCGGCAAATTCCACTGGGCCCCGCCAAGGACGGCGGCGGTTGCCACGGCGCCATGTACCAGGACGGCAAACTCTGGCTCGCCTGCCTGCGGCTCAAAGGCATCTTGCGTGTCGATCCGACCACCTGGACGCCGGAATTCCTGATTCCCTATTCGACCCCGCGCGCCCACGGCATTGCCTGGGACGGCACGGGCGGCGGCGGCGGCGCGATCTGGCTGATCACCGGACAGGAAAGCACCGGCTACGCCAATGGTCAGGCCGGCCTGGCCAAATACGACGCGGTCACGGGCGCGCTTCTGGAAACGGCGGAATTCCTGCCAGGATCATGCGATCCCCATGGGCTGGCGATGCACGATGGCGCGCTGATCAGTTGCGACGCCGGCGTACACCCCAATTGGCCGCTGAACGACAGCCCGCACCAGGGCTGGATTTTCAGAATTGAATTTGCTTAGGCTAAAAGATGTCTGCCGAGGGAACGTACACTCGACTGCCACCCGACATCGAACGAGAGATCGGGGGCTTGGTGGTGCAATGGGCTTACATTGAGTCTCTAGCATCCACCACTTTGTATGACGTCCTAAAAATCGGGCCTAAGCAGGGAAGGTTATGTTTTTCGAAACAAAGCCCGGAGCGTTGCTTGGACTCAATTGTAGCATTAGCGAAACTGCACAAAAGAACTATTGAAATTAATGTCAAAACACTCCGCAAGAATCTTGAGTCTTTTGGGAGCTGGCGAAATGCAATTGTGCATGGCGTGTGGACGCCAAAAAAAGGTGTTCGAGGCCCGGTTCTCCTGCTGACTCGCTCCGAGGTCCCTGAAGCTAAAACGAAACCCAAATCGCTCTTGCTTACGGCGCGGGGGCTGAAACAGTTTAATGAAAAAATTAGTCGAATCGTTGAGATGATGGAAGAGTTCCACCACAAAGCACTGAAACAGCCGAGCGATGAAGGCGACGTCGGTGAGACGAAAGCATCAACTGTTGAGCTCTTGGAGCCAATGCCACTCAGATTGATTCAGACGCCATAGCTCTTCAAATAAGATTTGAGCCGAGGCAGGGTATTTCCAATCGATAGGTATGCAACTATTTACGTGCCGGCGCGCAGCGCGCCTTCGCCGGTGTGCTGAGGGAGCAGCGCAGTTTCGGCGCGCCGTTGACTTGCTCCACCGCGCTGATGTCGAAGGCGTAACCCGAAACGTTTTTAGCCTGATCCGGAGCGCACACATCGCCGATGTTGGCGATGTAGTAGTCGTTGCGGTACTCGACCAAACCCTGAATGTAATTGCTCTTGCCGTCCGCGGCCACGCTCCGCGGCGGAAGGATCTCGGTGGCGATGATCTTGCAGCTATTGATATCGAAGGCCTTCACAGTCTGGTCCGCGGCGCAGGGGGTACGGGCGCCGGCGCTCTCCTTGCACCAGCGCTCGCCCATGAACACGCTCATGGCCATGCCGGCAATGGGCTTGGGGATGAAATAGAGGCTGAAATTCCGCCGCGCCCGGACGGCGCCGGCCTTGGGCAAAGTGGCTTGATCGAGAACAAGCGCGGGGCACTGTCCCTCGATGGTGCGCAGCTCATCGGGGCGCGCGGTGGTGGTCATGATGTTGGGCTCGAGGAACTTGATGCCTTCACCGGCGGAAAACGTTTCGGCAATGGCGCGGCAGGCTTCCACATCGCTGCTGTCGTTATCGGCAAGGTCACGGGCGGGCGTCGCGGACATCAGGTCGTGCACGATCGCGAGCTTTTCCTCGGCGGTGAGATTGCGTAACGCAGCCTCGGGGGGCTGATCGATAGCTTGCGCTCCGCCCGCTTGAAAACCCAGCAAGGCGGCGCAGATCAGAACACCGTTGGAAGTCCGCATGGTTTGTCCTTGTGAATAACCGCGGCGTGATTTAGCGCGGAATCGCTTTGTCCAGGCTATCCCAGTTATAGGCCCGCGCAACCCGGTCGACGATCTCCTTGATAACCGCGTCGCCATTGTCACCGTTGGTCATGACGGCGAGCCCGTAACCTTTGACCCGGTGGGCCAGCACAATGGCCCGATAGCCCCAATTGCTGCCGCTATGGGTGAAGTACCAGCCTTCGCCGCGTTTCTCGACCGCAAACCCCACGGCATACGGTCCCACACCCACCGGCATGACCATGGCCTCGGCGGTGCGCTGGTTGATCACCCGGTCGGATTTTCCCTGCAGGGTGCGTTGCACTTCGATCATGAACCGGGCGAGGTCGCTGGGTGTCGTCCACAGGCCGGCGGCGGCCTGCTCGGGGAACACATGCCACGGCGCATCCATGGGACGGCCGCGGTTATCATGAGCGTGGGCGGCTTCGATCTCGCGGTCGATAGGCAGCGGCTGGGCGAAGGTGCTGTTGGCCATGCGCAAGGGGCCGAGTACGGTCTCCTGCATGATGACCGTAAAAGCTTTGCCGAGGGTGTCGGTCAGCGCCAGTTGCTGCACGCTCACACCGCCGCCGGAATATTTGTAACCGGTAAGGGGAGCGCGCTCCATGCGTACCGGCCCCAGCACCGAGGGCGCCACGCCGTCGAGAACTTGCGCGATGGTCGGGCGCGTCGCTCCGGGCGCATAGCCCGGAAACCCGAATCCGTCACCAAGACCGGACGTGTGGCTCATGAGCATGCGCGGCGTTACGGGACCCTGGAAATTCCCCATGGGAAGTTTCCAGGATTTGAGAATGGTGTTGATGTCCTGGTCGAGGGTGAATTTGCCGTCCTGCACCGCCTTGAGCGAGGCCATAGCCGCCACGGGTTTGCTGATGGAAGCGGCCTGGAACATGCTGTCGGTGCGCACTTTAGCGCCGGTCTTGACGTCGGTGAGGCCCCAGGCCTTCGCCCAGTCTATGCGGTAATCCTTGATCACCGCCACACTCACGCCCGGCACGCGCATGCGCACCAGCAGCTCTTCGATGGTGCTGGCGTCATAGCCGCCGTGATCGGGAACCTGCGGGCCTTCCACAGCACTCAGCAGGGGATCGGCGGTTTGCGCGGCAGCGGGCGCGGCGCACAGCAGAGCCAGGGCTAATGCGATTCTACGCATGGGACTTACTCCGGTCGAATTCCGGATCCACCGGGATCTGGAGCGCATTGACGATGTGGTTGGTCTGGCCGGCGAGGGCAATGACCGCCAACAGGTCCGCGTGTTGCGCGTCGGTGAGCCCCTTCGCCCGCGCGGCTGCGGTGTGGGAGTGCACGCAGTATGAACATGCATTGGCCGTCGAGACCGCGATGTAGATCATCTCCCGCGTCAGGGGATCGAGGGCGCCCGGCGCAATCATCACCGCCTTGATCTGATCCCAGGTGCGCTGCAGCGCCACCGGGTCGTGGGCGAGGGCGCGCCAGAAGTTGTTGATGAAGTCGGATTTGCGCACAGCCCGGATGTCGTCGAACACCGCTTTCACAGCGGGGATCCGCGCGGCTTCCGCATCGGTGAGGAGTGGAACCGTGGTCATGGACGCCTCGCTACCAGGAGAACCAGGGATTAGGCGGCATATCCTTGCCGAAGGCGCCGGTCTCAAACACCTTTACCATCAGGTCGAAAGCCTCATGCCCGGCCTGGCGGCCGCCGGGCCGTGCGGTCTGGGCGTCGTTGGCCACCCCCGCGAACACCGGCTCGCCGGCCAGCCAGCGCGCCTCCGCGTTCGGCGTCATGGCCACTTCCAGGCCGTGGCCCATTTCGAACCCCACGGCTTCAAGTCCCGTGGTGTTGAGCGCGGCTTTCATGCCGGCCAGGATGAACACGCGCATGAGTTGGTTGCGGTCCGGCTGCGGCACTGCCACGGGCGCATGGTTGAACCAGTCGATACAGGCGGGCAACGAAACCGACGCGTAGGTGCGGCAGGTGAGGGGGCGTGATTCATACACCGAGCAGGAGCCCTCGGCGAGAAAGGCGCACGGGATGCGGCTGTCGACCCATTGGTCCTTCGGCATTCTGCGGGTTTGGGATTCCACCTGCCGGAAACGGGCCTTCAGGGGATCGGCGTCATCGTGCCAACGCTCGCGGATGCCGCGGGCCAGCATGAACAGTTCGATGGCGGTGGCGGTGACGCGGGTATGGCAGCAATAGCCGCAGCCCTTGGAGCAATGCACCGGGCCTTGTTCACCCTTGTAGCCGTATTTTTTGGAGGTGTTCTCGTAGGTCTTCACGGCAAAGGCGCCTGCCATACTGGCGCGCCGGGCATTGCTGCGCTTGCCCAGGGTCTCGGAGAGCTCCTGGACGAAAGCGAAAATGGTCATGGGGCGGTCGGGGTTGTACCCGCCGCGGCTGTATTCCTTTGCGAAGTCCTTGAGTACGGCCCGCCGCTGATCGCGCGACATCTATCCTCCCGCGTTGAACGGGAGTTATAGCACGGGAAGTGCGACCAAAATCTACTTCGCGAACCAGTAGGGGGTCTTGGTTTTGAACAAGGATTTGGGGATTTTTCCGTAGATCACCAGGGTCTCGTCAACCGCTTCGGCGATGCTGTAATCCACCCCGATGCTGGCCAGCGAATACGCGTCGGACGGCGACATGCCCTTGGTGCCGAGGAAGTCCACAGTTTCCTTGATGGACTTGGTCAGAGCCGCGTCCAGGTCCGGGTCCAGGCCCAGGGCGTAGAAATTCTCCGCGTCCTCGGCCCGCGGCGCGGCCATGGACTTGCCGAGGCCTTTATGGACGATCAACTGCAGGGTCGGCGCCATGGAGGCTTCGATGGCGTTGCCGTCCACTTCGCCGTCGCCCTGGCCGGCGTGGGAATCTCCGGTCACGAACAAGGCGCCGTCATTGAACACCGGCAGATACAAGGTCGCGCCTGCGGTGAGTTTTTTGAAATCCAGGTTGCCGCCGAAAATTCCAGGCGCCCGGGAGCCCACGCGCTTGACCTCCGGCGGCGGCGCCACCGCCATGATGCCCATGAACGGCGACAGGAGCAGTTCCACGTCCTTGGAGAATAGCGCCACATTGCGGGCGAGATCGAACTTGATGATCTTGGAGGTGCGCTCCGGAATCATGTTGGGCGCAGCACCCGCGGGGCCGGGATTGTTGACGCCGTAGGGCACTCGAATATCGACCTTGAGAATACGCACTTCCAGCATGTCGCCGGGGGCCGCGCCTTCGATGTAAATGGGGCCGGTGAGCACATGGCCGCTCCAGCCCTTTTCCTTGGTCTGTTTGGCGATGTCGATCACGTCCTTCAGCACCTGGTTGGCGGGAATGCCGCCTTGGGCGAAGAAGGCCACCGGGTCGTCGGTGACGCCGCCGTGGGAAATCGTGTCGATCTTGACGCTCTGCCCGGACTTGATACGCAGCACCGGCGGCGTGTCGGAGGCGATGTAACCGCGCACAATGGTTTTTGGGGTCGATGGCAGAACGGCGTCGGGCTCTGCCGCCCAGGCTGTCTGCGCCAGGAGACCAAGGGCCAGGGAAAGATGTGCGAACCGCATGAAACCCCCTTTGATACAGGGCCGCAGCACGGCCCGATGGGGGAAGCGTAGCAATACTTTGATGCGGTGCGGTAGAATTTATGTGCGGCGCACAATTGTTGGCGCTAGTCTAAAGTGACTGGGACTGGGGGTGCACTCATGACACGTCGGACGTCTGTCGTACTGCCGCTGGCTTTTCTTGCTCTTGGGTTTGATGTCGCGTCCGCGCGGGCCGCGTTCCAGATCGAAGAAGCCACCATCCCCGCCATCCACGCCGCCATCAAAGCCGGTGAGATCACATGCAAAGGTCTGGTGGAGGCCTATGTGGCCCGCGCCAAAGCCTATAACGGCATTTGCACCGCGCTGGTGACCGCGGACGGCAAGAGCGTGGCGCCCGCCACGGGATATGTGCGCGCCGGCGCACCCCTCAAATTTCCGACGCGGACGGTGGCTTCGGCGAAGGTCTTCCCCGACCTCACTCAGTACAAAGGCGTGCCGCTGGAATACGGCTGGATGGAGCCCACCAAGGCAGACCCCAGCGTCACCCATCAGATGGGCATGCGGGTCGGCATACCCAACGCAGGTCAGTTGAACGCGCTTGAAACTTTGAACATCCGCGGCGAACGCTCGGTGACCTGCAAAGGCGCGTTCGACGCCCATCCGTCCACGGGGCCCTTGCCCGCCAACGCTCCGCCCACCTGCGAGGCGTTCCGCCGCCAGCCTGACGCCCTGGAACGGGCGGCGGAGCTCGATGCTCAATACGGCACGGCGCCGGACCTTGCTAAAATGCCCATGTACTGCGTCGTCACCGCGCTCAAGGATCCTTACGACACCAAGGATATGCGCACGACCGCGAACAACGACGTGAACTTCGCCATGGACGCGCCGCCGGCGGATTCGACCATCGCCTCCCAACTCCGCGCCAAAGGCGCCATCATTTACGCCAAGTCCGTGGCCGCCGAGTTCAACGACGGTCCTTCCAACCCCGGTGGGGCAGCGAAGGAAAAGACCCATATGGTCACCGGCGGCCAGCAGATGAACTCCTGGAGCGGCCAGGCCTGCAATCCTTACGACACCGAGCGGGTGCCGCGCGGCAGCAGCGGCGGCTCGGGCG
>CANISR010000153.1 GCA_947470105.1 Fidelibacterota bacterium | reverse complement strand
TTACCTGGCCGCGGTCAAGCCGGGCGCTGTCGAGGATTTTAGAGACCATACTCTCCATGCGGTGCAGATCATCCAGCATGCGCTGGGAGAGCTGCCGGAACCGGTCGGGCGACAACTCCCGCAGCATCATGGTTTCCAGCGACAACTGGAGGCTGGCGATCGGCGTCTTGAACTGATGCGACACCATGGCGAGGAAATTGTCCTGTTTGTGCCGGATCGCAGTTTCGCTCGACAACCCGCCCCACAGCAAGGCAATGGCGCAGGCCTGCACCAGCAGAAAGAATCCGCCTTCCCAGGCGTATTGGGTGATGCGCGTGCGGGTGGCCTGGTTCAGGTCCTCGAGGGCTTCGGACGATAGGGACACCTTGCCGGCCTCGACGCGGGCGTATGGGAAAATCGCCGCGATCTGGTCGGGCGTGCTGCCCTGATCCAAGAGCTTCTGCGCCGCCAGCATGTCGTAGCCGTAGACCATCTTCATGGCGGTGGCGTTGACCTTGGCGTTGCCGCCGATGTCGTAGAACCACCAACCCACCTGCACCACGGAGAACAGGAGAAGCCCCATGATCGTCAGGTGCAGAAGGCGCGGCGTGTTGGCAGGGAAGCGCATGCGGCTTACTGTCCTGCGAGCACTTCGCCAAGGCCGGTGACGAATCGGGTGATCTCGGCGGGCGTGTGGGCCAGGGACAGGAACATGACTTCATAAGCTGACGGCGCCGTATAGATGCCGCGCTCCAGCAGGCCGTGGAATATGGGCTTGTAGCGTTCGCCGGCGCCG
Organism: Fidelibacterota bacterium; assembly: GCA_947470105.1. Lineage (GTDB taxonomy): Bacteria > Pseudomonadota > Alphaproteobacteria > Rhodospirillales > Rhodospirillaceae > SHVO01. The sequence continues at coordinate 8,102 of CANISR010000153.1, read as the reverse complement.
TTATCGAGGGCCTCGGCGGAGCGGACGACGCCGGCCTGCAGCGCGATCCAGGCGATGGAGCCGACGCGCACTAAGCCGCAGGGGGCTTTTGCTGATTTCAGCACCGGCGCCAGTTCCGCTTCCAGTTGCGCGCCGAGGTCTTCAAGCCGCGCCCAGGCCTTTTCCTCATGAAGGACTTTCAGAGTGGCGAGGCCCGCGGCCATGGCCACCGGGTTTCCGGATAGAGTGCCCGCCTGATAGACGGGGCCTTCCGGCGCGATGTGTTTCATCAGCTGGCGGGACCCCCCGTAGGCGCCCACCGGCATGCCGCCGCCGATGATCTTGCCGAAGGTGGCGAGGTCCGGGGTGATGCCATAGAGCGCCGCCGCGCCGCCGAGGCCGACGCGGAAGCCGGAAATTACTTCGTCGAAAATCAGCAAGGCGCCGGACTCTTGAGTGAGTTTGCGCAAGAGCTGGAGGAATTCCAGGCGCTGCAGCAGCAGGCCGTTGTTGGCGGGGATGGGTTCGATGATCACGGCGGCGATTTTCTGGCCTTCGCTCGCGAACAGTGCCTTGAGCTTTTGGTCGTCATCGAGCGGCAGCACGCGGGTGAGGGCCGCGAAATCCGCAGGGACCCCGGCGGAGGACGGCTGGCCGTGGGTGACGAGGCCCGAGCCCGCCGCCACCAGCAGATGATCCGCATGGCCGTGATAGCAGCCCGAGAATTTCACGATCAGATCGCGGCCCGTGGCGCCGCGCGCGAGGCGTATCGCGCTCATGGTCGCTTCGGTGCCCGAGGACACAAAGCGCACCTGCTCCAGCCCGGGATAGGCCGCCACCACTTTCTCAGCCAGGTCCACTTCGCCGCGGCAGGGCGCGCCGTAGGTCATGCCGCGCGCGGCAGCCTCCTGCACCGCTTTGACCACGACCGGATGGCTGTGACCGAGAATGAGCGGACCCCAGGAGCCGACAAAATCCAGATAGCGCACGCCGTCCGCGTCGGTGACGTAAGCGCCCTGGGCCTCGGCGAAGAATTTGGGCGTGCCGCCCACCGCGCGGAAGGCCCGCACCGGCGAATCCACCCCGCCCGGAATCACCCGGATTGCGCGTTCATAAAGTGCGGCATTGGTGGTCGTCACGGCTGGTCCTTTTCATCGCTGCTATTGGCCGAAAGTATACGAGCTGGCGTGGTCGATACCACACGGGCCCCGCCCGGGGCTAAGGCTTCCTCGACGCCCCGCATATAGGCTTGTACGGCCTGGGGTCCGGCTTCGGCGGCAAGCACCCGGAGACCTTTAATCGGCGCATGGGCAAGCTTGCGGGCGAAGCTCTCGGCCCATTGCCGCAGGGCTTCCGTATCCGCACCGTTATTGCCCCGGGGCAAGCGCTTGAGGCTTTCGGCGGCCAGCGCCTGGTAGTGATTGCCCATCTGCTGGATCAGGGGCGCTGCCTCGCGGATAGCGTAGTCGCGGCGCAGGCGATCCAGATGGTCGTCGATGATCAGGCGCGCGGAGGCGAGTTCGCCCAGGCGCGCATTGCGGCCGGCGGCGGCCTCGGCGATGACGCTGTCCATGCCGATGCGTTGGATGCCCGGGATAGTCCCGGCCGCGGGATCAACGTTTGGCGGCACGCCGAGATCGACGATGATGATGCCGCGGCTGGGCGCGTGGGACGCCATTCGGGTTACCGCCGCCATGTCCAGCACGGGTTCGGCGCCGCCGACGGCAGTCACCACCGCGTCCACCACGCCGGAGTCGGCTTTGAACGCGTCGAGGGTTTCGGCTTCGGCGCCAATCTCTGCGGCAAATTCCTGCGCGGTCTCAAAGGTGCGATTGACCACAACGATCGGCAGGCCCGCGGCGGCGAAGACACGGCCACATTGACGGGTCATAGGTGAGATCCCCACCAGCGCGATCCGGCCCACATCCCCGGCGAGATGCGCGTTCACATGACGCACCGCGAAGCCCGAGAGCGATTCCGCATTGGCCGGACGGCTGGCCTGGAGATGCACATCCTGGGCGGCCTTGAGCGCCTCGTTGAAGACATAGTCGAGTTGTGGGCCGCAGGTTCCGGCAGCCCGCGCCGTGGCCCAGGCGATGCGCACTTGGGCATAGATTTCCCGCTCGCCGGCTTGCGCCGAGTCCAGACCGGCGGCCACCAGAAACAGATGTTCGATGGCGCCCTCGCCGGCCCAGGCGCGGAATATCTTGCGCGCCTCGCCCGCGTCCGCGCCGAGCGCTTCGCCGATCCGGTCGCGCGCCGCCTGGACCGCCAGCGGATCCTTGTCCGCCACCATGAACTCGATGCGGTTGCAGGTGCCGATATAGGCCAGTTCTGCCACGCCGGCGGCGCGTGCGATGCCGGCCAGCCGCTGCTCAAGGTCGGCCTTGGGCAGCGCCAATCGGCCGAGCTTTTCGACGCCGGCGGTCTTATATGAAGCGCCGATGAGGGCGAATCTGTTCATGCAGGCCTCGTAGCATAGGGCCGGGAGCCCTATGTCACAGCCATGTCATAGCCGCAGGGAGCCACGCGTACGCAGGCCCTTGCTGTACGCTAAATTATTGATATAACTTGATTTTTGTAACATCCTGGGGGATGGAAGTGGCGGATCAACGGCTTGCGATCGTCGTATTCAATCTGGGCGGCCCGGACAGCCCGGAGGCGGTGCGCCCGTTTCTGTTCAATCTCTTCAACGATCCCAAGATCATCGCCCTGCCCCAGCCTTTGCGCTGGCTGATCGCCACCGCCATTTCGCGGGGCCGGGCCGAGAAATCCAAAGGTTATTACGCCAAGCTCGGCGGCCGTTCGGTGCTGCTCGATGAGACCCGCGCCCAGGCCTCGGCCTTGGAGCAAGCGGCAAAGCCCCTGGCCGAAGGCGTGCGCGTGTTTGTGTTCATGCGCTACTGGCATCCCATGGCGCGGGAAGTGGTGGCCGATCTCAAGAGCTATGACCCGACTCGCATCGTCGTGCTCCCGCTTTATCCGCAGTTCTCGATCACCACCACCGCCACGTCATGCGAGCAGTTGGAACTGGAGGCGCGCCGCCAGGGCTTGAGCGTTCCGCTGGAAACCCTGTGCTGCTATCCGACCATCGACGGCCTGGTGGATCCCATTGCAGCCTTTGTGCGTGAGGCCCTTGCTACCGTCGGCAGCGCCGGTGCGCGGCCACGCGTGTTGTTTTCCGCCCACGGGCTGCCGGAAAAAACCATCGCCCGCGGCGATCCCTATCAATGGCAAGTGGAGCAGACCACCGCCGCCATCGTGGAACGCCTCGGCATCAAGGACCTGGATTGGTCGATCTGCTATCAGAGCCGCGTCGGCCCCGTGGCCTGGATCGGCCCGTCGGTTGAGAGCGAGATCGCGCGCGCCGGCCGCGATAAGGTGCCGGTTATTCTGGCGCCTGTGGCCTTCGTCTCCGAACATGTGGAGACACTGGTGGAACTCGACGAGACCATGCGGGAATTAGCCGCTGCCGAGGGAGTACCGCTTTACATCCGCCTGCCGACGGTGCGCACCGACCAGCGCTTTATTCAAGCGCTCGCAGGCCTGACGGAATTTCTCAAAGGGAAAAAGACGCCGTGCTCGTCGGCCGGCGCCCGCATCTGCCCGCAGAAATTCGGCAACTGCCCGCACGTATCCTGAAGAGCTGCCTTTGACCGCGAGGGTACATCCGCCTCGCAGGCCAAAGGGCTCTTTCCACGTTTAAATAACGTGGAAAAGGTAGAGCAGCAGAATGACGGGAAGTGGAATTCCAAGCATCCAAAGAAGAGCGCCGCGCATCTGAAACCTCACGTTATGCCACAGGGCCATAACGCCGGATGGCAAGCGAGGTTCCGCTTAAGTTGTGGGAATCCGATTAGACGGTGATGCGCTGGATCGCGTCCAGCACCGTACGCGGCAGGTAGGGTTTGGTGATCAGGGGCCGGTGGCGGTGCTCTTCCGGCAGGTGCTGGGCCGAGTGCCCGGTCAGAAAAATGATCTGCGCGTTCTGACCCGCGAGCGTATTGGCGACCCGGAAGACATTTTCGCCGCCCAGGTTCACGTCGAGCAGCGCGAGATCCGGCTGCTCTGTGTTCAGAAGTCCGAGGGCATCGTCGACCGTGCCCACCGGGCCGATCACCTGGTAACCCGCATCCTCGAGCATGCCCTGCAGGTCCATGGCGATGATGGTTTCATCTTCCACCACCAGAATTCTCATATCCTTGGCGTCTTTCATGAGGCGGTCCTTGCCAAAGTTATGTCGGGGGCGCTCTCGGCCTCCGCCGGGAAATTCATATGCGCCTGGAAGCCCTCCGGATCATAGACCATATCGATGGATCCGCGCAGCTCGTGGGTCAGCTCCAATTGGATCAACTTGCTGCCGAAACCGTTGCGCGTGGGCTTGGCGCAGGTCGGCCCTGCCTTCTCGCCCCACTTCAATTGCACGCGCTGGTCAGCATTGAACGTCCAGGCGATGGCCACGGCGCCGTCGTTGTTCGAGAGCGCGCCGTGCTTGATGGCGTTGGTGGCAAGTTCGTGGAAAACGATGCCGAGCGCCAGCGCCGCCTTGGGTTTCAGCGCCACCGGCGGGCCGTCCAGCAGCACCCGGCGCTTTTCATCCATAATGTAGGCTTCAAGGCTTTCGCTGGCGACGTCGCGCAACTGCACCGTACCCCAGTTCTCACGGCTGAGCAGGCCATGGGTTCGCCCCAGCGCCTCGATGCGCCGGAGGAATTTGTCGACGAAGGCCTGAGGGTCCGGCGTGCTGTGGAAGGTCTGGCGGGCCATGGCGTTGACCACGGCCAGCATGTTCTTCACCCGGTGTGAGAGCTCCTCGATCAGGATGCGCTGATGGGCCTCGGCGCGGCGCATGGCCTCCTGGTGTTCCTGACTTCTCCGCAGCGCCTGTTCGGCCGAAAGCTTTTCCGCGCGAACGCGAAAATTCTCTTCCTGCAGGCGATGGCGAATTTCGGCCTCGCGCTGGATTTCGACCTGCTTGAGATACAGGTCAACGAACACCTGCACTTTGGAGACCAGGACGAAGGGGTCCACCGGCTTGAACACCATGTCCACCGCCCCAGCGGTATAGGCCTGGAGCAAGTGAGTGTCGTCGCGGAACACCGCGGTCAGGAACATGATGGGAATGTGCCGGGTACGTTTGCGCGCGCGAATCAGGCTGGCGGTCTCATAGCCGTCCATGCCCGGCATCTGCAGGTCGAGTAGAATGACTGCGAAATCCTCGTGCAGCCGGCGTTGCAGCGCCTCCTCGCCCGAGTGGGCCACCACCAGGATCTGGCCCATCTTTTCAAGCGCGGCATTGAGCGCCAGGGCCGTATGCCGGTCATCGTCGACGATCAGGATGCGGGCCTTCGGCATGTCATCGCCGACGGCGCTCGCTTCCGTATCGCCAGTCTGGTCCGGGTTGGTACGCACGTTCAACGGCCTATCCCATCAACGGCAACTGAACCACATTGTCGGTCCCGGTGCGCCTCAGCACCCGCGGCCGGTCTGTACGGTGCAGCCACACACGCAAGACCGAGACAAGCTGTTCGATATCAACGGGCTTGGCGACGTAGTCCGATGCGCCGGCTTCGATGCACTTCTGGCGGTCACCCTTCATGGCCTTGGCCGTGACGGCGATGATCGGCAGCGAGGCAAACTTGGGAATGGCGCGGATTTCCTGGATGGTCTGGTAGCCATCCATCCCCGGCATCATGATGTCGATCAGCGCCACATCCACATCCGGGATGCGCTGCAGCAGTTCGATGCCAGAGCGTCCGCTTTCGGCGTAGTGCAGCTCGACGCCGTGCTCTTCAAGCGCACTGGTGAGCGAGAAGATGTTGCGAATGTCGTCATCGACCACCGCGATCTTGCGGCCCACCAGCAGCGGATCGCACTGGCGGCTTTGGCGCATCAGATCTTGCGCCGGGGCAGACAGGCGCTCGAACTGCCAGTGCAGCACGCGCGCCACCTCGTCCTGAAGCTGGGCCTGAGTGCGCACCACATGCTGGCGATCGAGCAGCTTGAGGTCGCTGAAGTAGTTTTGCTCCTTGTCGGTCCAGTCGCGCGGCACGAAGGCGATAAAGGGCAGATCGAAGCCGCGCAACTGCTCGAGCTGGCTGATCAACTCGTTCTCGGTGGCATCGGTCAGGTCGATCACGATGCAGTCGAATGGGCCTTCATCCACGTCGTCGATGGATTCGGGCAATGTGGAGAGGCTCTCGACCTGGACTTCGCCGCTGCCGATCAGGGCGGCGATGCCGCCGTGGCTGGTCTCGGGCTCGATCACGAGCAGCTTCTTCTCCCGCTCGCGGTAACCTTTCACTTCGGTCAGCGTCGCGCGGATGGATTCCGGCTCGACCGGCTTATTGCTGTAGCCATAAGCGCCGATGCCCATACCGAGGCGACGCTGTTCGTCGCCCGAAATGATATGCACCGGAATATGGCGGGTGTCCGGATTACGTTTGAGAAGATCGAGCAGCGCGTAGCCGTCCATATCCGGCAGGCCGATATCGAGCGTGATGGCGTCAGGCCGGAAGCGTTTGGCGAGCGGCAGGACCGCGGCGCCCTCGCCGGTGACGACACCCTTGAAGCCGGATTCGTGGGCAAGTCCCAGCAGGATGGATGAGAATTGCGGATCGTCCTCGACGATCAATACCGTCGGATCGCCGCGGTTGATGGTATCGCGGTCGTCGATGACGGGCTCGAGAATAGTATCGGAGACTGCTTGAGCGGCCCTGACGTTGGCGATCGGCATGCTGCGTGACGCCACCTTGGCGGTGGGCGTGTAGTTCGCCGGCAGGAACAAGGTGAAGACGCTGCCGCGGCCGGGTGTGGAGTTGACCGTCAGTTCGCCGCCCAACAGGCGCGTGATTTCGCGGCTGATGGAGAGGCCCAAGCCGGTTCCGCCGTACTTGCGGCTGGTCGTGCCGTCGGCTTGCTGGAAGGCTTCGAAGATGATGCGCTGCTTTTCCAGCGGGATACCGATGCCGGTGTCTTCCACAGTGAAGGCGACGACCTGGCCGGCCTTGTCCAGATGCTCGGCGTTGCTCGACCAGCCGCTTTCGGCGCGAGTGACCTTGAGCTTAACGGAGCCGGCTTCGGTGAATTTGAAGGCGTTGGACAGCAGGTTTTTGATGATCTGTTGCGGGCGCTTGTCGTCGGTAAACATCGAGCGCGAGAGTTGCGGATCGATCTGCACCGCGAACTCGAGCTTCTTGTCCTGGGCAATCTGGGCGAAGGTGCGGTCCATGTGATCGCGCAAACTCGAGAACATGGTTTCGCTGACGTCCAGAGTGACGGTGCCGGATTCGATCTTCGACAGGTCGAGAATGTCGTTGATGAGGGCCAAGAGGTCCGAACCGGCGTGGTGGATGGAGTGGGCGTATTCCACCTGCTTGTCGGTGAGGTTGCCCTGGCTGTTGGACGACAGCAGTTTCGAGAGGATGAGGAGACTGTTGAGCGGCGTGCGCAGTTCGTGGCTCATATTGGCCAGGAATTCGGACTTGTACTTGGACGTCAGGGCCAGCTGTTCGGCCTTTTCTTCCAGGTCCCGCTTGGCCTGCTCCACTTCGCGGTTCTTGGCTTCCACCTGCATGTTCTGCATGGACAGCAGTTGCGCCTTGTCTTCCAGCTCGACGTTGGTGCGCTGCAATTCGTCCTGCTTGGCGCGGAGCAATTCTTCCGACTGACGCAGCGTATTGGCCTGCTGCTCCAGGCGGTCGTTGGTCTTTTTCAACTCTTCCTGCTGCGCCTGCAGTTCTGCGGTCAGCAACTGGGACTGTTTGAGCAGGCCCTCGGTGCGCATGTTGGCGGCGATCGTGTTGAGCACGATGCCGATGGATTCCATGAGCTGGTCCAGGAACGACTGGTGGGTTTCACTGAATTGGCTGAAGGACGCCAGCTCGATGACGGCGTTCACTTCGCCTTCGAATACCACCGGCAGCACGATCACATTGAGGGGTGCTGCTTCGCCGAGGCCCGAGTTGATGTGGATATAGCCGCCCGGAACATTGGTCAGCAGGATGCGCGACTTTTCGTAGGCGCACTGTCCGACCAGGCCTTCCCGCAATTCAAAGCGATTGGCGAGGTGCTTGCGGTGGTTGAAGGCGTAGGAGGCGGCGAGGTTGAGGCTGACGTTGGAG
>CANISR010000152.1 GCA_947470105.1 Fidelibacterota bacterium | reverse complement strand
CCCGCCTCGTCACCAGCAGCGGCAAGCCGGCATCCATCAACGTCGGCACGCAAGTACCTATCATCACGTCCCAGGAGGCGTCGCCGACCGGCGGCACCGTAGGCGGGAACACTTCTATTTTGCAGTCCATTCAATACCGCAACACCGGTATCATTTTGAATATCCAGCCGACGATTAATTCCAACCGCCGCGTAGAACTCACGGTTTCGCAGGAAGTGAGCGACGCCCAGCAGAACAATGTCTCCGGCGTCCAAAGTCCGCTCATCATCAACCGCTCGCTGACCACCACCCTGTCCCTTGATGACGGTCAGACAGCATTGCTCGGCGGGATGATTTCCGAGAACTACAGCCGCGGCAACAGTGGAATTCCCTACCTCAAGGATATTCCGATCCTCGGCAATCTTTTCAAGAACCAGTCTCAATCGCTGCAACGGACTGAGCTTATCGTACTGCTGACTCCTTATATTATCGACAGCTCCGAGACCGCCGCGCAGGTTCGCGACGCGTTCCGCACCAAACTCGGCGAATGGGCGGCGCCGGTACCGGCGGAGCCCGATGCGCTCCGCCCAGTGTCAAAAACCGCTCCCGCTCCATAGGATTAGTGGCTAAGAAAATGCTTTCTTTGAACCGTACGCTCGCCGGCATCCTGCTTTACGCTTTTTCCGTTTGGTGCTTGCCCGCTGTCGCAGCCGATTCGGCCGCCTCCGATAGCGCCCAGATGCGCGCCGTCGATCCCCGCATGGAAGCGCGGCTCCCATTTGCAGAGGTGGAGCGACGGGCCGCCGCAGGCGATACCAAAGCCCAGGCCGAACTCGGCGCACGCTATGGCCAGGGCTACGGCGTGGCGCAGGATATCCCCAAGGCGATGGCGATCTTGAGCGCGGCGGCCGCGAAGAATGACCCTGACGCTCAGTATTTTCTTGGCACGGCCTATGCCAGCGGCCTTGGCGTTCCGCAAAGCGATCTCCAGGCCTTTTCGCTGTTCGAGCAGGCCGCCGCCCAGGGTCACGGGCCGGGGAGTTACATGGTCGCAACTTCGATCATTTACGGAAAAGCCGGGATCGCCCCAAGTTGGAAGAGCGGCATGAAATATCTGTGGGATTCCGCAGCCAAGGGCTATCCGCCCGCGATGCTGCTTCTGGGCGCAGCCTACCAGGACGGCAACGGCGTCGACGTCAATATCAAAGCCGCAGCATACTGGTACCGACGCGTGTTGAGTTACTACCAGGATGTACGCGCGATCTACAATCTTCGCATCCTCATCAACAAGGAGTTGGTCGCGTGGGAGGTCGGGGATCCCGGTGAGCCCCCCGTTGCAACCCTGAGAGGCCCTGACACACCCGCACAGGGAGCCAAGCCATGAGCACGGAACTCATATTCACCCTCGTGCTGCTGGTGGCAGAGCTGGGGCTAATCGCCCTTTGCCGCGTGAAGTTGAAGCAGCCACCCAACCCCCATCGGCCGCGCCTTATGCCTTACGTCGCAATCACGATCATGTTGAGCTTCGGCGCCATGATCACCGCTGCGCATTCGGTCAGCCTCATCACTGGCAAACAACTGCTGCCCAAGAACAAGATGAAGGGCCAATAGTAAGATTGCTGAACGCGCCGGCGGCTAGACGCGTCCCTGCGGCTGGGTCATCGCAGCGTCGCTGGTCCAACCCATGGCCGTGTCCAGGATCGCGTGCAGGATCGCCTGGTGCGCGGTTTCAACGAAACCGTATACGCCGGATCCCACATAGAAATTCGTGGCCCCTGCCCCGCGGAGCCGGTTGCCGGGCGCAAAGCCGCTCAAGGTGATGCATTCGCAGCCCATGGCTTTGGCCTGGCTCACCGCCGCAAGAATATTCTTGGACTCTCCCGAACTTGAGATCGCGATCAGGATGTCGCCGGGCAAGCCCTGCATCTCCACCTGTTTCGCGAACACCTGGTCGTAGCCGAGGTCGTTGCCAAGGCAGGTCAGCGACGAAGCGTCGTTGAAGGTCACCGAACGCACGCCGCCGTTCTTGGCGAAGTCGATGGCCATGTGCCCGGAGATTCCCGCCGACCCGCCGTTGCCGACGAACATGACTTTGTTCGGCGTGCCCGCCAGTTTGCGCATGGCCTGATGCACGCGCGCGATTGCGGCATCCACCGTGATCGCCTGGCCGGCGCCGTCGGTGGCCTCGGTGGAATTCAAGACCGTGGTGAAAGAGCATAAATAGTCGGCGAAAGCGTTCGCCATGTTGAATTTCCTATGTGGCTTTTGGAACCCGAGTTATAGCGATGTTTCAATAGATTAGAAAGCTTCTCAGGTTCCGCAATACGCCCCTGCCTTGAGCCAACTTGACCGTGTTCCGGCAGCGGAGTACCAAGGAGTCCGTGGTGATTTGAGACCGGATTGCGGCCACGTTAAAAACCGCTAAAAGGTCGAGGGCTCACGCCCCCGCCGGTTCCGGTCGGGGGCTTTTTTATTGCCCGCAAGCCAAGGACTTGACCATGACGACCGATTACGACTCTCAGCGTGAATGGGCTTTCCAGACCCAACTCGTGCGCGGCGCCACCGAGCGCAGCCAGTTCATGGAAACCAGCGAAGCGATCTATCTGACTTCGGGTTACGTCTACAAGACAGCCGAGGAGGCTGAGCAGTCCTTCAAAGGCGATATTGAGCGCTACGTTTACTCGCGCTTCCGAAATCCGACGGTCAACATGTTCGAGCGCCGCCTCGCCCTGATTGAAGGCGCCGAGGAATGCCGCGCCATGGCCAGTGGTATGGCGGCGGTGTTCGCGGCCCTCGCCTGCCAGCTCAGCACCAGCGACCGCCTGGTCGCGTCGCGCGCCCTGTTCGGCTCCTGCCAATATATTTGCGCGGAACTGTTGCCGCGATTCGGCATCGTCACCGAATTCGTCGACGGCACCGATCTTGCGCAATGGAAAAAGGCCCTCGCGACGCCCGCCAAGGCGGTGTTCGTCGAAACCCCCTCCAATCCCGGCCTGGAGATGATCGACCTGAAGGCCGTATGCAGCCTGGCCCACGCTGCCGGCGCGGTGGTTGTGGTCGACAATGTGTTCGCAACGCCGATCCTGCAGAAGCCCCTGACGCTCGGAGCTGACGTGGTCGTCTATTCCGCCACCAAACATATCGACGGCCAGGGCCGCTGCCTGGGCGGCGCGGTGCTCGCGTCCAATCAGTTCATCACCGACAAGCTGACGCCGTTCATGCGCCACACCGGCCCCAGCCTGTCACCCTTCAACGCCTGGGTGCTCCTCAAGGGCCTGGAGACCCTGGACCTGCGCGTGCGCCGTCATTGCGAAAATGCACTGCTGATCGCGCGCGCGCTGGAGAAGAACAAGGCGCTGTCGCGCGTTGCCTATCCGCTGCTCGAAAGCCACCCGCAGTATCAGCTCGCACGCACCCAGATGACCGGCGGCGGCTCGATCATTGCTCTGGAAGTCGCGGGGGGCAAAGAAGCAGCCTTCCGCTTCCTCAACAAACTCAAGCTCATTGATATTTCCAACAATCTCGGCGACGCGAAGAGCTTGATCTGTCACTCCGCCACCACCACGCATCAACGCCTCACGCCGGAGCAACGCGCAGAAGTCGGGATAACCGATGGCTTCATTCGCCTGTCGGTGGGTCTTGAGGACCCGAATGACCTCCTGGCGGACCTGAGTCAGGCCCTGGCGTAAGAGCCCGGGCTTGCGCTGGACACCTTTGCGTTCAATATAAGCGTCTCTTGATACGAAGATTTGCCGGATCACAATGAGCCAAAAGTCTCCGACCGCCATGTACGAGAGAGTGACGCGCAATATCTGCGTGTCCGTGCGGACCTTCTATCTGGAGGAACAGTCGTCGCCCGACGAAGACCACTTCGTCTGGGCGTACCGTGTGAACATCGAAAACCGCGGCCCGGAGACGGTTCAACTTTTGAACCGCCACTGGCGCATCACGGATAAGCTCGGCCGCCTGCAAGAAATCAAAGGTCCCGGCGTGGTCGGCGAGCAGCCCGTCCTCAAGCCCGGCGACAACTTTGAGTATACCAGCGGCTGCCCGCTGCCGACGCCGTCGGGGATTATGGTGGGGAGCTACGAGATGGGCACTCCGGCCGGGGAACGCTTTGACATTGAAATCCCCGCCTTTTCTCTCGATAGTCCTTACGATACAGGCGCTATAAATTAGGCCCCCAGAAACCAGACCCAATGACCTCATCCCCCCAATCACCAACGCGCCCCAGCCGCGAAGAAGCCGAAGCCGCCGTGGCCACGCTGATTCGCTGGGCCGGGGATGATCCGCAGCGCGAGGGCCTCGGCGACACGCCGGCCCGGGTCGTGAGGTCGTACGAGGAATTCTTCGCCGGCTACGGCAAGGATCCCGAGGAAATTCTGCGCCGGACGTTCGAGGAAACCGATGGCTATGACGAGATGGTTGTCCTCAAGGACATCACCTTCGAAAGTCACTGCGAGCACCATATGGTGCCCATCATCGGCAAGGCGTTCGTGGCCTATCTGCCGGATAAACGCGTGGTAGGAATTTCGAAGTTGGCGCGGGTGGTGGAAGCTTACGCCAAGCGCCTGCAGATTCAGGAAAAGATGACCGCCCAGATCGCCAACGCGATCAACGACGTGCTCAAGCCCAAGGGCGTCGCGGTGGTAGTCGAAGCCGAGCACCAGTGCATGACCACCCGCGGCGTCGAGAAGCCCGGCGTGTCCATGGTCACCAGCACCATGCTGGGCGCTTTCCGCGATGATCCCTCGACGCGCAAAGAGTTCCTGACCTTTATCGGCCGGCGCTAGTCACTCAGAGAAAATCAGCCCTGTGGACCAGGCGTCACGCCGGAGGCATGGCCCGGCGTCATGGTGAGGGCGTGCAAAGACATCCGCCGCGCAACGCCGCCGTCAGTTTAGTGAACGTAACCCGACATCGTTGAGCGGATGCGCGGCTGAAGTTCGGCGTCCAGGTTGTCGAATGACACTTTGATCATTTCCGCCCAAGCCTGACGCTTGTCCGCCTCGGTGGCGCCTTCGGTCACCGTGCGGGTATGCCAGGCCTTGCCGTCGGCGGACGCGACCACCTTACCGGTGGGATCTACCACGGCAACCTGAACCGCGATGCGCGCTTCGTATTCCGCGGCCTGATCCTTGGTGAACCAACCCTTGATGCCGCCGGTCTTGGGCAGAAGCTTTTCGGTGATATCGCCTTCGGTCACGGTGATGCGCAGCGTGTTGACGCTGTTGCCGCTCAGGGAGAAATGGGACTCTGCCCAGGCCTTGGCCGCCTGCTCGACGGTGAACGGCGCGCGGGACATCACGTGGGGATATTCCTTGGGCGGCCGGGCTTCCACCGTGATCGAGAGCGATGTGGCGTCGGTGCTCAGCATGGTCGCGTCGGCAAAGCGAATAACCGGCGCCACATCCGCGGCGGCGGCGACACCGGCTTGCGCCGTCAGGCCGGCGAGAACAATCGCCAGGGAAAGGGGGCGCGCGAGACTCTTCAGAATGGAATGGCTCATGGCTTTATCCTTTTTCTTCTGGCGAAGCTTGTTCGGCCTGCTGCTTTTGCGCTAACGCCTCAATCTCGCTTTCCAGAAACACATAGTCGGAGCGGCAGAATTCGCAGGTCATGTGAATTTCGCCGTTGTCCGCGTAGGATTTTACTTCTTCTACCGGAAATGAGGCGAGAATACGTTCGCTTCGCTCCCTTGAGCACCGGCATTGAGCCACCACGGGCCGGGCACGGGCGGCGCCCACATCCATGGTGACGAAAAGCCGATGTAACAGGCGCTCAGGCGACAGTGATAGATCGAGTAATTCTGCATCCTTCACGCTGCTCATGAGTATGACTGCGGTCCGCCAGGCATCGTCGCTCTCTTCCCGGTTGGCTATAGGAATCCCACCGGCTTCAGGCATGCGCTGAAGTAAGAGAGCGGCTGCCGTCCACGGCCCAGTGCCATCTTTCGGCGGCGCGGCGACAATCTTTAGCGCTGATTCTAACTGCTCCGACTGGCGGAAATAATGGTGCACGGCGTCCGCCAGGGTTTCCCCCGACAGCTCGACGATGCCCTGATAACGCTCGGTGTCGGGTCCTTGATCCACGGTGAATGCGAGATGGGCGCCCAGCCCCAGGAGATGGTGGATCGTTCCCGCCCTGCTCTTGGCCATTTCCGCCGCCAATTCATCGGCGTCGAACTTGGTGCATCCGCGCAGATGGCCGTCGCTGGTGACGTCGGTCACCAGCGTATGGACCGGGCCCTTTCCCTGGACCTGAAGGGTGAAAACACCCTTGTATTTAAGGCCGCTGGCCAGCGCCACGGCCGCCACCATGGCCTCGGCCAGAAGCAGCGAAACCGGTTCAGGATCCTTGTGGGCGGTGATGATTTCAGTAACGGCCGTGGTGAGACGCACCAACCGGCCCCGGAACGCGCCGCCGCTTAAGATGAAAGGGAGACAGACATCGGGGGCGCCTGAAGGCATCAGGTCAAGCACCACAGCAGAACACCCTTCTGGGCATGCAGGCGGTTTTCGGCCTCGTCCCAGACCGCGGATTGCGGGCCGTCCATGACGCCTGCGGTGACTTCCTCGCCGCGGTGGGCCGGCAGGCAATGCAGGAAGATGGCGTCGGCTTTCGCCGTCGCCATGAGTTTCTCGTTTACCTGAAACGGCTGCAGCATGGCGTGACGATTACCAGCGTCGTCGCCCATGGACACCCAAGTATCGGTAGTAATGCAATCGGCGTCCTTGGCGGCGGTGAAGGGATCGGTCGTCACGGACACATTAGCCCCACGGTCCTTGGCCCAGGCCAAGGCTTTGCTCGAGGGCGGCAGGCCGGCCGGACAGGCCAGGCGCAACTCAAATCCGAAATGAGCACAGGCGTGGATCCAACTGGTGGCGACGTTATTGCCGTCGCCCGACCAGGCCACTACCGCGTTGCTGATGTCGCCCTTGCGCTCCTCAAAGGTCATGATGTCGGCCATGATCTGGCAGGGATGTGATTCATCGGTCAGGCCATTGATCACCGGCACCGTAGCATAGCGCGCGAGCTCCGCGAGTTTTTCCGGGGCGGACGTCCGCATCATGATGACATCCACATAACGCGACAGCACCCGCGCCGTGTCGGCGATGCTTTCACCGCGACCGATCTGGGTTTCCTGCGGCGACAGTGTCACGACGTTCCCGCCTAATTGTTGCATGCCGACCTGGAACGATACTCGCGTACGGGTCGACGGCTTCTCAAACACCATGGCGAGGGTCCGCCCCGCCAGCGGCTGGCCGGCGCCTTTGCCCTGCTTGAGTTTGGCCGAGGACGTGAGGATGTCGCGCAAGGTCGGCGCGGTCATAACATCCAAATCGAGAAAATGTTTCAGCGCCATGTCGGAACGCCTTGCAGGTTTATGGATTGAAAGGGCTATTTCGCCGCCGCGGCCAATTGACCGGCGGCGAGGTCGATGATGGCGGCTGCGGCGTCGATTTCGCTCTCGCCGATAATTAGGGGCGGCACCAGACGCACGACATTATCGCCGGCGCCGACAACCAGCAGTCCATTGGCGAACAGCCGCGCCACCACGTCGCCGTTGGGCACTTTGCATTTGAGCCCAAGCATCAGGCCCTGGCCACGAACTTGCTCAAAAATACCGCCGTGCTTTTTCACGACGTGTTCAAGCTTGCTCCACAACAGCCCCGCCATGGCGTTGACGTGGTCAAGGAAACCGGGCGCGAGCATCACATCGAGCACAGCGTTGCCGGCGGCGGTCGCGAGCGGGTTACCGCCAAAGGTCGAGCCGTGGCTACCGGGCGTCATCACTTCGCCGACGCGTTCCGTGGCGAGGCAGGCGCCGATGGGAAAGCCGCCCCCCAGGCCCTTGGCGAGCGCCATGACATCCGGCGTGACGTCCGACCACTGGTGTGCGAACAGCTTACCAGTGCGGCCCATGCCGGATTGCACTTCGTCGAAGATCAGCAGCAGGCCGAACTCGTCGGCCATGGCGCGCAGGCCTTTGAGGTATGCGGCGTCGGCAGGGATTATGCCGCCTTCGCCCTGCACCGGCTCTACCACCACGGCAGCGGTCTGCGCGGTAATCGCAGCCCTGGCTTCGTTGAGATTGCCGAAGGCCACCTGATCGAAGCCATCGACCGCCGGGGCGAAGCCGTCCAGGTGCTTCGCCTGCCCACCGGCGGCGATGGTCGCCAGTGTGCGGCCGTGGAAAGCGCCGCGGGCGGTGATCACCCGGTATTTGTCCTTGGCGCCATTCGCCTGATGAAACCGCCGCGCGACTTTGAGCGCGCATTCCATGGCTTCGGCGCCGGAATTACAGAAGAACGCCGTGTCGGCGAAGGAGTGATCCACCAGCCGCTGGGCCAGCCGCTCCTGGCCGGGGATCCGGTAGAGATTCGAGCAATGCCACAGCTTTCCGGCCTGGGTCTTCAGCACCTCGACCAGATGCGGATGCGCATGTCCGAGCGCTGTCACAGCAACACCGGCGCCGAAATCAAGAAAGCGGCGGCCGTCGACCGTACACAGCCAGGCGCCCTCGCCGTGATCGAACATCACGTCGGTGCGCGCATAGGTCGGCATCACTACGGAAATACTCATCCCTTCGCCCTTCCTGTGAGGCGTACGTTCAACACATCAGAAGCAGATCGGAAAAAGTTTCGGGCGGCCCTGAGACCGCCCGACGAAACGGATTCATACGCCGGTTATAGGTTTTGTCAACGCCACCCGTCAGAAAAACTTAACGCTTATGCCTTCAGCTTATAGCCGCTGCGGATGACCAGGTAGGTCCAGGTCAAGCCCACAATATTGACGCCGATCAGCACCCCGATCCCCAGGAACGGCCGCGTACCTTCCTGGCCGAGGAAGCCGTAGCGGAAGCCGTCGATATTGTAGAAGAACGGATTGTAGTGGGCCAGGAACTGGGCCCACGGCGGCAGCCGGTCGATGGTGTAGAAGGTGCCGGACAGGAAGGTCAGTGGCGTGACGATGAAGTTGGTGACCGCGGCCAT
>CANISR010000151.1 GCA_947470105.1 Fidelibacterota bacterium | reverse complement strand
ATCGTCGCCGCGAAGACGTTCCACGGCCAGTAAGAGCCTGAGAAACGCATACGGCGCGGTCCGTAACTGGACCGCGCCGTTTTTATTTGGGCGAAGGGCTAATTGTTCTGGTTGACGACCTGCCAGGTGCCGTCGGGCTGCATGCACGCCGTCCCGTACGCTTCTTCCTTGTTGCCGCCGATGGTGACGGTCTGCTGGAACTCGCGGCACTGGCGGCCGTCGGCGGTCTGGCCGTCGCGCACCGCGGTGACGGTGCCCGAACGCCCGCCTTCTTCCCAATCGATGGAATCGCCGATGCGGGCGTTGGCGGCCTCGATCATGGCCTGCTCATGGGCGCGCTGCTGCGATTCATTGAGCGCGTTGAGGGCGACGAAGCTGAGCGCCGTCAGGCCCAGGAACCGGGCGGCATCATTGTCGCGGTAATAGAAGCCGAAGCCCGGATAGGCGACCCCGTAAGGACGATAAACATAGACATTCTGGTACCAGCGGTTCCGTGCCACGGGGTAGGGGCGGTAATAGGCATAAGGCGGCGGGCGGCGCACCATGACGCGGTGGCGGGCGCCGCCGTCCCAGCGGCGATCACCGCGCCAGTTCCAATCGGCGCGCGGCGGGCCATTCCATTCGCGGCCACCCCGCCGGTCGTTGTCGCGCCGGTCATCGCGACGGTCACCGCGGCGGTCATTGTCACGGCGATTGTCGCCGCGGCGGTCGTCATTGCGGCCTTGGGCAAAAGCCGGGGCCACGGTCGCGAACGACAACACGGCGGCCAGCGCGTAAGCCAAGGTTTTCTTGATGGTCATGGATACCCTCCAGAAGAATCGATGGCTTCAACTTGGCCGAGGGTTGTGGCGCAGTTGTGGCAGGGCTGGGGCGAATAAATGTACCAGGTACAATTATGCGCTGCGTCCTATCGCACCACCAGATAATGCAGGCTGAACAGTCTGCGGCGGTCGATCCACACCTGGCCGTGGGTGAACCCGGTGCTGTGGGTGAGGGCGTGGAATTCCGCCAGGGAATATTTGTAGGAATTCTCGGTGTGGATGGATTCGCCGCGGCCGAAGGTAAACGAGCGGTCGCCCACATGCACCGACTGCTCCACGCGGCTGCCCAGATACATTTCAATGCGGCCTTCACCGGCATTATAGATGGCGCGGTGGTTGAAGGCCTCCGGGTCGAAGTTGGCGCTGAGCTCGCGGTTGATCCGCTGCAGCAGATTGCGATTGAACGCCGCCGTGATCCCGGCGCGGTCGTTGTAGGCAGCCTCCAGTACGATCGAATCCTTCTTGAGGTCGACGCCGACGAGCATGCCGCCGCCGCTGCCGAGCAAGCGGGCCGTCTGCTCCAGGAAGCTGGCGGCCTCCTCCGGCGCGAAATTGCCGATGGTGGAGCCGGGGAAAAATCCCACACGCCGGCCCTGGCGGGCGACGCGCGGCAGGGCGAAGGGCTGGGTAAAGTCGGCGCACAGGGGCACCACGGGCAGGTCGGGGAATTCCCGCGACAGCATCTTGGTGGCCTTGGTCAGATAGTCTTGCGAGATATCCACCGCGATATAGGACGCCAGCTCCGGCATGGATTTCAGCAGCAGACGGATCTTGTGGCTGGAGCCCGAGCCGAATTCGATCAGATGCGCGAACGGCCCCACCAGGGCTGCGATCTCCTGGGCGTTGATGGTCAGGATCTCGATCTCGGCGCGGGTGGGGTAGTACTCGGGGGTGCGGACGATGGCCTCGAACAACTGCGAGCCGCGCTCGTCGTAGAAGTATTTGCAGGGCAGCGCCTTGGGGGTGGCCGAAAGCCCCGCCACCACATCGCTGTAGAAGAGTGTGTGGGCGGCATCGTCTGCCCGCGTGCGGGCGACGGCAAGCGCGGGGGCGAGGGGGGCAAAGTCGGGGCTCCTGTCGATTACGTCAGTCATCGGTCCTCCGCCAGGCGAACTCCGGAGAACAGCCAACGCATGTGCGGGTAGAAAAAGTTCCGGTAGGACGCACGAATATGCTGGGCCGGCGTGATGCAGGACCCGCCGCGCAGCACCACCTGATTGATCATGAACTTGCCGTTGTATTCCCCCGCTGGTCCGGCGAAGGGCTTAAAGCCGGGATATGCGGCGTAGGCCGAGGACGTCCACTCCCACACATCGCCGAACATCTGCGCCAAACGGGCGCTGCCCTTGGCGGGTTGCGGATCCAGGGCGCCGCTATCGAGGAAATTCCCGGCCATGGACATATGGCGCGCGGCGGTTTCCCACTCGCTTTCCAGGGGAAGGCGCTTTCCCGCCCAGCGGGCATAGGCGTCGGCCTCGTAATAGCTCACGTGGCAGACCGGCGCGGCCGCGTCGATCTCCACAAGCCCCTGCAGTGAGAAGCGCTGGCCTGATTTTTCGGCGGACCAATACAGCGGCGCCGACCACTGCTCACGCTGGGCGCAGGCCCAGCCGTCGGCGAGCCACAACTCCGGGCGCTTATAGCCGCCGTCGGCCATGAAGGCCTGCCACTCTCCGTTGGTGACGAGGCGCGAGCCCAGACCATAGGGGTGCAGCTTCACTTCATGGCGCGGCAATTCATTGTCGAAGGCGAAGCCCTCGCCGTCATGGCCGACGAAGTGATCGCCGCCGGCAAAGCCGATCATATGCAAGGGCGCGGGACTTCCGTGCGCCGCCGTTCGCGCCGGCGCATAAGCGGGATACAGCGGGTTGCGCGAGAAAGCGTGCTTGATGTCCATGAGCAGCAGCTCCTGGTGCTGCTGTTCATGGTGGGTGCCGAGCGTGATCACGCTCACGGCCTTGGCCAGCGTCTCCGGACTTGCGGCGTCGATGAAATCCACCATGCGCGCGTCGATCTCGGCGCGGTAGCGCGTCACCTCAGCGGCGCTGGGCCGTGTCAGCAGTCCGCGCTCCGCCCGCGGGTGGCGGGACCCGAGGCCCTCGTAATAGGAATTGAACAGGTGGCCATACGCCGCATCCACCGGCGCGTAACCGGGTACGAATGCGCCCAGCACCAATGTCTCGAAGAACCACGTGGTATGGGCCCGGTGCCATTTCGCCGGGCTGGCCTCCGGCATGGATTGGATCTGCTGGTCCTCGGGCGTCAGCTTCGCCGCCAGGATTTCGGTCTCGCGGCGCACCGTGAGATAGCGCGCACGCAAAGCGTCGCGGTCCGGGCCACGTTGCGCCGGTGTTGCTTTTGTGTCCAAGCGGAGCGGGCGAAACACGAACCGGTTCTCCGGCGTTAAAGGACTGAAGACGTGAATTGAATGGGGCCCACTTCCCGCACGCGGCCCCCACGCGCAGGACATAAAGGTGTACGCCCATGAAAAGGTCCCAGAACAACCCCGGCATTTTCGCGCGGCTGGCGGCGTTCGGCCGCCAAGTCCGGGCCAAGCCTTTGAAAACACTGTTACAATTATGCATGGCTGGATTGCCGGTTCTGCTTTACCGCGCCCAACCGGCTTTGATAAGATTGCCGCGTCGGAAGGCGCCCTTGTGGGCTTTCCGCCGCTGAAGGTCCGACCCTGGGGTGGATCTTTTCGCGCGTCATGTTGCTCAAAGCAGGATGTGACAATGCGCCTACGCCAGCATTCTCACACCCTCAAACCGAGTGACAGGACCCGCGGCTACCGGACGGCAATCTGTGCTGTCTTGTGGAGCGCTTTCTAACGCTCGCCGGATGTCCGGGGGCAAAGCGGAGACCCGCCAGGACGGGGTCTTCGAAGGAGGATGAGTTATGGCTAGTTCAAGAATTCCGGTCCTCGCATCGGAAAGCGGTCTTTCGGCCTATATGGCCCAGATCAAGAAATTCCCTGTGCTCGACCCCGGCGAGGAATACATGCTCGCCAAGGCGTTCGCCGAGCACGAAGATTCAACAGCGGCCCACAAGCTGGTCACCAGCCATCTGCGCCTGGTGGCGAAGATCGCCATGGGCTATCGCTTCTATGGCTTGCCGGTGTCGGATTTGATTTCCGAAGGCAACGTCGGCCTCATGCGCGCGGTCAAGAAGTTCGAGCCGGATCGCGGCTTCCGCCTGGCCACCTACGCCATGTGGTGGATCAAAGCGTCGATCAACGAGTACGTCTTGAACTCGTGGTCGCTGGTGAAGGTCGGCACGGTCGCGGCGCAGAAGAAGCTGTTCTTCAACCTGCGCAAGATCAAGGCGAAGCTCGGCCTCTATGAAGAGGGCGATATTCCCTACGAAGCCGCCGTGACCATCGCGGAACGTCTGTCGGTGACCCCGGCGGAAGTGATCGACATGAACCGGCGCCTGTCGCGCTCGGATGCGTCGTTGAACGCCATGGTGGCGGAAGACGGCGACACCGAACGCCAGGACCTGCTCGTGGACGACAAGCCGAGCCCGGAAGCGACCCTGAGCGCCAAACAGGACCGCAACCTGGGCAGCACCTTGCTGAGCGCGGCCCTCAAAGGCCTCACGGCCCGCGAGCGCCACATCATCGAGGAACGCCGCCTGGCCGAGAACCCGCGTACGCTCGAAGAAATCGGCGCCGAGTACGGCATCAGCCGGGAACGCGTCCGCCAGATCGAGAACCGCGCGTTCAGCAAACTGCAGAAGGCGATCCTGAGCGCCACCAAGAGCCTCGAAGTCGCCGCCGCCAAAGCCCTGCCGATGCCGGCTTACGCGTAACGCGATTATGCTTAGAGAACAAAAGGTTAGGTAATGTGCGGGTTAGACTTTTGATGGGGCTTTGATCCCACCTAAAGCCGCAGTTTCCAAATCTGGAGTCCAGCGCCCCGCAGTTCGTCACTGCGGGGCGTTTTCTTTGCCAGCGCGCTGCTTCCCTAAGCGCGCCGGTCCTGCCATCCTCGTTTGAAGGATAGACTCAACGAGGGGCACAGTGGGCGAGCGACTTTCGAGACCGGAGCGCCGCGCGCTTCAGCGTGAGGATGACCGCCTTCGCGAGCTTCCCCTGAACATGCGGGGCGACCCCCGCCGGGCCGAGGCCCACGTCCGCCATGTGGCCCGGCTGCTCGGCGACCACCAGTCCAGATCCAACTGCGCGGATGCGGTTGATTATGTCGTGGCGCAATTCGATAAGACCGTCCTCGCGGCCACGGAAGGCGGCTTCGCGTGCCGGCGCGGCTGCGCGCATTGCTGCCAGTTGCAGGTCACCGTCACGGCCGCCGAGGCTTTCCACATCGCCGGTATTCTTCGCCGCACACCGGGGCGTGCCGCGGCCTTTCTTGAGGCCGAGTCAGCGACGCGCGGGCTGTCCGCGGGGGAGCGGTTGAGGGCCAGGATACCGTGCCCGCTCCTCCACAATTCGGAGTGTACGATTTATGAGGCGCGCCCCTTGTCATGCCGGGGCGCGGTGTCACGTGACGTTGACGCCTGCGTCGCCGCTTATGTGAATTTTCAACAAGTTGACACGCAGGCGCCGGCCGATCGCACCTTGGTGCTGAATATCTGGCGTATGATCCTGTCCATTGCGATGCGGGTGCTGAATTTTCCTGTTGCGGGATACGAAATGAATCACGCCGTGGCCGTGGCGCTGGCTACCGAAGACAGTGAGCGGAAATGGCTGAACGGCGAGGACGTATTTGCGTCGGTGGCGCGCGACCCGTCAACGGCGCCGCAGTACATTCAAACGGTGGAACGCCTGGCGATGGACCTTGCGCCGACCGTTTAGGTAATCTTGTCAGGTGATTTGGGCTGGCGCACAGTTGCGTCGGGGATATCCGGGTAGAAGCGAACAATAGGGGAAACGGAAATGCTGAAACGACTGGCTGTTCTGACTGCGGCAATGCTCGGACTGAGCGTCGCGGCGGCCCATGCGACCTACTCGGTGGTCGCGTATGACCCCGAGACGGGCCAACTGGGCGTGGCCGTGCAGTCCCGGACACCCACAAGCGGCGCGCGCGTGCGCTATGGCATGGCCGGTGTCGGGGCCATCGCCAGCCAGGCCAGTTCCAATCCCATGATGGGCGAGATCGGCCTCACGCTGATCCAGCGCGGCTTCTCCGCCGAGGAAGTGCGCGACATGCTGGTGAAGATGGACGGTGGCGCCCTCAACCGGCAATTCGCCATCGTCGACACCAAGGGCCGCTCCGCGGGCTGGACCGGGTCCAGCAACAGCGGCTTTGCCGGCCATATCTGCCAGCCCAACTTCTGCGTCGAGGCCAACACCATGACCGGCCCCGAGGTGCAGAATTCCATGGCCATCACCTACGTCAAGACGACGGCGCAGAAACTGCCGCTGGTCGAACGGCTGATCGCGGTGCTGGAAGCCGCCGAAGCCGCCGGCGGCGACCGCCGCGGCCGGCAATCGGCCGGCGTCATGATCTTTGCCCAGCGCAGCGTTGCCGGCTACGGCGACCACCTGTACGACATCCGCGTCGACGACAATCCCGAGCCGCCCAAGGAAATACGCCGCATCTACAACGTCCTCCAGGCCCGCGACCTGCCCAATCACATTGGCGACGCCATCGCGGCCGGGAAATTCGACGCAGCGTTCGCGGAAGTGGACAAGCGCCTGGCGCTCGATCCCAAAAGCGACGACGCACTGGCCGACCGGGCCCGCGTCTACCTCGCCATGAAGAACACCGCCGCGGCGCTCAAGACGTTGAAGCAGGCCATCGCCATCAACCCCAAGCTCTACTACCAGGTGCTGCGCAACGACAATTTCAAGGTGCTCTGGGACAACGCCGCCTATCGGGCCCTCGGTGACTACAGCCGCTTCCACCCGCTGGCGCCCAGCGTGCCCGGACCCAACAGCATGCCGATGCCGCCGATCCCCAACTAGGGCATGACCGAACCCCATCGCTGCGCCTGGGCGCAAAACGATCCGCTGATGCGCGCCTACCACGACAAGGAGTGGGGCGTACCGCAGCGGGATTCCCGCATGTTGTGGGAGATGCTGATGCTGGAGGGGTTCCAGGCCGGGTTGTCGTGGATCACGGTGCTGAAGAAGCGCCCGGCGTTCCGCAAGGCCTTCGCCGGGTTCAATCCGAAGAAGGTGGCGGCCTTCGGCAAGCGCGACGTGGCGCGGTTGATGAAGGACGCCGGCATCATCCGGGCGCGGGCCAAGATCGAGGCCACTATCAAGGGCGCGCAGATCTATTGCGAGATGAAGGAGGCCGGCGAGAGCTTCAGCGACTTCTGCTGGTCCTTCACCAAAGGCAAGGTCATCAAAGGCGACGGCCACACCCGCGTCATCACCTCGAAGCTGTCCGAGGAGATCTCAAAAGAACTCAAACGTCGCGGTTTCAAGTTCGTGGGGCCGACCATCGTCTACGCCTGGATGCAAGCCGTGGGCATCGTCGACGACCATGCCCACGACTGCTTCCGGCGAAAGCGGAAATAGCGGGCTTTACGCCGCAGCCAGGCCTTCCTGCATGCGTTCCATATAGTCGGCGACCCGCACCCACAGGCCGCGCATGACCGGACCGTCGTTCCGTTCGATCAACTGGTTATCGATGCATTCCAGCACATCGCGCACGCGCATGAGGGCGTTGGGGCCGGCGCCGGCGTATTTATCGAGGCTCTTCCAGATGGCGTCGGTGGCCAGGGTCTCGTTCTCGGACGCCGCCACGATCTGCCGTACCCACTCATTCGCATTCGCCATGTTGTCCTCCATCCAGACTGGTTTGGTGTTGAAAGCAGCCTAGAATCAGGAAAAGAACAAAACAAGAACAATTTTGAACCCTAGGCCTAAAACCCCGGCCCTAAAGCACGAGCCTTAAAAGATGGATTTTACCCACCGGGTCAGGCCGGGACCGACCTTGGACGAATGCGCGGCCCAGGGCGCCACGCACCTGGAACTGCATTGCCTGAACGGAAACTGCGGCCATAAGGCGCGGCTGGAGATCGGCGAGGTGAAGGCGGCGCGCAACGCGGCCCCCAATACGCCGGTGAACCACATGAACTGGCGCTGCGCCCGCTGCCGCGGGATCAACATCACCGTGGGTCTGGTGAAGCCCAAACAGCCGGTGACGCCCGAGCCGGTGTTCGAAATGAAAACCGTTCGCCCGCGCGCGCGGCGGGGGACATGTGTGAGTGTAAGTAATGCGAAGCGTTAGCTACGCGGTTTTCGCCGCGCGCCGGGTGACCCAGAACAGGACCATCCCGCCGAAGGCGACGCTGCCGACGATGACCCAGGAGTGGGTCAGGGCCTGGGTGCAGGCCCACACGCAGATCACGGCGGCCAGGGCGGGCACGGTGTAGCCGCCGGGGATGCGGTAGGCGCCTTCGATCATGTCGGGCGTGGCCAGGGCGCGCACGCGGGGCAGGGCGGCGATGCACATGAGGTAAACGATGATGCGCGCCAATGATCCGGCGGCGGCCAGCACGGCGAAGGAGCCGGGCAGGGCGGCCAGCATCACCGCGGCGCCGTAGAACACCACCGAGTTGGCGGGCGTCTTGTATTTGGGGTGGATGCGGCTGAACCAGGCCGGCAGCCAGTGGTTCTCGGCCAGGGCATAGGTCACGCGCGGCACACCCACCATGGCGGAGGCGGTGTTGCCGATGATGGAGGCCACGACGGCGAAGGTGATCACCACGGCGGCCACGGGGCCCGCCAGTTCCCGGCCCACATCGGCGAGCGTCGCGCCGCCGGCGGCGATGGTGGCGGGCGGCAACACCGACACGAACACCACCGAAATCAGCCAGTAGAGCAGGGCCGTGGTCAGCATGGTGTAGACCAGGGCGCGCGGCAGGGCCCGTTTGGGGTTCGCGGTCTCCGCCGCCGGCACCAGGGCCGTTTCGAAACCGACGAAGGCGTACATCAACAGGAGTGCCGCGCCCCCGCTCTCGCTCAAGGTCGGCAGGGACGAGGGCGCAATGACTTCGATGCCGTAATGCGGCAGGCCCAGCACGATCAGCCCCAGGATGGGCGCGATCTTGAGGACGGTGAAGATCGCCACGGTGCGCACACCTTCCTTCACCCCCACCACGTTGGCGGCGGTGAGAAGAATGCACACCACGATGATCATGATGGTGCGCCCGATGCCGCCCGCCACCGCGGGGAAGAACGCGCCGGCGTAGAGCGACAGCACGCTCATATTGGCGGCGATGCCGGCGACGCGGCCCAGCCACAGGATCCAGCCCGTGACGAAGCCGGCGTTGGGCCCGAAGGCGGTGGAGGT
>CANISR010000150.1 GCA_947470105.1 Fidelibacterota bacterium | reverse complement strand
TTCAAATACCAAATGGTACCGTCGCGGCCCAGAATCATCTGCGACAACACGGCCCCGGTTGCAGAAACCTGATACTCGGTCACCGCGCCATCCGGCGTTACGAACCCGATGCTGTCGGCCGTGGCGGATGATGCACTGCTCTCGATGAACCAGACGTTCCCGTCCGGACCACGCTTCAGCGCCTTGATCACCCGGCCTGTGGCGATGCTGAACTCCGTCACCGTTCCGACCGCCGGACCGTTGGTGCGGGCCGTCGTGACATAGCGCGCGATCTTGCCGGTGGAGGACGCAAACCAGACGTTATTCTTGCTGTCGTCGGCCACGGACGGGTAAGACGACGGCAAGGCTGGCAACGAGATCGGAATGCGGGTGTAGAAACCGTTGGTCGATATTTTGGCAAGATGAAGGTTAGCCAGGCTCTGACTTTCCGCGCCCACCAGCCAAAGGTTTCCATCACGCAGTGGCGCTAGATCCGAACGGTTCTGGCCGCAGACCTCGGCGTTGATCGGGTAAAATGAATAGTTGTCGTCGTTGGTTCTGACGCTGACGAGGCCGCACTGAATGACCGCATTGGTCTGCAAATGCACGGATGGCCCCGGCAACACGCCGACCGGGGCGTTGTATTGGACCGCGCCCCAAATCCTGTTGTCGCCGCCGACCATGAGGGGGGAGACAAAGTGTAATGCCGGCATCGGCAGAAGTTCGGTTCCTGCCGTGGTCGAGATGCGAACGATGGATTCCTCGTAGCAGTAAGCGCCGCACGCCGGCGCGGTGCGCCCTGCGTTGGCGTCGATTGACATCCACAGGTTTCCGCCGAGCACCGTGACGCCGAATGTGGAGCCGGCAATGGGCAGCGGGGTGATTTGCGCGGTCTGCGCCGCCGCAGGCGCCACGGCCATGAAGCACAACACGGCGCCGACAAAACTTTGGGCGATGTGACGCTTAGTGGAATATGCGCGCTTGGCCATCTCGATACGATCGATCACGTGGAACCCCCTGCTATTGCTTTCCCCCCACCGCGGCGTTCTCGCTCACGGGGAGCGTGGCCCGCGCTCAATGCACTCGCGGACCACGAGACTGACTTTGTCCTGGCACCCGTTAACGTAGACTAACGATCGAAAAAAAGAAAACGGGACGATGACGAGCTGGCTGCCGCCTACTTTTCCAAATACCATTATTTATCAGCTAGTTACCTATACCGCCCACAGTGGCGTCACCACCCCCTGCTGCCACAGCGTGAGAAAATCCCGTTTCACAGCCGTAGCGTAAGCTGTGCCTGATGGTTGTTTGGCCATCTCCTCGTACACCCACGGCCACGGTCGGGGGCCGGCCGCGAGCATGTCCAGAACTCGCCCGGTAGCCGAATTGGCGACCTCCAGCCCCTGCCCGGAGGCCGGATCTGCGCACACCGCCAACCCAAATTGAGATGCGCCCGCGCGGCGGAGCCGCGTCTGCCACTGCACATTATTCCACGACGCGTCGGCGCCGCCCACGCCGGCATTTTTCGCAAACACCGCATAGTGATAGCCGCCCCCCGCCATACGATCGGCGCCCTGAGCGCGCGCCAGTGGCGTCGCCACCTGTGCGAACGGCCCCGGGAATATCCAATTGAGAAAATGGATGCCCGCGGCGCCCAGGGTCTCCTCCAGCGCCACGGTCGATACCGGGGCCAGTACAGGGCCCAGCATCTCGTGAAAAAATGTCGGCTCATCGCAGGTGAGCGCGTGCGTTGTAATCTGGGCGGAGATATCGCTCTTACCGTTTTCAACGATGCTTTCCACATGGCGGCGAGCCGCACGGATGCGTTCCGCAGGCGGCGCCGTGAGATCGATCGCGCCATGGATACTTAGCCGTAGCGCATCGATCGAACGCCAGATCGGCGACGAGTAATAGCTGATCATGAGGACACCGCCAGGCGACAGGCAGGCCGCGATGGCGTCCACCAGCAGCTTTTGCACGGCCGCTGGAACCACATAGTAGACGCCGACGAGATAGATCAGATCGAAGGTCCCGATGCTGGCAACGTCGAGATCCAGAAGATCCGCATGAAGAATTTTACACCGGGAGCCGAGGGCTGCGCACCGGCCGGCGGCTTCCGCACAGGCGGCTCCGGAGATGTCGAGCCCCACCAGGCGGCCTGTCGTCTGCGCAGCCGCGCGCAGGATCTGCCCGCCGCCGCCGCAGCCCAGGTCCAGCACATCGATATCTCCGCGCCCGGGAAACTCACCATACAGCGCCGCCACGCCGAACAGATGGCTGGGATCGAGCCCGGGACTGCCTGTGCCATTCGGATTGTAAGGCACAAGGTCGTACCCTTCGGCAATCTTGGCTGTGACCTCGCGGGCGTCCTGATTCTCTCGAGCGCTCATGTAACCCTCCACGCCGAGCATAACATGCGCCCCAAATAAAAAGGGCCGGCGGTTTTCACCGCCGGCCCCTCAAGGTGCTTATAGAGGTCGCGTCTTACATCTTGAAGCGAACGCCCAGGCGGAACACGCGGCCCAGGGTGTCGTAGTTGGACGCATTGGTGGTGACCGTGTCGTAGGGCACGCCGCTCGGGCCGCCTGCGACCAGCACCGGGTCCTTATTGGTGATGTTCTTTACGTTCAGGAACAATTCGGCGTTGCTCGCGCCATCGTTCATGAACTTGTAGCTGAAAGAAGCGTCCCAATACATGGCGCCGGCGATGCTGTTGGCATTGATCGTGTTGTTGGCGGTGGTCGACACCGGGCAGCCCGAGGCGCAGACTACGTAGGTGTTGTTGTAGACGCCGGAGCTGACGATGCGGTCGGAGATCGTCGCGCTGATGATGTCGTTGCTGTAGGTGGCCGACACGGTCATGCGGTAGTCCGGCGGGCCGCCGCCGGCGTTCTGGCCGGCGCTGTCGGTCGGCGGGGTCAGCGTGTTGTTGGTATAGTTCTTGATGAAGAACGTCGACAGCACGCGGAAGCCGATGTTGCCTTCCCAACTGTCGTTGATGGCCGCCAGCGGCGTACGGTAGCTGGCTTCCAGGTCAACACCGCGCACGAGCTGCTGTGCGAGGTTGAACGGCTGGATGTTGATCTGGTTGGCGCCCGAGCCGCCCACCGGATTAAGCGGTTGGCCATTGTTGATCGCCTGACAGAACGAGGTGGCGCCCTGCGAGCACAGGTCGACGATGTTCTGTGCGCTGATGGTGCTGATGGCGCCGCCCAGATCGATGTTCCAGTAGTCGACCGAGGCCGAGAAGCCCGGGAAGAACTGCGGCTGGATCACGACGCCGAGGCCGGTGGTGTCGGCCTTTTCCGGCACCAGCGCCGGATTGCCGCGGGTGGTGCCAAGGTAGGAAATGCCCTGACCGGTACGGCCGGTATCGATCACGACCTGGTTGGTGGTCGAACCCGCATTGTAGAGGTCGTTCAGGTTCGGGGCGCGGATGTCACGGGACCGGGTGGCGCGGAAGGTCAGGTCAGCGATGGGCTGATAGGTGGCGCCGACTTTCCACGTGGTGACGTAACCGGAGTTCGAGTAGCTGGTGCCGCGAACGGCGGCATTCAGGTCCAGCGACTGGGCCCACACGGTGTCCTTGGCCAGCGGCACGACGGTTTCAGCGAAACCTTCGGTGACGTTGTAGCTGCCGAACGTCGGCAGATAGTTGCCGGCGAAGAACACGGCCGGGCGGGTCCGGTCGAGCACGGTCGAAGAGCCGCTCGCCTTTTCGGAGCGGTGTTCGATGCCGAGCGCCAGCGACACCGGGCCGGCCCACGAGCTGAACGGCTCGCCGGCCATCGAGGCCGCCGCGACGTTCTGCACGAAGCGCTGGTTACGGTGAGACGTGCCGACCACGTACTGCTTCGAAGCGGCGGACGCGACGCCGGTGCCGAAGACGTTGTAGGGCACGCAGCCGTTGTTCGGGGCAGTGAGCGTCGAGCGGCAGACGATGGAGCCATTCGGCGCCGCCACCGCATCGACCGCGGCGGTGAAGCCCGGGAAGTACAGGGTGTTCAGCGACGATTCAGAGCCCATCGAGACGCCGGTCTGGTAATAGGCGTCCCAGGTCCAGGCGGTGTCGAAGGCGTCCATTTTGCCGGTGAGGCCAACGACGTTACGCAGCACTTTGCGGCGGGTGAGGATCGAGTTCGGGCCCAGTTCCGTGAGCGAGGTGCCCATGGTCAGGGTGGTCAGGCCGAGCGTCAGGGCCTGGGTACGGACTGCCGCCGGCAGATAGGCGTTGTCGGTCTTGATGGTCAGGCCGCCGAAGTAGTTGTCGTTCGGATAGGCGTTCGAGAAGTTGCTGTTCTCGTACCAGTTGGACTGCACGAACACTTCGATTTCGTCGGTCACCGCGTAGGAGGCGCGCACGAACAGGTTGCGCTGGCCGCCCGAGGGTTCGATCGACTGGCCGACGGTGTGCAGGTTCGCGGTCAGCCAGTCGCCGCCGGACATGGCGCTACCAGAGACGATGGAGCCGTAGTTGAACTGATAGGGCTGGCCGCCGGGACCGAAGGCGATGCCCTTGAGCGCGCCCGAGACGATGATACCGCCCGGCGTGGCATTGGAGAGCGACACCTTGTCCAGCAGCAGTCGCTGCGGGACGGAAGTGTTGGTGGCGCTATAAGCCGGGTTGGTGATGATCTGGAGGCCGGTGTTGTTCCAGGCGCGGCCGCCGTCGAGCACGCCGTCCTGGTGGTTGATCATGCCGCTGATGATGAAATGGCCGCGGTCGCCGGCGAAGGTGGTGCCGCCGGTGAGAGCGACTTTCCAGCTACGGTCATCGCCGTAGGTGGTGACGCCGCCGGAAGCTTCGCCTTTGACGCCGGTGAACTTGGTGTCGAGGACAAAGTTGACCACGCCCGACACGGCGTCGGAGCCGTAGGCCGCCGAGGCGCCGCCGGTGACCACGTCGACGCGTTCAATGAGCTGGCTGGGGATGGTGTTGACGTCCACCAGTCCGGTGATGGTCGAAGGCACGGAGCGCTGGCCGTTGACCAGCACCAGGGTGCGGGTGGTGCCGAGATTGCGCAGGTTGACCGACGCAGTGCCGGCGGTGCCGGCCGAGACGTTCTGGGTCGAGTTCTGCGGGGTGTAATTGCCCGCGAACGACGGCAGGGTGGTGAGGTAATCGATGGTGTTATTGGTGGACGCCTGCTGGAACTGCTCTACGCCCACGACCGTGAGCGGGGTCGGCGCTTCGTAGCCGTCGCGCACAACGCGCGTGCCGGTGACGACGATCTCTTCCACGGCGCCGGCTTGGGCGGTCTGCGTGGTTTGAGCCTGAGCGGCGCCGGCGAATGTTGCGGCGGCGATAGCGAGCGTCGACGTGGTTACGAAAGCGCTCTTCTTAAACGAAATCATGGTTCCCCCTTATGGGACGGTTTTACGGTGGTCAGGTTCTACCCCGCCCCCCCGGAATACTGTCCAGGATTGTTTCAGCGATTTGAAAGATGATGGAAAAGTGTTGCAGGCCGGGCACGTTAGCCGCCGGCGCCGTCCCTCAACGGCGCCCGCAAACCTCCGTGGTATTCTCCTCCCCTATCTCTTTGCATCCCTGACGGGAGCGGTCGTCTCAATCTGTTCGGAAGCTTTCGCTGTCTGTTTCTCTGAACCCGGCTTCCCGGCGTCGAGCGCCACACTCTGCTCAGGGTGCAGGACATAAACCTGCGTGAACCCCGCGCGCAGCGCCGACGAGATCGCAGTGTTGTGGCCGGTCTTGGGATCGGGATAGCCGTCCGCCAGACGGCGGAAAGCCTTGTAGAGCGACGGCGGCGATAATGCGCCATAGCTCTGGTGATGGGTCGATTCCGACCGCATGGTCTGGTTGTACCACATGTCGATATCGGCATAGCCGGCCATGAGGCCCAAAGCGCCCGTCGGCGTGAGCTTCAGGTTGAGACGCATGCCACGGATCAGCTCATCCGCAGGCAGACCAAACGTTGCCCAGGGGAACGTAATATCGGCGGGCTCGGTAATGAGTACGCCGTCCACGATCTTGCCATGCATGCGTTGGATGAATCGCTTGCCGAAGCGTGCGTCGATGCGCTGGGAACCGCCCGGCACGACGTTCTCGCCGGTGGCGTCAGTCATGAGTTGATCAAGCCCGCGGTACCAGGTCACCTCGACGCTGTCGTCGTTGGCGAGGCTGTCAACGCCGGTGATCTCGAACATGCTGCGATTATAGGAGGTCTTCTGGATTTCCTGGTTGTCGAAGAAATCGTTGGCGGTCTGGCCATCGCGGTAGCTGCGGATGCATCCCAGAGCGCGGTAGAGCTGGTTATCGACCCCCGGTACGCCGTCCGGTGTCGTAAAGTCGTTGGGGCCGACCTTGCCGTCGAGGTTCATGCCAAGACCGGTCTTGGTCTGCGGCTCATAGAACGGGAAGCCATGGTCGCCGTCGAGCTGCGGATGCCAGCCTTCGCTTTCGCGGGCGATCTGGGTTTCCATCAGCGTGTATTTGCGCTTGTCCTCCGGGAACAGCACCTTGAACTGCTCGCGCGGGCCGTCATTGAACCCGTTCGGGCACTCCTTA
This sequence comes from Fidelibacterota bacterium, assembly GCA_947470105.1. GTDB lineage: Bacteria > Pseudomonadota > Alphaproteobacteria > Rhodospirillales > Rhodospirillaceae > SHVO01. Next base: position 2,672 of record CANISR010000150.1, on the reverse strand, counting down.
GCGCCGGGCGTCTGATAGGTGGCCCAGTGCAGCGTCGTCAGAGCGTAGCCGATGGCGCCGCCCCTCACATTTTCAAGATCAGCGGACCGCGCCGGAGCCGCACAGAGAACGCCAAGCGCTACCGCGCCGAGAAGCCCTTTAAGCATAGGATCATTCATCGTCATTCTCCGTGAATCAGCTTGCGCCGCCAAAGAAGTCATCCCGCAGCCAGAACGCCTTGAAGCCGTTGCGCGTGGCGCGGTGTTCGCCGTAGCCGTCCGCCCAGGTGTCGCCCGGGTTCACGTCCTTCGCGAACGTGTAGACCGGGCGGCCGCGATAGGCCCACACATGCAGCGCGTCCGCCTGGCCGGGCTTCGCGCGGTGGCCGGTCTTGGGATCGATATCCATGACCGTCCAGGTGCGATTGCCGCTCTTCTCGCCGGCGCGCGCCATCACATAGGGGAAATTCTCCATGCAGCGCTCCTGGCTGCCCCCGCTGCAGATGGCCAGGCGATAAGCCTGAGGCGCATCGGGATCGCTGCAGTCATGCTGGTCGAGGGCGTCATCGATGCAGGTGTAGGTGTAGATCGTCTTGCCGTTGCTGTCCGCCAGCACCACGCCCGAGGTCGTGTCCCGCGACGTGAAGCTCGCGGGCGGCTTCGGCGCCTGCTGGGCATAGACGTTGTGCCAGCCAGGCATGTCGCTGCCTTCCTGGCTGCGCGGGCGCTTGTCGTCGATGCGCGTGTATAGCGGGCGCTTGCGGAAGGTCCACTGCTTCACGCCCGGGGAACGTTCGATGATGCTCCATTCGCCCGGCGCGATAGCGGTCTGCGGCGCCAGCACCGGCTTCCACGATTCCAGGCACACTGCGTCGCAGTTCGATTTGTTAGGACCATCCTTGTCCCAGGCATAGAGCGAGAACTTGGTGTCGCTGGTGACCAGCATGCGGCCGGTATTGGTGTTGATCACGCTGACGCCGGACGGGACATTGGCCGCCGGCGTGATGGGCACGCGACGCGTGCCCCCGTCCCCGCCACCGCCACGGCCGCCGCGGGCGATGCCTCCGAGCACGTCGCCCGGCTCCTTGTCGAGCACCGAGCGGTAGAGCGCGAAGCCGTCATAAGCCCACTGCTTCTTACCGTCTGGACGATCAACCACCGTCCACTTGCCGACGGCTTTATCCTCGGCGGTCGCATAGACCGCCGGCCACAGATCGAGGCAACTCGGCCGAGTCTCGACCTCGGGCAACGTGAGGCCGCCTGGATACGGGCTCATGAGGCCCGCGTTCTCGGTGTACCTGGTGTTGTCGCAGGTGGGCTTGCCCTTCTGCTCACCGGCATTGCCGTTGCGCTGTGAACCCACCGGCCAGCTATAGAGCGCACGCCCACTGGCGTCGGCAAAGACCGGCCCGTCCACTTCGCTGGAGATCACCTGGAAGCCCGGCGGCATGGGGTCCCGAACGTAGTCTTCGCGCCCTTGGGCTTCGCGGGAAGACGCACCATATGCACCGCCGGCGGCTATGCATGCCGCGGCTACGATGCTGATCAGGGCTGGATATCGCATGTGGGCTTTTCCGAATCTTTAGACGAGGATTTCGCCGATTTCCTTGGAGGTTCCGTTGCTGCGCGTACCCCACGACGGGATATCGACGCCCATGACGCGCATGGCGGTGTAGCCGACGCGAACCGCAGGGCTGCCGGCGCCGTTCACGTGGACGCCGGTTTTCACCTTCCCGCCCGCGCGGCCCGCGGTGATCACCGGAATGCCGTCGAGGGAATGCGTACGCGCATGCGCATGGTCCGTCGTCGCGTAAATCAGCACGTTGTCGAGCAAGGTCCCGTCGCCCTCTTTGATCTTGCCGAAGGCATCGACGAAGTAGGCCCAGCTTTCCATGGACCGCCGGATGAACCAGGACGCGTTCGGCTGATAGCCGAGCGCATCGTCGATGGGTTCTTCGTGGGTGCATGTGTGGTGCGGCTTCTCGTAGCCGGATTTGATGGTGTTCGCGGAGGCGGCCGAGTAGGCCATGTTGAAGACGCGCGTCTGATCGCAAGCGACCGCCATGGCCAGCAGATCGGTCATCATCTTGTGGCGTTCAGCGGTGAGCGTGGAATCGTTGCCGGTCTTGGCTTCCTGCGGCGCCTTGGCCGGGTGGCAGGCCGCGAGCGGCTCCGGCTTCGTGAGCTGCTGGCTGAACTGGCGCTCAAGTTCACGCAGGCCGGTGTAGTACTGCTCAAGCCGCTGCTTATCGGCGGCGCCCAGGGTCTTCGTCAGCTCCTGCGTTTCATCCATCACGCCGGAAAGGACGCTCTTGCGCGCCATGATGCGTGGGTTCGGCTTGAAAGTCGGCGCGTTGGGGTCCTGGAAATCCGGTCCGAACAGGCGGGTATAAAAGTTCACCGGCGACCATTCCGGGGCATTGGGCGAGTTGGCGTTTTCGTAAGAGAAGCTGGTGCGCGCATCACCGGTGGCCGTGGCCGTGAGGTGCTGGAAGCGCGTGGTGCGGCCGATTTTCTTGGAGACCGTGACGTCGAGGGTTTCGCCCGGGCGGTTGTCGCCGTTTTCCGGCGCCATCCCTGTACGCATGATCACCCAGCCGGTGTAGTGGCACAGCAACGGTGAACTATCGCGGAAGGCATTGAAGCCAGTGTAGAGGTTGATGTGCTTCTGGATCGGCTTGAGCGCGTCCAGTT
>CANISR010000149.1 GCA_947470105.1 Fidelibacterota bacterium | reverse complement strand
TGACGTTGACCTCCACGGCCGGCTATTACGCGACCCTCGACGCCACCGGCGCGGTCATCAACAACCTCTCGGGCGGGGTCTTCAACATCAATGCCGGGTCCGGCGGCGCGCGCACGATCGTCGGCACGTTCATCAACAGCGGCACGATGAACGTCAACACTTCAACGACGTTCGATATCGGGGGTAACAGCCTTACAAATAGTTCGGGCAGTACGATCAACATCACCTCCGGCACGACGTCGTTGGCAGGGGCCGGCACACTTTATAATTCCGGCACTATCGCAATTTCGTCCGGCGCGACCCTGGCCATCGCTTCGGGCCAGACTTTTGTGCAGCAGTCGGGAGGATCCTATACGGGCGCGGTGTCCTTCGCCTCCGGCAGCGCCTTCCAGGCGAACGCGGCGGTGTCGTTCGCCAGCAACGTCACGATTGGCACGGGGGGCATAACCCTGAGCGGCACGGGAGCGGTCACGCTGTCGGCAACCATGACCGTCGCTGCCGCCAGTATCAGCAATAACCTGACTGTGACGTCGGGCGGCCAGGTTCAGGTGTTCGACAGCTCGGCCACCTTCAATGGCACCGTTACCGTACAGTCGGGCGGGAACCTGCGTGTCGAGGATGCGTCCACGTCCGGCGGCCCCAACACGACCATGACCCTCAACGGTGTTTCGACTAACGCGGGCACCGTCACGCTGACATCATCCGCGGGGTCAGGCGAGTATGCCCAGTTCTTCGCACCCGGAGGGTTCACCAATACCTCGACCGGTGTCCTGAACGCGCTGCTTGGCACCGGCGGCACCCGCTATTTGCTGGGCACGTTCAGCAATGCCGGCAATTTTAATATCGGTGCGGGCGCGACGCTTTTCATCATCAACAGCTCGACGCTCACGCATCTGTCGGGCGGCACCTATACCGGGACAGGCGAACTCGCGTTTTATCAATCTGACTTCAACTTCGCCACTAACGCGACCGTTGCAGCCCGCCTGTCTTTCACCAGTTCTTCTACGATGAAGGTCAATGACGCGACCGTCACCGCCACGTCCAATCAGCTAAATCTCTCTTTCAGTACGCTGCGTCTCGAGGATATGGCCAGCGGCGGCGTAACCACTTTGGTCACCAGCGCGAACGTACAAAACGGCGGCACAATTCTTCTGACGTCGAGCGGTGCGGGCAACGATACGGTAACGCTGGACGCCAGCGGCCATACGATCAATATCGACGCCAACGGCACACTGCAGACCAGCGTTGGGACTGGCGGCGGACGTGTCATCTACGGCAATATCTTCAACAATGGCGGCATCGTCTCACTCGACGCCAGTACTACGCTTAACGTGTCATCCGCGGCGATCGACAACACCGGTACATTCACAATCGGCTCCGGCGCGACCGTTAACCTTGGCGGCGCGGCCTATGGAATTCACAATGAGAGCGGCGGCGTTCTGACGATCTCGGCGGGCGCCACCCTAATCATGAATGGCCGCGATTTTCTTAACGACAGCGGCGGTACGATCAACCTCAATGGCGATCTCTACATGGGCGATGGGCCCGGCGGCTCCGCGAGTGGCGGCGGCCTTCTCACCCAGAACGGGTCGGTTAGCGGCAATGGTACGCTCCATCTCGAAGGGAGCGCTACGCCCGGTCCGCAGGCGAGCTGGACGCTCAACCCAGGAAATTCGCCAGGCAACCTGACCATCGATGGCTCACTGGTTTTCAACAGCCTCTCGCATTTGAATCTCGAACTCGCCGGAACTCATGCGGGACAATTCGACGTGTTGAACGTGACGGGTGGATTCGCGCTCGGCGGCACTCTGTCGGCGATCGGTTATCATGCCTTTGCCGCCCAAGCCGGCGACAGCTTCGACGTCATCACTTATGCCAGCCACAGCGGCATGTTCGATCAAGTCAACGGCCTCGACGTATTTGCGGGCGTTGCCCTGGACCCGATCTTCTCCGGCACTGGCCTCACGCTGGTCGCCCGCACCATTACCGCTGAAGGCGCCGAAGGCGGCGATACGCTCACCGGCACCTCAGCTGGTGACGTGCTGGTCGGTCGCGGCGGCGACGATACACTCTCGGGTGGCGACGGCGACGACCTGCTGTTGGCGGGCGAGGGGGCCAACACTCTCATTGGGGGCAAGGGTGACGATCGCCTCATCGGCGGCACGGGCACCGACACGGTCGACTACAGCGCTGATCCGACCGCAATCACCGTGGACCTGTCCAAGGGCTTCGCCCTCGACGGCTGGGGCGGCCATGACACCATCATCTCCGCCGAGAACGTTATCGGCTCGCGGTTCGCCGATACCCTCATCGGCAATGCCAAAGACAACGTCATTATCGGCAAAGGCGGGGCGGATACGCTCACAGGCGGCGCCGGCGCCGATACCTTCGTTCTCAGCAGCCCCAATGCCATCGCCGCGACCATTACGGACTTCGTCTCGGGCCAGGACAAGCTGCAGATCGATCTGTCGAGCTTCAACTTCACGGCCGGCCCGGCCCAGACCGGCTTGAACTTCTCAGTGATCGCCGGCCGCTTCGACGGCAGCCTGGCCGGCGCCAATACCGCCTTCGCCGGCGGTCAGGCATCATTGATCTTCAGCGAATCCGACAGCACGCTGTACTTCGACGCCAACGGCGCCCAGGAAGGATATTCGGCCGTAGCACATTTGCAGCCCGGCGCGCACCTGACCGGATCGGACATTCGGGTCGTCGATCATATGATGGCATAGTCCGCCTCAAACCCCGGATCTCCGGGTTATACCCAGTGACGGCAGTATTGAATGAGGCGAGAGGGCTATTTGCTCTCTGCCACGTACACGCCATTCCAGTCGACCGGCGGCGGATTTTCCCGGAAGGCGCGGATCCGCTGCTCGGTCACGTCATAGAACCCAAGCGTTTCACCGGGCAGTCCGGCCTGACCGGCCAAAATGCTGCGGCACTCGGCGAGTTCGCGTTCGGCTTCGTCCCAGTTCTGCGCGCGATAAGCGGTGAGCATGGCGTCGTGGCGGACTTTCAGTCTTCCGAACCACTCGCTGTTCCTGATGGAGGCCTCACCCAGCAAAGTGAAAATACGCACGGCTTGGTGCTTTCCCTTGACCTGAATCAGGTCGAGTTCCAGCACGGCGAAGTCCGGCTCTACCGCGTGGACAGTGTTCTCTCCGAGCACAATTGTCAGGTGATAGGTCTTTGATTGTCCTTCAAGACGGGAGGCCAGGTTCACGTGATCGCCCAGCACCGAATAGCCGAAGCGCTGTTCCGAGCCCATGTTGCCGACGCAGGCAATGCCGCTGTTGATGCCGATCCCAATTGACAGTTTGCGGTGTTCGCGGCCCTCGATTTTGGCTTCCGCCTCAAGCGCGGCATTGAGCTTCGCGGTTTCGTCGATCATTGCGAGCGCCGAGCGGCAGGCTTGCGCGGGGTGTTGCGGTACATCAAGCGGCGCGTTCCAGAACGCCATCACGCAATCGCCCATGTATTTGTCGATGGTGCCGTTGGTTTTGAGGATCACATCCGTGAGCGGCGTCAGGAGTCGGTTGATCAGGCGGGTCAGGCCTTGCGCATCGAACAGCTCAGAGATGGTTGTGAAGCCGCGTACATCCGAGAACATGAATGTCATATCCCGGTTTTCGCCACCGAGGGTGAGCTTGCTGGGATCGTCCGAGAGACGCTGCACCAGGGCAGGAGACAGGTATTGTCCGAAGGCTGATCGCACCTGCTTTCGTTGGGATTCCGTGCGCAGGTACCCTGCGAAGGCCAGGAAGGCGTAGATCAAGAAGGCCGTGGCCACAGGGAAGCTCGGGTCGAACAGTTCCAGTTTGGTGGTGAAGATGTTCCAGGACCACGCCGTCAAACTTGCCGAAATGGCCGCAAAAATACCGAAACCGACACCAATGCTCACCATCGGCGTAATGATGATCATCAGCAGTGCGATCACGGCCGTTGAACCCCATTCCACCAGCGTGGCTTCGGCCGGGCGGCTCAATTGATTCTGAAAGACAATGTTCTCGATGATGTTGGCGTGTACTTCGACGCCGGGCAGCACGGGATCGAGGGGTGTCGACCGCAAATCAAGCAGACCGATGGCGGAAGTGCCCACCAGCACGAATTTCCCAGCCACTTTTTCCTTCGGTACGCGTCCGTTGATAATGTCGGTCGCGGATATATAGGACGGGGTGAAGGATTGATGGTCGCGGAAATAGACCCAGACATCCGCGTTGGCGCCGGTCTTGAAGACATATTGCTCCCGCGAACGAGCCGGTCGGACTGAAACCCTGGTCACGCCGCCCTTGACCTGGTCGGCCGCGACCGTGACGGTCCGCGCGCCGAGTTTGACTCTCATCATTTCCAGGACGAGGGAGGGGTAGAGGTCCTGTCCGGAGGCAAACACCATGGAGACCTGGCGCACAATGCCGTCGTAGAAGCGCCCGCCGATACTGAAGATGCCGCGGCCGGCTGCGGCCTTGTCCAAGATGGGCAGGGGGCGGCGCACGCCTACATGGTTCTCGACATAACGCTTGGCGTCGTCGCCGACCGTGGCGAATGAAGTGAGCGGTGACTCACCATTGTAGTTTGGACGATCCGTGACCACTACTTGCCCCATGACGACACGGCCGCTGGCGGTTAGTGAATCCGCCAGCACGGCGTCGTTGGTCGGAACCTGCTTCAAGCGCTCTCGGGTTGCCGTGTCGATGACGTTCAGGGGGATGGCGTTGACCACCGTGGAAACAGAGGTCTGGTCGGCCTCGGCAAAGACAATGTCGAACCCGACGACGCCGGCGTCGAGCTTAGCCAGTTCATCGACGAGGCGGGCCACATAGGTGCGGGGCCACGGGAACTGGCCCATTTCCGCCAGGCTCTTCTCATCGATATCGGCGATGACAACCGGGCTTTCCTCGGTCAACTGCCGCGGCTGGATCTGCTGGTAGAGATCGAACACCCGGGCGCGGACCAGCTGCAGCAGGTTTGGGTCTTCGATACGGATGACCAGGATGCCGAACAAGGCAAGCAGGGTGGTCACGCGACCGGACTGGACCATGGAGCGGTTGAACCACCGCCACCACCATTTGCCGCTGGCCGCGTTTCGCCACGGAATATTGCGGATAGTGCTGCCCAGGCGCGCAATCCGCCCCGGCCCCTCGGTCGTCACGTCGTCTTTCACCCCAAATCCTCCTGTCCCCGGCGATATATTAAGCCGGAATCAGGGGTTAGGTCGCCCTAAAAGGCGTCAGGAGGTTCCTTAGACTCGCGTTTTGAGATAGGGTCGGGGCCATGAATTTAGCCGATTTCGACCGTTGGACTACTGCCCGTGGGCTGACTCTCAGCCCGTGGTTGAGAGCCTTTCTTGAGCCGCTGGTGCCGCTGTTCAAGGAAGTCCTGGCTATGTCCTTGTTCATCAACCTGCTGGCGGTCGCGGTGCCGGTGTTCGTGCTGCAGGTCTATGACCGGGTGATTTTCCACACCGGCCTGTCCACGCTTCAGGGCCTGGTAATCGGCATCCTGGTGGTCATCGCCTTCGACTTCTCCCTGCGGCGCGCGCGGGCCCGGGCGCTCCAGACCGTGGCGCTGAAAATCGATATCGCCGTCAGCCAGCGGTTGCTCGACAAACTGCTCACGCTGCCGCTGCGGACTTTGGAAACCCGCTCCGCCGCCCAGTGGCAGATGCTTTTCCGGGACGCCGACGTGGTGCGCAACACGCTCTCCGGCGCCACGGCGGTGCTGGCCATGGACCTGATTTTCGCCGTGGTGTTTCTGGGGTTAGTGGCGGTCATCGCATTGCCGGTGTTTTGGGTGTTGGTGGCGTTCTTCGGCATTTTTGTCGCGGTGGCCTGGAAGGCCGGCGGCGCGGTCGCCCATGCCACCGACCGGGAGAAGGCCAAGCTGGTTTCCCGCGACGCTCTGGTGTCCGAACTCATCATCGGGCGCACGACGGTCAAGGCGCTTTCGCTTGATGCACGCATGCGCGAGCAATGGCAGAACCGCCAGGCCGAAGCGATCGGCGAGGGCCTCAAGCGCGGCAAGCAAACCGATGTCTATGTCTATGCCGGACAAAGCCTCACATTGCTCGCGACCGTGGCTATGACCACCATCGGCGCCCTGGCGATCATTGGCCAAAGCCTGACCATGGGCGGTTTGATCGCGGCCAATATGCTCTCCAGCCGGCTTCTGGGCCCGCTCAACCAGCTTGTGGGCGCCTGGCGCACCTATAGCCTCTTCCAACAATCCTCCCAGCGCCTGGGCCGCCTGTTCGACGAACCGGAAGAGCCGGCCGTCAGCGCAGTTCAGCTCGCTCGGCCGCAAGGCCGGGTTACGCTTGACGATGTGACCTTCGGCTATGCGCCCGAGGCCGCCCCGACGGTGGAGGGCATCAAGCTCGATATTGCCCCGCGCAGCCTGACCGCCGTCATGGGCCCCAACGGCAGCGGCAAAACGACGTTGATGAAGATCATCCTCGGCCTTTACCACCCGGATAAAGGCCGCATGCTGATCGACGGCGCCGACCTCAAGCAATTTGCGCGGCGCGATATTTCGCGCTGGATCGGCTATGTGCCCCAGGACTGCGTTCTGTTTGCCGGGACAATCCGGGACAACATTGCGGCTGCCAATCCAGAAGCCTCCGACGACGAAGTGGTGCATGCGGCGACGATCGCCCGTGCCCACAATGTCATCGTCGACATGCCGCAGGGCTACGGCACGCCGGTGGGTGAGGGCGGCGCGCGCCTGTCCGGCGGCATGCGCCAGCGCATCGCCATCGCGCGGGGCGTGCTGGGTTCGCCGCCCGTGCTGGTGATGGATGAGCCGACCGCCAATCTCGACCGCGCGGCGGAAGAGGAACTGCGCCACAGCCTGATCGAGCTATCGCGTGAGCATACTATTATCCTCGTGACTCACAGTCCCGGGCTACTCCAGGGCTGTCACAACGTGGTGGTCATGGAGCGCGGCCGCATCAAGGCCGCAGGACCGACCATGAAAACCCTGCAAAGCCTGGGCATGTTGCGCCAGGACACATCCGACACGCCGCCGCCGCCGATGTCGCCCACAGTGCGTGTCGTCGGCGGCGCGGACGCATAGATATGGCCGAAATCCCGCATACCGACCGTCTCGAAACGCTGGTGGCCAGCCATGCGGTGCCCACATGGCGGCGCACGTCGCGCGTCGTAATGGCGTTGGTGGGCTTGTTCGTGGTGTGGGCGCTGTTCGCCCGGCTGGATGAGGTTTCAGTGGCCGCGGGGGAAGTCATTCCCCAAGGCAAGATCAAGACTGTGCAGCATCTGGAAGGCGGAATCATCGACGAGATTTATGTGCGCGACGGCGACCTCGTGCGTGTGGACGCGCCTTTGCTGCAGATCAACCTGGGCCAGGCTTCGGGCAACAAACAGGATGCGCGGGTGCGCTTGGATGGTCTGTTGTTGACCCGGGCGCGCCTGGAGGCCGAAGCCGCCAATAGCGATCTGGTGCTGCCGCAGGATATTGCCGCGCGGCAGCCGGCCCTGGTGCAGGCGACCAAGGCAACCCACGAAGCGCGCCTTAACGAATTCCTGGCGACCAAGGCCGTGTTGGACAATCAGGTGCGCGAGCGCAACCACGATGTCACGGAAGTGGACGCCAAATTGCAGGCGGCGGAAGCCGACCTCAAGCTCACACGCGAACGCCTTGGCATGTCTGCCGATCTGCTCAAGGACGGCCTGACCTCGCGCATGGAACATAGCCAGCTCCAGAGCCATGTGGAGCAGCTCCAGGGCGAGACCGCCTCGCTGCGTTCGGCGCTGCCGCGGGCCCGTGTGGCATTGATCGAAGCCCAGGAGCGGACGCGGGAGCTGAGCCTTAAGTTCGCCCGTGAAGCCCAGGAACAACTGGTGGAGACCGAGCTCAACATTGTCCGTACTCAGGAGATGCTGACAACGGCGTCGGAGCAGGCGGGCCGCTCGGCTATCAAAAGTCCGATCACCGGAATCGTCAAGAACATGCGCTACCATACCATCGGCGGGGTCGTCCGGCCGGGTGAGCCGATCATGGATATCGTGCCGTCGGAAGACGCCCTGGTTATCGAAGCCAAGCTCAACCCCGTCGACCGCGGCTTTGTCCGCGCCGGGCAGAAGGCGACGGTGAAGATCGACACCTATGATTATTCCCGCTACGGCGGCATCGAAGGCCAGGTGGTGTCGGTGGCGCCGGACTCAACCATCCCGGAAAATGGCCAGCCGTACTTCCGCGTCGTTGTCAGCACGGCCAAACCCTATCTCGGCGAGGCTAGCGACGGTTTGATCATTGCCCCAGGCATGGGCTCTACGGTCGACATTCACACCGGCACCAAGTCGGTGATGACTTTCCTGCTACGCCCGGTGCTCAAACTGAAGGCGGAAGCCTTCCGCGAGCGCTGATGCCTGCGGTTCGGTGCGCCTGGCCGCACCGGTGAAATTTCCTCAACTGCACGCCCGCATTAAACTCCATTGCGTCGAAGGCAGCAGGAATTGATCATCCTGCCGCGCGGCTTACATAGATAAGCAACGCATGAGTCAGGCAGAACCTTTATGACAATATCTCCGGCGCGGCAGACGCCCCATCCGCCCGTCGCAGGGGCATTCCCCAGCCTGTTTGCCGATTTCGCAGGCAAGCGGCAGGAGCCATCGGCGCTCCGCGCGCGGATTACCGCCGCCTATCGCCGCGCCGAACCTGAATGCATCGCCGCGCTGATCGACGAAGCGACCCTTGCGCCCGACGCCGCAACGCGAACAGCTGATCTTGCGCGCGCCCTCGTTGGCGCTTTGCGGGCCAAGGAGTCAGCGTCGGGCGTGAAAGCGCTGATCCATGAATACGCACTCTCCAGCGAGGAAGGGGTGGCGCTTATGTGCCTCGCCGAGGCATTGCTGCGTATTCCGGACCGCGCCACCCGCGATGCACTGATCCGCGACAAGCTTTCCAAGGGCGATTGGCGCTCCCACGTTGGCAACAGCCAGTCCCTGTTCGTGGAGGCGGCGACTTGGGGGTTGGTCATTACCGGCAAGCTTCTGGACTCCCCTAACGAGCGAGGGCTGGGGGCCGCGCTGACATCCTTGATCGCCCGGTGCGGCGAGCCGGTCATCCGCAATGCAGTGGATGTGGCCATGCGCCTCATGGGCGACCAGTTCGTTACCGGCCAGACCATAGAAGAAGCGCTTGAGCGTTCCCGCAAGATGGAACTCAAGGGCTTCCGCTATTCCTATGACATGCTGGGCGAAG
>CANISR010000148.1 GCA_947470105.1 Fidelibacterota bacterium | reverse complement strand
TCCGAGGTCATCGACCGCTACGGCCTGCGTGATCCCCAATACAAGGACAAGCCCAAGTTCAACGGCGTGCCGCGGCCGATCATCTTCATTCTGGATGCCAAGGGCGTGATCAAAGCCAAGCTCTTTGAGGAGACCTATAAGACCCGTCCGCCGCTGGAGCAGATTCTCGCGAAACTGGATGATGTTAAATAGCGAAGCAGCGTGAACTGCGGACCTGCAACACTCTTCACGGCACATGTTATTGATCCTGTGAGGACTGTAATGTCTCACGGCGTTGTCATGGGCTAGGTAGGAAGCTCAACCGTCAGGAGAGACGAAGGTGGCTTCGCCTATCGACATCGGCGCTTATAGCGATGCGCTTGTTGTCCTCGGGACGGCGGGCGTGATCGTGCCGTTGTTCCGCAAGCTGGGCATAAGTCCCGTCCTGGCGTATCTGGGGGCGGGCGCCGTGTTGGGGCCGCTGGGGCTCGGCTCCCTGATGGCCGACTTTCCCGGGCTTTACTGGTTCACGGTGGTCGACGGCGACAACCTCAAGGGCATTGCCGAACTCGGCATCGTCTTCCTGTTTTTTCTGATCGGTATCGAGCTCTCGTTCCAGCGCCTGATGGCTATGCGCAGACTGGTGCTGGGGTTGGGTACGGTCCAGGTACTTGTCACTACGGCGCTGATTACGGGCATCGTAATGGCGGTAGGACAGGCGTCACCGGTGGCGCTGATTCTGGGGATGACACTGTCATTGTCATCGACCGCCATCGTGCTCGAGCTGCTCTCGAACCAGTGGCGTCTGGCCAGCTCCACCGGCCGCGCCAGCTTCTCGGTCCTGCTGGCTCAGGACATCGCCGTGATCCCGGTGTTGATGTTCATTTCCATCATGGGGGCCAATTCCGGCGGGTCGGTGCTGGAGAGCCTGGCGGCCGCGTTGCTGCAGGCCGGGGCGGCCCTGATCCTGATCGTGGTTCTGGGGCGGCTCTTGCTGCGGCCGCTGTTCCGAATGGTGGCCGGAAGCCAGTCCAGCGAGTTGTTCATCGCGGCAGTTCTGTTCGTGATCATAGGGGCGGGGGTGCTGGCGCATCAGGCCGGGCTGTCCATGGCGCTTGGCGCCTTTGTGGCCGGCCTGCTGCTGGCCGAAACTGAGTTCGACAAGGCCATCGAAACCACCATCGCACCCTTCAAGGGCCTGCTGCTGGGGCTGTTCTTTTTCACCGTCGGCATGACCATCGATGCGCGCGAGATCGCGGCCCAGCCGCTGTGGATCGCAGCGGGCGTGGCCGGTCTGATCGCGGTCAAAGCCGTTTTGCTGATCGGGGCAGGTAAAGCCTTCCGCCTGTCGTGGCCGGCCACCATCGAGACCGCATTCTTATTGGGGCCCGGCGGTGAGTTTGCTTTTGTGGGTGTGGGCCTGGCCGCGGGATTGGGGCTGATCGAGCCTAAGGTATCGAGTTTCGTGCTCGCGGTGGTGGCCATCACCATGGCGCTGACGCCGCTGCTGGCCATGGCGGGGCAGCGGTTGGGCGCGAAACTGGCGACGCCCGCCGCCATCGATCCCGAGGTCGCCGCGCAACCGAACCACCTTGAGAACCACGCGATCGTGGTCGGCTACGGCCGGGTGGGGAAGGTGGTCTGCTCCCTCCTGGAGGAACACGGCCTGCCGTATATTGCCATCGACAGCCATGCCCCCGGAGTCAGCCGCGAGCGCAAAGAAAACGCCAATGTGTATTTCGGTGACGCCGGCGACCCGGCATTCCTTGAGACCTGCGGCGTGAAGGCGGCGAAGGGGGTCATCATCACCATCGATGCCCATGCCGCCATCGACGAAATCGTGCGCAGCGTGCGCGCCGAGCGGCCCGATGTGCTTATTGTCGCGCGCGCGCGGGACGACAAGCATGCCCGCCATTTGTATGAGATCGGCGCCAGCGACGCGGTGCCGGAAACCATCGAGGCCAGCCTGCAATTATCCGAGGCCACGCTGGTGGGACTAGGGGTCGCCACAGGCCTCGCCATCGCGTCTATTCACGAGAAGCGCGATGAATTCCGCAAGGCTTTGCAGACGGCGGCCAGAGCCGCGGGCCGCGACGGAGCGCACACCTTGCGCTCGAAGCGCAAGCCGGCGTTGTCGCCTTAATTTAGTAGTGCCGGGGTTAAGTAAACCCGGCGTCGGCCAAGCCGCGCAGCGACGTATAGAAATGATCGGTCATGGCGCCGATTGCCGCGGCAGCGTCGCGATCGGCGATTGCCGAGGCCAGACGCTGATGCAGCGTGGTCATGAGTTCGAGGTGGTCTGGATTGGGCTGCTCCACCGCCGTGCCGGTCTGCATGACCACAGTGCCGAACGACGAGATGATGGTGTGAAGCAACGCGTTGCGAGACGCTTGGGCAATCAGCGCGTGGAGGGCAATATCGTGGCGGACCATCTCCGGGCGATTGGCCATGGACTTTCTCATGGCGCCAGCGTGCGCCACCATAGCCCGTGCCTCATCGTCGGTCCTACGGTTGGCCGCCAGTTCGACCGCACGTACCTCGACGGTGCGCCTGACGTCCCACACCTGGTGGAGGGAGATCTGATTGGTGTGGACCGCATGATCGACCGCCAGCGACCAAGCCGAGTGATCGACCCTGCCGACTTTCGCCCTACGGCCGCTGCCGACGTCGATGATCCGCATTGCGGCCAAGGCGCCGAAAGATTCTCGCACAACCGTGCGGCTCACGTTGAGGCTGGTGGCGACCTCCGCTTCGCTGGGCAGAAAATCCCCAACCCTGAGACGGTGGTCGCGCATGAATTGAATGACCGCATGGCTGGTCTTTTGAACCAGGGTTTCTCTCTCATCAGCTTCGGGCTTTGGGCGCTTCGCCGGTGAGTGAGGCGCCTTCAATTTCAACGACATAGAGAGAATCTCGCGCTGTGATATAGGTGGTCCTAAGATATCATACTTCCTCAGACCGGCACGGCAGGCGTTCCATTGGAATGAAGCCCTAACCGGCGTAATGTGGGGCCTGACCCTGAGTAGTCTCGGAAGGAGGCGCTATGGCGGCCGGGCTTGCTACAAATATCCGACTTTCCAAGCGTATGCGGTTGATCCGAGGTGCGTGGACTGCCGTGTGTCTGGCCGCAGCGGGCAGCCTGCTGGCCGCCGCGGGCGCGCCCACGAAACCAAATATCCCGGGGCCGATCGAAGATTATGTCCACGCGCCCATGCCGCCGGAATTCCATGTGGAAATCACGGAACTCGCCGGCCCGGTGTTCGCCGACGCCACCGGTAAGACCTTGTACCGCTGGCCTTTGAAAAACCTCCGCAATGGGGATGCCGGTGAGCAGAAGGGGAAGCCCTCTTGTACCGACCGCGTCTATACAGAGACCTCGGGGCTTATGAGTCCCTATCCGCCGGGCCTGGTATTGCCGGAAGTGGAGACGCGGCCCTCCTGCGTGAAGATGTATCCGCCGGTGCTGGCGCCTGAGGGCGCGAAGCCTGTCGGCAAGTGGACCATCCTCGAGCGCCCAGACGGCAAGAAGCAGTGGGGCTACGACGGCTACGCTCTCTATACCTCCGTACTCGATAAGAAGCCGGGTGACGTAATCGGCGGCATCAGCGGCACCGGCCGCAAGATCAAGGCCGACGTGCCAGCGATCCGTGAAACGGTGGGGCCATCGCCCAATATTCCCGCCATGTTCAAGGTCAGTCAGGTCGCAACCGGCCGCCTGCTGTCGGCTTTCGCCGATGTGTCGGTCTACACCTACGACAAGGACGGCCCTCACAAATCCAACTGCGACGCCGCATGCCTGCGCGAGTGGGCGCCGGTGATGGCGCCGGAAACCACCCAGCCCCAGGGCGAGTGGACGGTGTTCGAACGCGCTCCGGGCATCAAGCAGTGGGCCTTCCGCAAGCAGCCGCTGTACACGCGGATCGGCGATGAGGGCTACCACACCCTCGACGGCAGCGATGTGCCGGGCTGGCGCAATGTCTATACCCAGAAGGCGCCGCTGCCGCCCAAAGGTTTCACAATGCAGGATACGCGTTCGGGCCAGGTGCTGGCGGACGCCAAAGGCCGCACGCTCTATGTCTACAGATGCACCGACGACGCTTTCGACCAGTTGCCCTGCGATCATCCCGATACGCCGCAGGCATACCGCCTGTCTATCGGCGGCGACAACGACCCGGCGGTGTTCATGAAGACCTGGCCCTATGTGATCGCCGATAAAGGCGCGCGCAGTGATACCCAGTCGTGGTCGGTCATGGATATCGATCCCAAGACCGGGAAGCGCGCGGCCGGGGGCGATGCAGGCTCATTGCATGTGTGGGCCTATAACGACCGTCCGATCTATTACTTCTACGACGATAAGAAGCCGGGAGACGTAGAAGGCGATGCCTGGGGCGAGTTCACCGGCAAGCGCAATGGCTTCAAGGCGTTCTGGATCAGAGATGCCTTCCGCGAAAACGCGGAATAGGGAGAAGAATATGAAAAAGCATGTCATCGCTTCGGCCGCTCTTGTGGCGGCGCTGTTCGGCTCCTCCGCCTTCGCACGGCCCGAGGGCGCCGCGGGTGTGATCCAGAACCGCACCATCGGTTACGCGCTGTCGGATATCCACTGGGCCATGTACCAGACCAAGGATGCCAAGGCGGAGTGCCCTAACGGCTTCAACGACGGCCCCCGCGAGCAGTTCAAGGTGTTGTTCCCCGAGAATGGCGCCAAACGTTCGGTGGTGGACACCCAACTCGCCCGCGAGCGCGCCCAGTGGTTTCCGAAACTGGAAGACGACAAATTCCCGTTTCACGAAGGCAGCGGCAAGATCTCCTTTGGCCTCAACCTTGACGGCAAAGTAGGGCCCAATGATTTCACCAGCCCCGCTGGCGACAAGGGCGTCGACAACCAGTTGTGGCGCGCCCTCGGCTGTATCGCCAACTACCGCGGGCCCGAAGGCACGCTCTATCACTTCACCAACAACTACATGCTACGCCACAACTACAACCGTGTGCTGATCGAGTTGACGGATGTTGACAGCTTGACCACCGACCCCGACGTGACGGTCACCACTTACCGCGGACTGGACTCGGTTTTGACCGACGCCACCGGCAGCACGGCGCTTCCGGGCGGTTCGCAGCGGGTGGATTACCGCTGGGGCAAACAGTTCATCCAGCGCTTCAAGGGCAAGATCACCGACGGCGTGCTGACCACCGAGGGCAAGGACTGGACCTACCCGGCCACCGCAGCATTCGAGGACGTGACAGTTCAGTTCATCCGCGATGCGCGGTTCCAGTTGAAACTCACCACCGACACCGGCGAGGGCTTTATCGGCGGCTACACCGATGTGGCGGCCTTCTACCGCCAGCTCAATGAGTCCTGGTCGACCCATCACCAGAGCTACGGCCAGGAATCGGCGCCGTCTCTGTACCGCGCCCTCTATCGCCTGGCGGACGCCTATCCGGACGCCAGCGGCAAGAACACGGCCATTTCTTCGGCCTTGCAGGTGAAGTTCACGCAGGTATTCCTGCAACACCCGCCACGGGAGACTGCGGCCGGGGAAGAGGTGAGCAAGCCTGCGCGCCACTAAGCGGTCAGGTTTCTTTCGTTCGGCCGGCCGCGCCGCCCTGAAAGGGGATTGCGCGGCCGTTTTTATTGGCAATTCTTTTTGGCCCGCCAAGGGGTTGAATCGCCCCATACCGGTTTGCTTTTGCAGTGCAATGCAATAGGCTTTTACCCCTGCGAACACATTCTCGGGGGAACGACCATGCTGCTGCGCCAGAGCCTTTGCGTTGCGTTGATGGTGTCGCTGCCGCTGGCGTCCTGCTCCAAGAAAGAAGAGGCGCCTTACGCGGTCGAGGAAGTGCCGCTGGCGCAAGTCTCCGCCGACCTCGCCTCGGGTAAGACCACTTCGGTCGCCGCCACGAAGGCCTATATCGAACGCATCAAGGCCTTGGACGGCCCATTGCATTCCGTCATCGCCATCGCACCCGATGCCCTCGCTCAGGCGGCGGCGTCCGATAAGCGCCGCAAGGACGGCAAAGCCATCGGGCCTCTCGACGGGGTGCCGATCCTGTTCAAGGACAACATCGACACTGTCGGCATTCCGACCACGGCGGGATCCTACGCGTTGAAGGACAATCTCCCGGCCAAGGACGCCGAAGTGGCGCGCCGCCTGCGCGAAGCCGGCGTGGTGGTGCTGGGCAAAAATAACCTCTCTCAATTCGCGGGCTTCCGCACGACGTCCGCCTTCAACAGCTCCACCATCGGTGGCGGCGCCTTCAATCCGTACAACACGGAGAACTCCACCTGCGGCTCAAGCTCCGGTTCGGGTGCCGCGGCCGCGGCCAGCTTTGCCGCCGCTGCCATCGGCACCGAGACCGACGGCTCGGTGGTGTGCCCGTCGTCCACCAACGGCCTGGTCGGCATCAAGCCGACCATCGCGCTGGTGTCGCGCCGCGGCATCGTGCCCATCAGTCACACCCAGGACTCCAGCGGGCCCATGGCGCGCACGGTGACCGACGCCGCCATGCTTCTGACCGCCATGGCCGGCTCAGATCCTGTCGATCCGCAGTCCGCGGACGCCGACGCTCACAAGGCCGACTATGTGAAGGCTTTGAATGCCCAATCGCTGAAGGGCGCCCGCCTGGGCGTGCTGCGCGGGACGCAAGGGTCGTCGGATGCGACTGAACCGGTTTACAACGCTGCACTTGAGGTGCTGAAGGCGCAGGGCGCGGAGCTGATCGAGATTCCCCGGGAACAGCTGGAAGATCTCAGCCAGGAGCAGCTCACGGTGCTCTACTACGATTTCAAGCAGGACCTTGCGGCCTATCTCGCCACTACCTCGCCGGACAAAGTGAAGGTGCGCACGCTGGCCGACCTCATGGCCTTCAACAAGACCGATGAGCACGAGAAGGTTCACGGCCAGGAAGTGTTCGAGTTCGCCGAGGCCACCAGCAACTTCGACGCCCAGGAATACAAGGATGCCCGGGCCGCCGGACTGCACAAGGCCCGCGACGAAGGCATCGACAAATGGATTCGCGACAACAATATTACCGCCGTCCTGGCGCTGACCAACGGACCCGGCGGCAAGGTCAGCCCCGATGGTTTCGTACCGCCGCACGGCATCACCAAGCGCGAGGGCAAAGGCGACAAACCGCCGCACGCCACTACCTACGCCTCGATCTCCGGCTATCCGAACCTGACGGTGCCCATGGGCCTGGTCGGCGGCATGCCGGTGGGTCTGACCTTCATTGGCCCGGCATGGTCCGAAGCGACATTGCTTTCTTATGGCTACGCCTATGAACAGGCCTCGAAGGCGCGCGTCGCTCCCACGGCCTATAAGACCGCCAAGAAATAGACATCACTCAACCGCCTTACGGAGACTTTTTATGTTGTTACGCCGCCCCGCGATTTGCGTCGCTCTGATCCTCGCGCTGCCACTGGTGGCATGTTCCAAGAAAGACGCAGGGCCTTATGCGGTCGCGGAAGTGCCGCTCTCGCAGGTCTCGGCGGACCTGAAGGCGGGGAAGACAACCTCGGTCGCCGCGACCAAGGCCTATATCGAGCGGATCAAGGCCTTCGATGCGCCGCTGCATTCGGTAATCATGATCGCGCCCGACGCCGAGCAACAGGCGGCGGCTTCGGACAAGCGCCGCAAGGAAGGCAAGGCTCTGGGGCCCCTGGACGGCGTGCCGGTGCTGCTGAAGGACAATATCGACGCGGTCGGCATGGCCACCACGGCGGGCTCCTATGCGTTGGCTCTGAACAAGCCGGCGCAGGATTCCGAAGTAGCTAAACGCCTCAAGGCCGCCGGGGTCATCATCCTCGGCAAGGCCAACCTGTCCCAGTGGGCGGCGTGGCGCGCCACGACCGCCTTCAACGGCTCGACCGTTGGGGGAGGTGTGCATAACCCCTACGACATCACCAAGACCGCCGCCGGCTCCAGTTCTGGCTCAGGTGCGGCCGCGGCCGCCAGCTTCGCCGCCGCCACGGTCGGCTCCGAGACCAGCGGTTCCATCACCGGGCCGGCCAACGTCAACGGCGTGGTAGGCCTGAAGCCAACCATCGCGCTGGTGTCCCGGCGCGGCATTGTGCCCATCAGCCACAACCAGGACACGGCGGGTCCCATGGCCCGTAGCGTCATGGACGCGGCGATGCTGCTGAACGCCATGGCAGGCTCCGATCCCGGCGACCCGGCCTCGGCGGAAGCCGATGCCCACAAGGCCGACTATGTGGCGGCGCTGAAGCCCGACGCCCTCAAAGGCGTGCGCGTGGGAGTGCTGCGCGGCCTTCGCTCCTACAACGAAAAGACCACGCCGGTGTTCGACGCCGGCGTCGCGGTGCTGAAAGCCCAAGGGGCCGAGACGGTGGAAATCGATGTCAGCACACTCGAAGACCTGACGCCGGAAATGCTCACCGTACTGCTCTATGATTTCAAGCAGGACGTGAACGCCTACCTCGCCACCACGTCGCCGGAAAATGTAAAGACCCGCACGCTCACGGATCTCATCGCCTTCAATGCCACCGAGGAACACGAGAAGCTCCACACCCAGGAGAATTTTGAACTCTCTGACCAGACCAAAGGCTTCGAGGAACAGGAGTACAAGGACACCCTGGCCTCGGTAAAAGCCAAGGCTGGCGTCAACGGCATCGACAAGCTGCTCAAGGACAATAATGTCGACGTGCTGGTAAATCTCACCGGCGGCCCCGCTAGCGCTATCGTTCCCGACGGCACCGCTACCGGCGGGCCGGTGGCGGACCGCCCGAAAGGCTCCACGCCGCCGTCCATGACCAGCTACGCCGCCATCGCCGGCTATCCGCATCTGTCGGTGCCACTGGGCCTGGTGGAAGGCTTGCCGGTGGGCCTGTCGTTCATCGGCACCGCCCGGACCGAAGGTAAACTGCTCGCTTACGGCTATGCTTACGAACAGGCCTCTCACGCCCGCGTTGCGCCCAAAGTGCCGGCCGCCCCGGCGCCGGCCCAGTAGATTTCTCCACACACAGCTAAGGGAAACACACCAATGATGCTCATGACCCGCCGCGCAGCCTGCGTGGCCATTATCCTGACGATGCCGCTTGCGGCCTGCTCGAAAAAACAGGAAGCCGCTTATAACGTCGAAGAAGTGCCGATGACCCAGGTCATCGCCGACCTGGCCGCCAAGAAGACCACCTCGGTGGCGGCGACCAAGGCCTATATCGCACGCATCAAGCAGTACGATGCGCCATTGAATTCGGTGATCCTGATCGCGCCTGACGCCGAGCAGCAGGCGGCCGCCGCTGACAAGCGCCGTGCCGACGGCAAGACGCTCGGCCCCCTCGACGGCGTGCCGATCCTGCTCAAGGACAATATCGACGCCACCGGCATGGTTACCACCGCTGGCTCCTATGTGCTGGAGAACAACACGCCTGCCAAGGATTCCGAAGTTGCGCGCCGGCTGCGTGCCGCAGGGGCGGTGATCCTCGGAAAGACCAATTTGTCCCAATGGGCGGGCTGGCGCGACATCAACTCGTTT
>CANISR010000147.1 GCA_947470105.1 Fidelibacterota bacterium | reverse complement strand
GTGACGCCTGGCAATACTGGATTGATCTCCGCCCAGTTGGGCGACCCGCGCACCTTCGGCGCGACCATACGCGCGAAGTTCTAGTGGTTGAGCGGTGCGCGGTCGCTATTGGCCACGCATCGCCTTCACATCCGCAGGCCTCACGGCGTCGGTGAACTTGTTGCCGAAATGGGTGCGGACGTAATTCACCACGTCCGCCACCTGCTGGTCGGTGAGCATTCCGCCGAAGGCCGGCATGGCTTTGTGGCCGTTGACGACCAGCATCACAGGATACCCCGCCGCTTCCAGGTTGGGATTGGCCGCCAGCGCCGGGTAGGCGCCCGCGCCCGTCGCACCCTTGGCGTCGGGCATATGGCAGCCCTGGCAGATGGCCTTGAACACCGCTTCGCCGCCCGTGGCTGCGATGGCTTGGCGCCTTTCCTGCGCGCCGGCGCTTCCAGCAAGGCAGCAAAGGACGGCAATCAAAAACTTGTTCATGCCATCACCCGCTTGTGCAGGCGCTTGATCACGTCGAGCGCCGAGAGCAGGGCGCCTTCCTGCCAGGCGGGCAGGCGCGAGGCGTGTTCGCCGGCCAGCATGATGCGGCCGTCGATGCCGCAGAGATTTGCGTAATGCTGGGCGCGGGCCTCGTCGGTCCAACTGGCGAAGCAGCCCAGGGTCCAGGGCATGCGGTGCCATCCGACCGAAATGCCGTTGTCGAATTCGGCCTTGTACTGCGGGTGGATCTTGGCGCCCTGGTCCAGGCATAGCGCCAGCCGTTCTTCGGGCGACATGGCCGTCAGCTCGTAGGCGCGCGGCCCGAACGTGTAGGCTCCCAGCAGCACGCCCTTCTTGGCGAAGTAGCCGGTGGAGGGATAGCTGATCATGGCGATGGACTGGTCGGTATAGGTGATGCCGCCGAAGATGGCTTCGTCCTCTTCCCAGAAGCGGCGCTTGAATTGCAGCCCGGCCTTGACCGAGGGCGTGTAGGAAAGTTCGTCGATGGCGGCCTTCATGGGCGCACCCACGGTCAGCGGGATCTGGCCGAGGATGGACGCGGGGATGGTGCAGATGCACCAGTCGGCGGTGGCCTGGGTGGTCGCTCCCTTGCCGTCCTGATACGTGACCGTGACGCGGGCGTCGTCCTGATGGATCGCCGTCACTTTGCAATTGTAGCGGATGACGTCGCCCACCTCGCGGGCGAAGGCCGTGCCAATGGCGTCCATGCCGCCCACCGGATGAAACATGGTGCTCTGGAATTCGTAGCGGTGGCCGTTGGCGAGGGAACGCCACATATTTCCCTGCAGAATGTCGGTGAGCGCCATGGGGTCGGACGACACCGGTTCCGATTCCAGCCCGCCGCCGGGCGCGCTTTTAAATCCGCGACGGTCGCTGACCTGGAAACCCTTCTTGTATTCGTAGTTGCGGTCCAGCGCGCCCCAGTCGCGCAGGGCCTCCAGAAGTTTCTCGCGATCCTCGCGCGTGACCGCGCTGTCCAACTTTCCTTGCGCCGCCGTCTTGGCCAACAGTTCGGCAATATGTCCGTTGAAGTCGGATTCCACTTCGCGGTACGGCGTGTTGCCGCGCGCGACCGAATGCACATGGGCGTTGTAGTTGACCTGGATGAACGGCTCGAGCGCCACATTGAGGCGCCGGCAATAGTCGATCACCGCATGGTGGTGATAGGGGATGCGCCAGGGGCCGGGGTTGATGTAGTGGCCGGCATCGAAACGGCACTGCTGTTTGAAGCCGCCGAGTTCCTCGACGGTGTCGCCGCCGCGAATAGACCAGTTCCGTCCGCCGGGCCGGGCGTTGTATTCCAGCACCTGGACCTTGTAGCCCACCTTCTTGAGTTCCAATGCAGCGCAGAGGCCGGCGAGGCCGGCGCCCAGGATCAGGACCGAAGCGCCCTTGGCGTCGCCTTGCAGTTTGACCGGCCCGTCATACCCTGACTCGCGCGCGTAGCCGAGTTGCGTCATGGCCTGGTACATGAGGGCGCTGCCGCCCGCGGCGCCAATGGTGCGGAACAGCGACCGTCGGGTCAGGCTGTTGCCAGGGCTATTGGTGTCGTTCCCCATATCGCGGTCCCCCGCTCACCCGGCCATGATCGGCCAGGGTGCGCATAAAGTCCGCGCTCCTCCAACAGCGCTTGGCTCAACTATAGCCCATCGCCGAAAGCGGTCAAAAGCTCCATTAGCTCTCAAGCGGGGCCCTCAAGAAAGCGGGCGGGCATGAGCTCTTTGAACGGGAAATACTGGAAAAACGGCCGGGCCTCGGTGATGACCCGCGCCACGCTGGGTCGCGCCACCAGGCGTTCGAAATAGGCGCCGAGATGCTTATGGTCGTCCGGGAAGGGCGCGATGATCCCGGCATAGAACAGGGCAGGGACGGCGGCGCAATCGGCAATGCTGAAGGCGTCACCGGCCGCGAAGGTCCGTGTCGCCATATGGCGGTCGATCATGCCGTAGGCGGTGGTCAGCGTGTTTTGCGATTCCGGCTCGGCACGGGGATCGCGTTCCGCCTCCGGCCGCAGGCGTTCGCCGACGAAGCGCTGCATGGGCGTCATGACGTAGCAGTCGAACATCCGGTCCCACAGCCGGGCTTCGAGCGCGGTGGCCGGGTCCTTGGGCAGCAGAGGTTGTGCGCCCGGATAGTGGCGGTCGAGATATTCGATCATGATCGAGGTCTCGGGAACGATGTGGTCGCGGCCCGTGTCCTGCAACAGCGGGATCTTGGCGGTAGGCCACAAGGCTGCGTAAGCGGCCCGCGCCGCGGAATCGCCTAAGTTCACCATCTCCGCCGTGAATGGCGTGCCGCTCTCGTACAGGGCGATCAGCACCTTGTGGCAATAGGACGACAGCGGATGGGAGTGGAGGATAAGGCTCATGGTGCGGTGTCCGCTGACTGGTTGTGACTGCTGGATTTGAGGCATACTCCGGCCATGAATCAAGGCTCCGATATTTCTCAAAAGGAATTCGCCACCGTGCTCGGCGACCGGCTGGAATACGCCTGGGTCGGCGCGCGAGGAGGCGCACCTGTCATCGTCATGCTGCACGACAGTCTCGGGTCGGTGCGGACCTGGAAAGATTTCCCCGCCCAGTTGGCCCAAGCTACCGGGTGCCCGATCCTGGTCTACTCCCGCCAGGGTTTTGGCGGATCCGATCCGCTCAAGACGCCGCGCTGGCGTGGATATATGCATCACGAGGCCGAGAAGGTGCTGCCGGCCTTGCTGCAGGCCCTCGACGTCAAGAATCCAATCCTGTTCGGGCATAGCGACGGAGCCACCATCGCCTTGATCTGCGCCGGCGCCCACCCCACATTGGTACGGGGCGTGATCCTGGAGGCGCCCCATGTGTTCGTCGAGCCGGTGACTCTGGCCGGGATCGAAGCCGCCAAAGCCCTTTATCGCACCACCAACCTGCGGGAGAAGCTGCTGCGCTATCACCACGATCCCGACGCGGTGTTTGCAAACTGGACCGAGACCTGGACCGCACCCTATTTCAAGGATTGGAACGTGGAAGATTATGTGCCGAGGGTCCGTTGCCCGATTCTGATGATCCAGGGGTGGGACGATGAGTTCGGCAGCATGGCGCAGCTCGACGCCATTCAGGCCGGCCAGGATGATCGCGCGATCCTGATGTTGCACGCCTGCGCCCATTCGCCTCACCGCGACCAGCCGACAGCGGTGCTGGTGGCGGCTGCGGATTTCGTGAAAGGCCTGCGGTAGCGCCATGGGTTCCATGTTCCCCTTCGACAATACATATGCTGGTCTGCCGGAGCGGTTCTTCGCGCGCCTGCCGGCGACCCCGGTGAAGGCGCCGCGCCTGATCAAGGTGAACGCTGGTCTGGCGATTGAACTGGGCCTCGATCCTGATTTTCTGCAAACGCCCGAAGGCGTGGAGATTTTGGCGGGCAACCGCGTGCCCGAGGGAGCCGCGCCGCTCGCGGCCGCTTACGCAGGCCACCAGTTCGGAAACTTCGTGCCGCAGCTCGGCGACGGGCGCGCCATTCTCCTCGGTGAAGTGGTGGACAGGTCCGGCGCGCGCCGCGACATCCAGCTTAAGGGGGCTGGCCGCACGCCCTATTCACGCGGCGGCGATGGCCGCGCCGCCCTCGGGCCGGTGTTACGCGAATATATCGTTAGTGAAGCCATGGCGGCGCTGGGGATTCCCACCACGCGGACTCTTGCGGCCGTTCTCAGCGGTGAGGGCGTCATGCGCGAGGAGCCCCTGCCGGGTGCCGTGCTTACTCGGGTGGCGGCCAGCCATATCCGCATCGGGACGTTCCAGTTCTTTGCAACGCGCGGCGATGCGGAGGGGGTCAAGCTGCTGGCCGACCACGTGATCGCGCGCCACTATCCAAACATCGCCGGCGCCGCGGCGCCCTATGCAGCGCTGCTGGAAGCGGTGGTCGCGCGCCAGGCGCGGCTGGTGGCGCGGTGGCTGCAGGTGGGATTCATCCACGGCGTCATGAATACCGACAATATGTCCATTGCCGGCGAGACCATCGACTACGGCCCCTGCGCCTTCATGGACGCCTATCACCCCAAGACGGTGTTCAGCTCCATCGACCGCCGTGGCCGCTACGCCTACGTCAACCAGCCGCCCATCGCGTTGTGGAACCTCACCCGGCTGGCGGAAACACTTCTGCCGCTGCTGTCGGAGGATTCCGCCGTGGCGGTGGCCCAAGCCACCGAGATCCTCGAGAGCTTCGGTCTGGAATTCCAGGCCGCCTATGCGGAAGGTTTCGCGCGTAAGGTCGGCCTGCCATCCTCCGAGGCAACGGCCGCGTTAGTGGAGGATCTGTTGTCGCGCATGGCCCAGGGCGGCGCCGACTTCACCTTGACCTTCCGCCGGCTTGCGGCGGCAGCGGAGGGCGGCGACGACGGAGTGCGGGAATTGTTCAGCGACCCGCTCCTGTTCGATGCCTGGGCGGTGGAGTGGCGCAAGCAGCTCGCTGCCGACTCACGCCCCGCATCGGAACGGCGCGCAGCCATGGAGGCGGTGAATCCGGCCTTCATTCCGCGCAATCACCGCGTAGAAGAGGTTATCCGCGCGGCGGTGGATGACGGGAATTTGCAACCCTTTGAGACCCTGCTGACTGTTTTGGCGCACCCATATTCAGAGCAACCGGCGATGGCCGCTTACGCCGACCCGCCGCGCCCCGAGCAAATCGTGCGCGAGACCTTCTGTGGTACCTAAAAGCCGCATTAATCAACCTCAACCGGCGCGTGAGCTTTTGGCTAGACCGCCGCCGGGCACCTGGTGCCTGTAAAAAAGCAGAGCCTTTAGATTTGAGCGCGGCCGCCGGTATGGCTAAAGTCCGCCTCATGAAACCCGCCAACGACATCTTTTCCAACCTCGGCACCACCGTCTTCACGGTCATGTCGGCCCTTGCCGTCGAGCACAAGTCGGTCAACCTGGGCCAGGGCTTCCCTGACGGCAACGGCCCCGACGATGTGCGTGCCAAGGCCGCCGAATACCTGAACGACCAGCCCAATCAATACCCGCCCATGATGGGTGCGATCGAATTACGCCAGGCGGTGGCCCATCACGCCAAACGCTTCTATGGCCTGGATGTGGACTGGCAGAGCGAAGTGATGGTCACCTCGGGCGGGACCGAGGCCCTGGCCGCCAGCTTTTTCGGTCTCATCGAACCCGGCGACGAAGTGGTGCTGATCGAGCCGCTTTATGACAGCTACTTGCCCATCGTGCGCCGCGCCGGCGGCATCCCCAAGCTGGTGCGCCTGACGCCGCCGCACTGGGAGTTGCCGCGGGACGAACTGGCGGCGGCGTTCGGGCCCAAGACCAAGGCCATTGTCATCAACACGCCTATGAACCCCACCGGCAAGGTGTTCACTGCCGAAGAGCTGGAATTCATCGCGGGCCTGGTGCGCAAACACGACGTCTACGCCATCTGCGACGAGGTCTACGAGCACCTGACCTTCGACGGACGGAAGCACGTGACCCTGATGTCCTTGCCCGGCATGCGCGAGCGGACCTTGCGCATCGGTTCCGCCGGCAAGGCCTTATCCCTCACCGGGTGGAAGGTAGGCTATGTCACGGGCGCCGCCGCAGCGCTGCAGCCTTTGGCCAAGGCCCACCAGTATTTAACCTTCACCACGCCGCCGAACCTGCAGCGGGCGGTTGCATATGGCCTGTCCAAAGATGCGGCCTATTTCGACATGCTCGCATCCGACTTGCAGCGCAAGCGCGATTACATGTCGGACGGCCTCAAGAAACTGGGGTTCGGCGTGCTGGAAAGCCAGGGTACCTATTTCGTCAACGCCGACTTCAAGGCCTTCGGATTCAACGGCAATGACGTCGCCTTCTGCCGCCATCTGACCACCGAGGCCGGGGTTACGCCCATTCCCGTGAGCGCGTTTTACGAAGGGCCGGGCCCCGACACCATCATCCGCTTCGCCTTCTGTAAGGACGACGCCACCTTGAAAGAGGCGCTGGCCCGCTTGGCGCGTCACTTCGGCAAAACGGTGTAGCGTCCATGCCGGCCGCGCCACGGATCATTGTGGCCGGCGGCGGTCCGGTGGGTTTGACCGCAGCACTGGCCCTGGCGCGGGCCGGGCTCCATGTCACGGTGTTCGAAGCCGACGCAGATATCTGCGTCGGCAGCCGCGCAATCTGCATTTCCCGCCGTAGCCTACAACTGCTTGATCGTCTCGGTGTCGCGGCGCCGTTCCTTGCTAAAGGCCTGCCCTGGACCGAAGGCCGGAGCTATCTCGGTACGGCGGAGGTGTTTCACCTGTGCATGGCGCAATCGGCCGAAGACCGCTTTCCGCCGTTCATCAACCTCCAGCAGTATTATGCCGAGCGGTTTCTGGCGGATGCTTGCATCGCGACCGGACACGTGGAGGTCCGGTGGGGTCACCGCATTACCGCCGTGAAAGCCGGTGCGAACGGCGCCGCTGTTTCGGTCGAGCACGCGGGCCGTGTGTTCGACGTGCATGCCGATTGGCTGATAGCGGCCGATGGCGCGCGGAGCCTGGTGCGCTCTGCCATGGAATTGACGCTCGAAGGCCAAAGCTTTGAGCGCCGCTATTTGATTACCGATATCGAGCTCGCATGCCATTGGCCAACTGAGCGCAAGGTCTGGTTCGATCCGGTCTCCAATCCCGGATCGACGATCATCATGCACCGCCAGCCCGATGACGTGTGGCGCGTCGATTGCCAATTGCTTGAAGGCGAAAGCGATGCCGACGCATTGAAGGATGAGAATATCCACGCCCGCATTGCCGCACATCTGGCCATTATCGGCCTGCAGGGCCCCTGGCGCTTGCTGTGGAAGAGCATCTACCGGGCGCATACGCTGTCGCTGGCGGATTATGTCCACGGCCGCGTGCTGTTCGCCGGCGACGCCGCCCACCTTGTGCCCATCTTCGGCGTGCGCGGCTTGAATTCGGGGTTGGACGACGCTGCCAACCTGGCATGGAAGCTCGCGCTGGTCGCCCAAGGCCAGGCGCCCGCGAACCTGCTCGCGAGCTACACGTCCGAGCGCCACGCGGCTTGCCTCGAGAATATCGCCAGCGCCACCAAGAGCACCTGGTTCATGTCGCCGCCGTCGCCGGGCTTCACCTTGGCCCGGGACGCGGTCCTGGAGCTTGCGGTCAAACACCCCGCGTTTCGCGTCCTGATCGATCCGCGTCAATCGGCGGCGCATCATTACCGATCGTCCGCGGTGGCGCCGTCGACTCATCCTCTGGTAGGGCTGCCATTGCCGGAAGCGCGGCTCGCCGATGGCCGCAGCCTGCATGACCTGCTGGGCACGGGATTCTGCGCACTCGTGTTTTCCGGGACCGCGCCGGTGCGCGCCACGCCGCGGGCTCTTGGGTATATCGACTATGTCGACGTGAACATCCCCTCAACCGATCCCAGCGCTACGGTGCTGGGCGCGAGCGCCGGTGACGTCTTTCTCATTCGCTCCGACGGCTATGTGGCTGCGGCGGGTGTGGAAGGTGATAGTCTCTCGGCCGTGGTTCTGCATATGCTCAGTCAAATCGGATTACCGCAGGAGGAAAAGCTCCATGTCCTCACCCAGTAAGGCCGAGGCTGGCTTGGGCAGAGATGGCCTCGAAGCCCTGTTCCCCGCGCTCGCGGACTATGTCGACCGCACGCCCCCGACGGCGCGCGAACGGTTTCTTACTAAGGCGTTCCTGCTGCTCGCAGATGCGGGAGGTAATCTGGACCTGGCCATGCGCTGCTTGAAAGAAGCGCAATCCAGCACCGTGTCTGAAGGGCGGGGGACCATATGACCGCGACCGAAGTTGAATTGCGCCGCGATCTCGCCGCCTGCTACCGCATCTTCGATCACCTCGGCTGGACCGAGCTGATCTACAACCACATCACCGTCAAAATTCCCGGACCCGACCATCATTTCCTGATCAACCCCTTTGGCCTGATGTACGCGGAAGTGACGGCCTCCAACCTCTTGAAGGTCGACCTGCAGGGCAACATCGTCGGCGCGTCGCGTTACCCCGTGAACCCCGCAGGGTTCGTGACGCATTCCGCCATCCACGAAGCACTGCCCCAGGCCGCCTGCGTCATGCACACCCACACCACCGCGGGCATGGCCGTGGCCTGCAAGGAGAACGGTCTGGCCATGACCAATTTCTATTCGGCCATGCTCTATGGCCAAGTAGCCTATCACGGGTTCGAAGGCATCACTGTCAATCCGGACGAGAAGGCGCGCTTGGTTGCCAGCCTCGGCGGTTGCCGTCAGCTGATCCTGCGTAGTCATGGTCTGCTGACCTGGGGTGAATCCATCCCCGAAGCCTTCGCGCGCATGTGGACCCTGAACCGCGCCTGCGAAATCCAAGTGGCGTCCGGTTCCATGGCTGGCGCCGACATTGAGATTCCACGCGGCGTATGCGAGCAGGCAAGCCGCGAAGCGCTCCAGTTCAAGCCCGAATACGGAGCGGGTGCTGACGTATTTGCCGCACTGCGGCGCGTGATCGACGCAGAGGGCCCGGATTACACGGACTGACGCCGTGCCCACGCAATGGACCGGGGCACCGAAGTCCCGCCAATTATGTCTTGCGAATAATTAGCCGACCGGTCATCCTAATAATAACGAACCCCATGAGGGTTTGCGCTGCGTGCTATATTTAAAGTATTGCTGCGGATGTTTGGCGGACCGAGGGAGAGGGTCGCCGCCAAATGGGAGGGAATTTCATTCTGCGTATCGCTGTTTCCAAACAGCAACCACTTCAATATCCGACGGCTCGCTGAGCCGACGTTGAGTTCCAACCGTTTGCGGCACCCGGGTGCCCAAACAGGCAGTGTACGTTCACCCACATGAACGCAGCTGTTTTTATAAAAGGGGAAGTCCTAATGAGCTTCGATACCACCATTTCCGCCAACAATGCCGGCCGCGTTTCTGCGCGCATGCTGAAGCAAAGCGTGCTCGGCATTCTCAGCGCTACGCCGGTGCTGGTCGCCATCCTGGCCTCGGGCGCTTCCCCCGCCCTTGCCGCAGACGCGCAGACCGCGCAGGCTCCTGCGGTAGAAGAAATCGTCGTCACCGGCAGCCGCGTCGTGCGTGACGGCTACCAAGCGCCGACGCCGGTATCGGTGGTCGGTGTCGAGGCCCTGGCCAACACGGCGACCTC
>CANISR010000146.1 GCA_947470105.1 Fidelibacterota bacterium | reverse complement strand
GCCATTGCTGATCATCGCCGAAGACATCGAAGGCGAAGCCTTGGCAACCCTCGTGGTCAACAAGCTGCGTGGCGGGTTGAAGGTTGCTGCCGTGAAGGCGCCAGGCTTCGGCGACCGTCGTAAGGCCATGCTGGAAGACATCGCCACCCTGACCGCCGGCGAAGTGATCTCCGAAGACCTCGGCATCAAGCTCGAAGGCGTCACCATCGCGATGCTCGGCCAGGCCAAGCAAGTCACCATCGACAAGGACAACACCACCATCGTCGACGGCGCCGGCAAAAAGGCCAACATCAACGCCCGCGTCGAACAGATCCGCCGCCAGATCGAAGACACCACGTCGGACTACGATAAGGAAAAGCTGCAGGAACGTCTGGCCAAGATCGCCGGCGGCGTTGCCGTGATCCGCGTCGGCGGTGCGACTGAAGTCGAAGTGAAGGAACGTAAGGACCGCGTTGACGACGCCCTCCACGCCACCCGCGCTGCGGTGGAAGAAGGCATCGTGCCGGGCGGCGGCGTCGCTCTGCTGCGCGCCTCCAAGAACCTCGGCAAGGTCGACACCTCCAACGACGACCAGAAGGTCGGTGTCGAAATCGTCCGCCGCGCGCTCGCGGTGCCGTTGCGCCAGATCGCCGAAAATGCTGGTGAAGACGGCGCGGTCGTTGCCGGCAAGGTTGGCGAGTCCAAGGACCCCAACTTCGGCTTCGACGCCCAGAGCGGCAAGTACGTGGACATGGTGAAGGCCGGCATTATCGACCCCACCAAGGTCGTGCGTGTGGCCCTCCAGGACGCGGCCTCGGTCGCCGGCCTGCTCATCACCACCGAAGCCATGGTGGCCGAGCTGCCGAAGAAGGATGACATGCCGCAAATGCCGCCCGGCGGCGGCGGCATGGGTGGAATGGACTTCTAAAGTCCGCTCTACTTACGTGATACAGAAGAGCCGCGGTGGCGACGCCGCGGCTCTTTTCTTTTAAGGTTGTGCCTATGTCCTGGAAGCCGTCGTCCACATTCCTCCGCGTCATCGTGCTGCTGCTGGTGTTTTCCTTGGCGCCCGCGACGCTTTACATCCTCTACACCCGCACCGGCGGTCCTGCTTCAGGCAAGGAACTGGTGTTCCAGAAGAACCTGCGCTTCGCGCTCATGGCCGAAGGAGCTGCCCTGGACATGGCGCCGCTAGCCGATTGGCCCTGGGTCAAGGTCTGCGCCGTGGACACCGGGATCACCGAGGATGAGCTCAATAAGGTCATCGGCTTCGCCTACAAGGATTACGGCGAGCTGCACTGGCTGCCGCTGGCCGACTACTGGACCTTGCTGTTCATCGACAAGGAACGCCAGGCCAGTTGGGGTGTGGCGCATCCCCTGGTGCCCATCCGCATCTCGCGCAAGGAACTGGCGAACATCGCGCTGCCCGACGGCGCCAAAGGCCAATGCGTGGACCGTGACAGGGGCAGGATCGAGATCACCCGCCAGGCTGCACCGGTTGGCACCACGCCGATCACGTTGACGCTGGTGGATACCAATAACGACTAGATCTGCTTAGAGGACCCGCACGCCTGGCTGCTTGGCCTCGCAGACCGCCGGCACGACGGGTCTTGCCGGATCGAAGATGAGGCGTATGGGCATATCCATCGCCGTGGGGCGGCCGCTGATAGTTCCCGGTAGGAAGCGCCAAGCGCTCAGGGCTTCCTCCACCGCCGCTCTGTCTAGTCTCTCAAACCCGCTGCTCACCTGAACCTTCGCCTTGCTGACTCCGCCGGTTTCGGTGACCGAGAGAAGCAGGACCACGGTCCCGCCTTCATTGCATTCGCGGGATTGCGCTGGATAAATCTCCGCCGTGCCGCGATTGGGATAATTGGGATCGCAGGCCGGAGCCAGGACGATGCGGGCCGTGTCGGGCCGCGTACTCTCGGGGTAGGCCGCAGCCGACACCGGGCTTGCCGAGAGTGCAATCGCTAGCGCCACAAGAATTGCGCGCATGATGCCTCCTGTCTCAGGAGGGGTCAGTATGCCCGAAAAACCGGCGGATTTCATCCACCGCATCCTTCAAGCCAACCCGTAAATACGGCACTCCTGGTGGGAACGCCGTCTTTAACCGCGACGGCATCATGGGGTCCAGCAGCACGAAGATGCCGCGGTCGGTGTCGCGTCGGATCAGTCTCCCAAACGCTTGTTTGAGGCGCAGGCGCGTCACGGCGTCATCGTAGGTGCGCTTGCCGAAGAACGTGCGGCGCGCCTTGTGAAGAATGTCGGGGCGCGGCCAGGGGACGCGGTCGAATACCACCAGGCGTAGCGAACCGCCCGGTACGTCCACGCCCTCGCGCACCGCATCGGTGCCGAGCAGGCAGGCGTCTTCCTCGGCGCGGAAGATGTCCACCAGGGTCGAGATATCCATGGCGTCCACATGCTGGGCGTAGAGCGGTATCCCCGCCGCATCCAGGGGCGGAGCGATGCGCCGCTGGACTTCGCGGAGGCGCGAGATGGCGGTGAACAATCCCAGCGCGCCGCCTTTGGAGGCGGTGAACAGTTCGCGGTAGGCGCTGGCGACCTGGGCCATATCGTCCTTGCGCACGTCAGTGATGATGATGACGCGGGTGTTGTCCACATAGTCGAAGGGCGAGGCCAGGGACACGCGGCTGATCATGGGGGAAAGGTGCGCCGCGCCCACGCGCTGTTCGGCGCTGGTCCAGTCGGGTCCTGTTTCGGGCTCGCCATCGAGCAGCGTGGCCGAAGTTACCACAATCCCATGGGCGTGGTCGGCGAGGGCGCGGGCGAAGGGCAGGGTGGGGTCGAGCCAATGGCGGTGGAGGCCGATGTCGAACTCCGTGCCGCCCTCGCGCTCGATGCTGAGCCAGTCGACGAACTCCGCCGGTGTAGTGGTGCTCAACGCCGAAAGCATGGACCGCCATGCGGCCACCTGGATCACCCCGCGCCGTTCCAGGGCGCGCACCAGGGACTCGATCCTTGAGCGAGTGTCCGTATCCAGCTTGCCCGCCTGGTCGTCGAGAATCTTCTCGAGCCCGGTGATCATGCGCCGTAGCGGCGATTCCAATTTCGCCAGGGCTGCCTCAAGCGTGGCGGCTGCGTCGAGGAGGCCGTCCACCGCCGGCATGCATTCGGTCTCCAGGGAATAGGGCGAGGATCCATCCACCCGCGCCAGCACCTGGGTGCGCACCAGGGAGAGGAACGCCTCGGCGGCGCCGTGGCCCGCACTGTCCTTGATGCGGTTGCGCCAGCCCTGGCCCGGCAACACGCGCGCGGCCTGCAGGATTTCATCCAGGATCATGGCCAGGGGCGCATCGCTGCCTTGCTGCTCCGAGGCCGTGGCGATCAGATCCTCTGCGCGCTTTTTCAAACCCCGCGCGCGGCTGCGGGTGGCCGCACCCTCGGCGCCCAGCAGCCAGCGGCGCAGCTCGGCGGTCTCGAAGCCGCTCAGGTGCGCGGAGAAAGCGGAATCCGCGGCTTCGAAAATGTGGTGACCTTCGTCGAACACATAACGGGTGGGGCGCGAGCCGTCGTCGAGCCCGCCCAAGGCCGCCTGCGCCATGACCAGGGCGTGATTGGCGACAACAATGTCAGCATGGCGGGCGCGGCGCACGGTGCGCTCGATGAAGCACTTCTGATAATGCGCGCAAGCGCCGTAGATGCATTCGCCGCGGCGGTCGGCAAGGCCCAGGGTTTTCTCGCGGCCCAGAATCTCCGGCAACCAGCCGGGCAGATCGCCGCCGACCATATCGCCGTTGCGGGTGGTGGCGGCCCAACGCGCCAGAATGCCGAGACCGATGGCGTCATAGGGCTGGGTCTGGAGGCGATTGACCGCGTCCTCGTAGCTCAACAGGCAGAGGTAATTCTCGCGGCCCTTGCGGATCACCACTTTGCGCTTCTTGTCGTCGGGGTCCGGATGGAGACGGTCCAGTTCCTGATCCAATTGCCGCTGCAGGTTACGGGTGAAGGTCGACAGCCACACGGTGCCGCCGTTGCGCTCGGCCCACAGGCTCGCCGGAGCCACGTAGCCCAAGGTTTTCCCCGTGCCGGTGCCGGCTTCAGCCAGCACCAGCAGGGGCTGGTTGGCCGCGGCGCGCGGCTGGAAGGCGGCGGTAACGTCGCGAGCATAGGTGCGCTGGACGGTGCGCGGCTCCGCGCCGGCGCCGAGCAACCGGGCCAGGCGCTCTTCGCTCTCGGCGGGATCGATGGGCAGCGTACCGGGCGGTGGCGGCGGCGCGCGCTCCTGCCATTCAGGCAAACCCTGCCACACTCGCAGGCCGGCGGCGGGGCCATAGCCCTTCTGTTGGTTGGGGTCGCCGCCCAAGGCCACGAGGACGGCCGGTCCCCACAGCCATCCGCCCCGGGCCATGGCGCCGGCGATGCTGGCCAGCGCCTTGCACTCCAGGTCGTGCAGGCGCACGAGCGATGTGACTAGGTTTTGCGCCGCGGCCTTCAAAGTGACCGGGTGGTCCTCGAAAGAGTTTGGCTTGGGCAGGTCCAGAGCCGCCGCGAGGCCCGCCACCGTCGGCAGGCAGAATTTGGCCGGGTGCACGAAGGCGAACAGTTCGAGCACGTCGAAGGCGGGAAAGCGGTCAGTCTGCAGGCGGGCGGCGGTGGCGGGGGCGTGACACACCATGGGCCGCGCGCCTGATACGCGTTGACCCACGGCGGCGGCGGGCTTGATGGCGATTTCGCCGGTGGCGCCGAGGACGGCGGCCGTCGTCCACTCGGCCACGACCACGGGCACGTCCGGAAGCAAAACGCGGCGGCTGTCGGATGCGGGCGGGAGAGCGGTCATGGGAGATCATGACCTAGCGGCTCGGCCCCTCAGAGGCAAGGCGCGCTAGTCGCGAATACGCAGGACGACGCCCTCCTGGGGTCGCAAGCGCAAGAGTTTCTCTCCCAATTCCCCCGCGCGGTCCCTGTGGGTGGAGAGCAGGAGCTCGTAGTCGGGCACAGGTGTCTGCTGGGCTGAGGCGCTCATGTTGAGCATGATCATCAGGCGCCGGGTGTCGTGAATACGCTCATAGATCAGAAGATCGCTGCGGTTCTCAACGAGGCCGTAGTCGCCAACGTGCAGCGCCGCCTCGGCCTTGCGTAACGTCAGCAGGTCGCGGGTGAGCAACAGGATATTGTTCTTTCCGCTTTGCAGCGCCGCCACATTGCGGTGATCGAAATCCGCGTTGAGCGGCAGCCAGGGCGTACCGCTCGAAAAGCCAGCGCCCGGACTGTTGTCCCATGGCATGGGGCTGCGCACAGGGTCACGGCCCAGGCCGAATCCCGGGACACGCTTCTCCCAGGGGTCCTGGACCAAATCCGGCGGGACGGGCACGTCGGTCATTCCCAGTTCATCGCCATAATAAAAGGTGGGTGTACCGCGCAGGGTCAGCAACAGCATCGCGGCGAGGGGCGCTGCGTCCGCGCCGAAGCGGCTCGCGACCCGGGACCGGTCGTGATTGCCGAGCACCCAGTTGGGCCAGCCACCGGCCGGCAACAGGGACTCATAGCGGCTGATCAGGCCGGCAAGAACGCCGGCGTCCCAAGGTGCGCCGATGAGCTGGAAGTTGAAGGGTAGGTGCACGCCCTTACCTTCGCCGTAGTAGGCCATGATCCTGTCCAGCGGCAGGTAGGCTTCGCCCACCAGGATGCGCTCGGCGCCGGCTGTGCTGAAGCTGTCGGTCAGGCGCCGGAAATCCCGCAGCACATCCTGGGCTTCCGGTTGATCGTACTGATGCATCCGGTTCAGGGCCTGGGTGGGCGGCATTCCCGCAGTGAACAGCGGATTAGGCGGGTTGTCGCGCAAGCCTTCATCTTCGAACAGGTGATGGACCGTATCGAGGCGGAAACCGTCGACGCCGCGCTCCAGCCAGAATGTCAGCGCCTCCAGCATGGCGGCATGAACATCCGGATGGCGCCAGTTGAGGTCCGGCTGCTGCGGCAGATAGGCGTGGTAATAGTATTGGCCGGTGGCGGCGTCCTTGGTCCATGCGGGGCCTCCGAACTCGGAAAGCCAGTTATTTGGCGGGCCGCCATCGATTGCTGGATCGCGCCAGATGAACCAGTCGCGTTTGGGGTTGTCGCCGGATGCGCGGCTCTCCACGAACCAGGGGTGCTCCGCCGACGTGTGGTTCGGCACGAAGTCGACAATGACTTTGATGCTTCGCGCGTGGGCTTCCTTCACCAGACGGTCGAAGTCGGAAAGTGTCCCGAAAATCGGATCCACGTCGCAATAGTCCGACACGTCGTAACCGAAATCCGCCATGGGCGAGGGGTAGAACGGCGACAGCCAGATGGCGTCGATGCCGAGCCACGCCAGGTAATCGAGGCGGGCGATGACGCCGGGCAAATCGCCGATGCCGTCGCCGTTGCTGTCCTGAAACGAGCGCGGATAGATCTGGTAGATCGTCCCCCGCTTCCACCAGGCGGAGGTCACTTGGGAAAGCGCCGGGCAATGAAGGTGTCGATAGCGGCCAACCAGGGTTTGCGCACCGCGTCGCACTCCATGAACAGCTCATGCTTGGCGTCGGGAAATTTGACGAGCTCTGCGGCGGGTAGCAGTGCCGCGGTGGCCACGTGCTGGCGCGGGCTCACCAACACGTCGCGTCCGGCGCTGCCGATCAGCACCGGCAAAGTCACCTTTGCCAACAGCGCCGGTTCTTGCAACCGCTCCATGATTTCAAGCGAGGCCTTGAGCCAGCCGAAAGTGGCGCCGTCCACCTGCAGCACCGGGTGGGCGCTGTACCATCCCCGCTGCACCAGGCAGCGGTGGTCGTCGTTGGAGACATGGCTGCGGGCGGGGCACAGGGCGGGATCGGCCGTCCAGCGTCCCGCGCCCGACGCGAAGGCATCGGCCTTTCCCAGCGCCATGGCCGTTCCCACGATCACAGCTACTAGCCACCGCGGTAGTCCACCCAGCAGCAACCCGAGCATCGGCGCCGATAGAACCGCGGCATCAAACACTTTCGGGTGGCGCGACAGCGACAGCAGGCCGATGGCGCCGCCCATGGAGTGAGCCACCAGCAGGCGCCGTGCCGGCGCCACCAGGCTTTCTGTAAAACGCGCGAGGTCGTCAGCGTCGGCGCCGAAATCCCGGGCCAGCGGCCGGGTCGGATCCTCTTGGGGCCGCGCCGACGCCCCTTGTCCGTACCAGTCCAGGCACCACACCGAAAAACCCCGGGCAGCGAAGTCGGCGATGGTCTCGAAATACTTTTCGATGAACTCGCCGAAGCCGCCGACAATGACACAGGATTGGGTGGCGCCTGCTTTCGGCAGATGGCCCCAGCGCAAGGCCTGACCGCGGCTGTTGGTATAGGTCCCCCACTGGAACCCGGCGGGCTCCAAGAACCGCGCATCCAGGGCGGGGGCGGCAAGGCCGGGCATGGGTAACTCCTCAAGGGCTAGTGCCGTTTAGCATGCCCATGAAACGCGGGTAATTCCAAAGACACTCCCGCTAAATCGCTGGCGCAAAAGGGCTCCTTCCAGCCCAGGGAAGCGGCTTTCCCTGGTGGCCAAAACGCTTTAGGACAGATATCCGCTTGGCTTCCTTATGAAAAAACGTGCCTGAAATGACCGATCTCGCTGCCCTTGCCCGCCACAGCAATGCTTGGCCCTTCGTCGAAGCCCGTGCCCTTTGGGGTGAGCGCCTGAAAGGCAAAGTCCCGGCCAAAGGCTATGTACTGTTCGAGACCGGCTACGGGCCCTCTGGCCTGCCCCATATCGGCACCTTCGGCGAAGTGGTGCGCACGACAATGGTGCGCCGCGCGTTCGAGGCTCTGGTCCCCGGTGTGAAGACGCGGCTATTCGCCTTCTCGGACGACATGGACGGTCTGCGCAAGGTGCCGGACAATGTTCCGAATCAAGAATTGCTTCAGCCGCACCTCGGCAAGCCACTCACGAGCATCCCCGATCCGTTCGGCACCCACGAGTCCTTCGGCGCCCACAACAACGCGCGCCTCCGGGCCTTCCTCGACTCCTTCAAATTCGAATACGAGTTCAAGAGCGCCACCGCCGCCTACAAGGCCGGCGAGTTCGACGCCGCGTTGAAGCGCGTTCTCGAAAAATACGACGAAGTGATCGACGTCATCCTGCCGACCTTGGGACCCGAGCGCCGCGCCACCTATTCGCCGTTCCTCCCCGTCTGCGCCAAGACCGGCGTGGTGCTGCAGGTGCCCATCGTCGCGCGCGACGTGGCGGCCGGCACCGTGACCTATCAGGATGACGGCAAGGACGTCACGGTTCCGGTGACGGGCGGGCATTGTAAACTGCAGTGGAAGTGCGATTGGGCCATGCGCTGGTACGCGCTGGGCGTCGACTATGAAATGTCGGGCAAGGATCTGATCGATTCCGTCCGACTGTCGGGCCGCATCTGCCGCATCTTGGGCGCGGAGCCGCCCACCAACCTGACCTACGAGCTGTTCCTCGACGAGGGCGGCCAGAAGATCTCCAAGTCCAAGGGCAACGGCTTGTCCGTGGACGACTGGCTGACCTATGCGCCGCCGGAGAGCCTGGCGCTGTTCATGTTCCAGAAGCCCAAGACCGCCAAGCGGCTGTTCTTCGACGTGATCCCCAAGACCGTTGATGAATACCTAGATTTTGTCG
This sequence comes from Fidelibacterota bacterium, assembly GCA_947470105.1. GTDB lineage: Bacteria > Pseudomonadota > Alphaproteobacteria > Rhodospirillales > Rhodospirillaceae > SHVO01. The sequence continues at coordinate 1,069 of CANISR010000146.1, read as the reverse complement.
GCAAGTTCGAAGGTGAGGCTGAGGACGCGCGGATCAACAATCCGGCCTGGCATATCCACGGCGGCAAGCCGGCGGCGGAGCCGGCCCATATCACTTTCGGCGTACTGCTCAACCTGGCCGGGGTCTGCCACACGGAGAACCCGGCGGTGCTGTGGCAGTACATTTCCCGTTACAAACCCGACGCCAGCCCGGCCACCGCGCCGCTGCTCGATCGTCTGGTCAAGCACGCCATCGCCTACTACCGCGACTTCGTGAAGCCGGCGAAGCAGTTCCGCGCCGCGCGGCCCGACGAACTGCCGGCCTTCACCGAGTTGCGCGACGGCCTCAAGGCCTTCGACCAGGAGCCGACCGCGGAGAACCTGCAGACCCTGGTTTATGAAGTGGGCAAGCATCACGCCAGCGTTTATCCTAACCTGAGGGAGTGGTTCGGCGCGCTGTACCAGGTGCTGCTGGGCCAGGATCAAGGCCCGCGCATGGGCTCGTTCGTGGCGCTCTTCGGCGTGCCGGAGATGATCGCGCTGCTCGACCGGGCCATTAAAGGCGAGGATCTGGCAAAATAGGGAATTGGCGGATGCGAATGACGAAAGTCTTTTCCGGTATCCTGGTGGCGGCGTTGGCCGCGACACTCGCCAGTTGCTCGCCCCAGGACAAGACTTTCGCCGGCATCGAATCCAAGCTCGCCGAACTGCGCAAGCTGCCGATCCCCCGTGCCGAGGATGAATTCCCGCCGGCATTCTTCGAGGCCCGCGACGCGGTGCGCGACTGGCTCGACACCCGCATGGCCACCATGGCGGAGAAGGGCGGCGAGTTCGAATTCACCAATACGCTCAACGCCGAACTCAAGGCCGCCAAGCTCCTATGCCCGCAGTGCGACTCATCGATGGGCAGTTTCTCCGACGCCAGCGGCTATCTGGGCGAAGTGCGCCTGTCGCGCAAAGGCCAGATGCTCCAGGCCCTGACCCAGGTGGGCGTGCAGTGCGGCTTCGACGAGAACGCCTATCTCTACCGCTGGAACGGCGCCAAGTGGGAACGGGTCTGGGACGGCGCGGTAAAGCCGCGCGACGGCAAG
>CANISR010000145.1 GCA_947470105.1 Fidelibacterota bacterium | reverse complement strand
CGTACTCGTGCAGCGCCCGGCGCATCCGCATCACGCATTCCTCGCGTGTACTCCCTTGCACGATTAGCTTGGCGATAAGGCTATCGTAATGGGGCGGAATACGGAAGCCCGCGAACAGGCCGGAGTCGACCCGCACGCGCCTCCCGCCGGGCGCGTGATAGCCCGTGATGCGTCCTGGAGAGGGCGCGAATGTGCGCGGGTTTTCGGCATTGATGCGGCATTCCATGGAGCATCCCTCGAAGGTGATGTCCTTCTGGGAAAAGCCGAGTTCGAGGCCGGCGGCGACGCGGATCTGCTCGCGCACCAGATCGATGCCTGTGACCATTTCAGTCACCGGATGCTCGACCTGCAGGCGAGTATTCATTTCGATGAAGTAGAACTTCCCGTCTTCATAAAGGAATTCGACGGTGCCGGCGTTGTCGTAGCCGAGCTTGCGCATGGCTTTTGTAACAACTTCGCCGATCTCGTCCCGCACGCCGGCGTTGAGTGCAGGCGAGGGAGTCTCTTCGAAGATTTTCTGGTGTTTGCGTTGGAGCGAGCAGTCGCGCTCGCCCAGATGCACCACGTTGCCGTGCTTGTCGCCCAGCACCTGGATTTCGATGTGGCGCGGCCGGGAAAGGTATTTCTCCATATAGACTTCGCCGTTGCCGAACGCGGCCTTGGCTTCGGCGGTGGCCACCTGGAAAGCCTCACGCACCTGGTCGCGGCTTTCGGCGACTTTCATGCCGCGCCCGCCGCCGCCGGCACTGGCTTTGATCAGCACCGGATAGCCAATGGAATCGGCAATCTCCACCGCCGCGGATTCGGACGGCACCGCGCCGTCGGACCCCGGCACGCACGGGATGCCGGCATCCTTGGCCGTCTGCTTGGCCATGACCTTGTCGCCCATGGTGCGGATGTGCTTCGGGTCCGGGCCGATAAAGGTAATGTCGTGGTCGGCCACCATTTCGGCGAACTCAGCATTTTCCGAAAGGAAGCCATAGCCAGGATGAATGGCGTCGGAATTGGTGATGGTGGCCGCGGAGATGATCGCGGCCTTGTTGAGGTAGCTGTCGCGCGCCGGCGGCGGGCCGATGCAGACGGATTCGTCGGCAAGGCGCACGTGCATGGCTTCGGAATCCGCGGTGGAGTGCACCGCCACGGTCTTGACGCCCATTTCACGGCAGGCGCGCTGAACGCGAAGCGCGATCTCGCCGCGGTTGGCGATGAGGATTTTTTCGAACATTAGGAAATAATGAGAAGCGGTTCGCCGTACTCAACGGGCGCGCCGGTTTCCACCAGGATCTGGCTGACTTTTCCGGCGCGGTGCGCTTTGACCGGATTGAAGGTCTTCATGGCTTCCACCAGCAGCAGCGTCTGGCCCTCGGTGACCGTGTCGCCGACTTTCACGAACTGCGGTGCGCCGGGCTCCGGCGCCAGGTAGATCACGCCGACCATGGGCGATTTGACAGTGCCTGGATTGTGGGCGGGATCGACGGGGACAGGCTCCGCCGCCGCTGCAACCGCTGCCACTGTCGCGGGCGCTGCGGCCGGGGCGGGCGCGAAGCCGCCGGAGAAGACCTCGCGGGTGCCGCGGGCGACACGAATGCGCAGGCCTCCCGACTCATATTCGATTTCGCTCAGATGGGTCTCGTCGAGCACGGTCGCGAGCTGGCGCACCAGATCGCTGGCGGCACTGGAGAGCGGACCCTTGGCGGGCGCCGAGGCTTTCGCTGCTGGGGCTTTTGCCGGCGAGACTTTGCCCTGAGCGGCTTTAGCTTGGGCGGCTTTGGCCTGCGTCGCTTTCGGAGCCGGCGGTTTAGCGCCGCCTTTGGCTGTCGTCTTGGTTTTGGTGGTCTTGGTCACGGTGTTTTCACCTTGGTCAGAAGGTCAGCCATGGCGTCCACGGCGAGGACGTAACCCTGCGGGCCGAAGCCGCAGATCACGCCGGTGGCGGCGGGGCTGACATAGGAATGGTGGCGGAAGGCTTCGCGCTTGAAGATGTTGGACAGGTGTACTTCGATCACGGGCTTACCGCAGGCTTGTAGGGCGTCGAGGATCGCGACCGAGGTATGGGTGTAGGCGGCGGCGTTGATGATAATCCCGGCGGCGGTGTTGCGCGCATCCTGGATCCAGTCCACCAATTCGCCTTCGTCGTTGCTCTGGCGGAAGTCCGCGGTCAGGCCATGACGTTTGGCCTGGGCCATGGTCGCGGCCCTCAGGTCATCCAAAGTGGCTTTGCCGTAAATGTCCGGTTCCCGCGTGCCCAATAGATTGAGGTTTGGGCCATTGAGAACGAGAATGGCTTCACTCACGTCGGCTGTCCTAACCCCTTAAAACCGCCCCGTTATCCGGGCGCTCCTAGACCGGAAAGGGATATACCAGGGCCGCGCCCAGGGCAACCTTCGCGTGTTGGCTTTTGGGGCAAAAAATCTTTATAAAACCAGGACTTGTTGCATACCTGGATTGTTCACCCCCATACTTGCCGCTGACCCAATGCGTATTATGATCAATGGCGAAAGCCGCGAGCTGGCCCCGGGCCTTACCGTGGCCGGCCTGCTCCAGGACCTGGGGATCGACACCCGTAAGGTCGCCGTGGAGCGGAATCTGGAAATCGTGCCCAAATCGGCCTTCGCCGCGACCGAGGTCCAGGAGGGCGACCGGCTGGAGATCGTGCACTTTATCGGCGGCGGTTAAGAGAGAGCTCTATGGACACCAACGCATCCACCACCGCCGCCCCCGCTGTCTCTCAAGATGACGCCTTCGAGGTGGCGGGCCGTCGATTCACCTCCCGCCTGCTGGTGGGGACAGGCAAGTACAAGGATTTCGACGAGACCGCCCGCGCCATCGCGGCGTCGGGGGCGGAGATCGTCACCGTCGCCGTGCGGCGCGTCAATCTCTCGGACCCGTCCCAGCCGATGCTGGCGGACTACGTGGACCCGCGGAAATACACCTATTTGCCCAATACGGCCGGCTGCTACACCGCCGAGGACGCCGTGCGCACCCTGCGGCTGGCCCGTGAGGCCGGGGGTTGGAATCTGGTGAAGCTCGAGGTGCTGGGCGACCAGAGGACCCTGTACCCCAACGTGGTGGAAACCATTCGCGCCGCCGAAGCCCTGGTCAAGGACGGCTTCGACGTCATGGTCTACACCAGCGACGACCCGATCATCGCCAAGACTCTGGAAGACATCGGCTGCTGCGCCATTATGCCCTTGGCTGCGCCTATCGGCTCCGGCCTCGGCATCCAAAATCCGGTCAATATCCGGATCATCATCGAGCAGACCAAGGTGCCGGTGCTGGTGGACGCCGGCGTGGGCACCGCGTCCGACGCCGCCATCGCCATGGAGCTCGGCTGCGACGGCGTTCTCATGAACACCGCCATCGCCGCGGCCAAGGATCCGATCAAGATGGCCGAAGCCATGAAGCGCGCGGTGGAGGCGGGGCGGTTGGCCTATCTCGCCGGACGGATGGCGCGCAAATTATATGCGGATCCTTCAAGTCCTCTGGGCGGCCTCATTTAAGGCTGTGCGGCCCGGCTTTGCGGGTCCTGGTGGGCATTATTTGCCGCCTCGCCAAGGTTTTCCCGCACATTTTGCCGGGATCGCGCGGCGGCCGCCCGCGCTAAGTGCTTGATCCATAGCGATCAAATGCGAAGGCGCCCCATGGCATAGACATTGCTTCTTCTCACCCGAAGCCAGAGGTGCGTGCGGGCGTAAGCCTGTCCTCGGTAATGAGCGGAGAGTGCGATGTCGACGATCCAAGGCACATTCAACACCGGCGTGCAGGCGATGCTCTCGCAGGCGCACGACCTGTCGAACATTTCGACCAACATCGCCAACGTCAACACCACCGCCTACAAGGAACAAGGCACCCATTTCGAGACCCTCCTCAACGAAGTCTCGCCCCGGGATCAGAAATTCTTCGCGGTCAAGACCATCGATTACCGCAACGTGGATAAGCAAGGCACCATCGCCACCACCAATCGCACCTACGACGTCGCCATCAATGGCCGCGGCTTCATCGTCACCAACACCAGCCAGGACGCGTCGGGAATTTGGCAATATACTCGTGACGGCTCCTTCTTCGGCAAAGCGGTTCCACTACCCACGAGCACCAACGGCGTGCCGGACCAGGGCACGCTGCTGACCACCGCCGACGGCAGCTTTGTCATGGGCTGGGCCGCCGACGCCAATGGCAATATCACCGAGACCAATGATCTCAAGTCGCTGACGCCGATTCTGTACAGCAACAATTCGGTTTTCACGCCGAAGGCCACCACCGCCATAAAGCTGCAGGCCAACGTCGCCGCCGGTATCGAAGGACGGCAGCATGTCGGAATCCCGTTCGTGGATGCGGCCGGCAACACCCGCACGATCGATATCGGCTTCAATTCCGATCCGGCGTCACCCGCCAGCTGGAACCTGGACATGGCCAGCACCGGCGTTGACAACAACCCGGTCAGTGTGACGTTCACGCCACCCAATGTGACTTTCGATACTTTCGGCCGCCAGGTCTCGCCGAGCAGCGGCATCGTCACCGCCACGGTCCATGACCCCGCCGGCGACCAGTCGTTCACCATCGACATGAAGAAAGTCAGCCAACTCGGCGGCGATTCCACCATCACCGTGCAGAACATCGAGCAGGACGGCTATATCGAGGGCCGCCTCAACAAGACCTATTTCGATAAGTTCGGCACCCTGATCGGCAGCTATACCAACGGCCAGGTGCGCAACCTCGCCCGCCTGCCGGTGGCGAACTTCAACGCCAACGACAATCTCAACGCTTATCCGGGCAACATCTTCACCCAGTCGTCGGAAGCCGGCGCCTTGCGCTTGGGCAGCGTCGGCTCGCCCCAGGGCTCGACCGAATTCGTCACCGGCGCGCTCGAAACCTCGAACGTCGACCTGGCGGACCAGTTCTCGAAGATGATTGTCACCCAGCGCGCCTATTCGAGCGCGGCAAAGATCGTGCAGACCGCCGACGAAATGACGCAAGCCTGCAGAGACTTAAAGCGTTAGTCGCCGGTTAAGCAGCGCTACGGCGCATCAACAGCTTTTCACGGAAAACGTCATAGATCGTCACGCCGGCAACGGCGGCGATGTCCTTGGCGGTCATCTGTGTTTCGGCCAGCAGCACACGGATGAACTCGGGGCGAGAGCGCCACGGGCCGCGGTTGCCGGGGCGTCGGAGGGGGCGGCCGCCATTGGCGGCGCGCGCTTCAGCCTTGGCGCGGGCCTTGATTTCCTCGGCATCGAGGCCGCGGCGGAAGGCGTCTTCCAGGGCCTCGTCGCGGCGCTTCTTTTCCGCCGCCGCGCGCGCGGCTTCGGTGGCTGCCGCATGCTCGGCCTCGGGCGGGCGGGCGCGCTGTCCGTAACGCTGCCACCACCGGCCCATGTTGTCGCGGCCGGCGCCGAAGTCGGCGGCGAACCCAGCGTGACCATGAGGGCGCGCCTGCGGGCGCGGCTCCTCGCGTACCGGCTCCTTCATACCCGCGGCTTCGTGCAGGGACATGCCATGGGATTTGGCGAGCTTGGTCGCCGCGTTCAGCGCAGCGTCGCGCTCACCGACGAAGGTGGTTGAGTAGGCGACCTCGAGCAGCTTGCGGAACCGCAGCCGGTCTTTGGCAGTAAAATCCGCAACGCTCATTACAACGGCTACTTTAAGGTTAGCTGCGCGCGTCTTTCACGAGCTCTATGATGCGCTGCTTGTTGACGGCGCCCGGCACCAGGGTGTCGCCGATGATCAGCGCCGGTGTGCCTTGGATTTCGAGGTCCTGAGCGAGCGCGGTGTTTTTCTTGAGGATGGCGCTGATGTCGGGATCGGCCATGTCCTTCTGCAGCTTGGCGACGTCGAGGCCGGCGTCTTTCGCGACCTGGATCACGCTGTCGTCGGTCAAGGCGCCTTTGTGGTTCATGAGCGCCAGGTGCAACTCGGCGTATTTGTTCTGCTTGCGGGCGGCGAGGGCGGCCTTGCTGGCGGTTACGGACGGTTGGCCCAGGATCGGGAATTCCTTCACCACCAGCTTGATGTTGCCGTCGGCCTTCACCGCTTCCATGAGGGCCGGGAACATGGCTTTGCAGTAGCCGCAATTGTAGTCGAAAAACTCGACCAGGGTGACGTTGCCCTTGGGATTGCCGAGCACCGTGCCGTCGTTCTGCTCGAAAATATCTTTCTTCCGCCCCTTGATGGTGGCGACGACTTTGTCGGCCTTGCTCTTCTCTTCTTTTGCCTGCAGGGCGTTGATGGCGTCCGCTATGACTTCGGGATGCTCCATGAGGTATTCGCGCACCACCTTGCGCACTTCGTCCTTCTGCGCGCCGGAAAAGGCGTCAGCGGCAAAGGACATCTGCGGCGCGGCCAGCAGGCCGAGTACGGCCGCGAGAGTGGTCGTTTGAAGCTTTTTCATGGACTTCCTTTCCGAGGCGGGACGGCCGTTACCGCCGCCGGTCCTTCATTTCGCGCAGGGCGTTCTGCGCGCTCACCTTGATATCCTGTAAGCGGTACCAAGTCGGCGTGTCTTTTTCGAGCAGTTTTTCGGCCTGGTTGGAATACCGCGCCACATCGCCGAATTGCCCGGTCAGAATCGCCCGTTCCGACGCGGCATAAGCCGACATGCCCAGATTGTTGTCGCGGTTATAGGCGGTGGCGAGGAGGTCCCAGGCCTCGGGGTTTTCGGGGGATAAAGCCAGCGCGTGCTTGAGGGCGGACTGGGCCTCTTTGCTGTGGTCGTCGCGGCTCTCGACCATCGCGTGCGCCATGGCAACGATGATTTCAGTGGCGTTGGGCAGCACCTTGAGCGCTTCGCGGTAGGCTTCAATGGCGGGCTCGGTCTTGCTGCGCGAGAGCCACATGTCGCCTTTAATCTGCCAGAAGAACGCATCCTTCGGCATTTCCGCGATCAGGCCGTCTACCAGGGGCATGGCTTTGTCGAACTGGCTGCGCCGGTAATAGGCGATGACCCTGGCGTAGCGGGCCTCGACACTGGTGTCCTTCTCTGGATACCTCTGCAAAGTAGCGACCTGGGGCTTCAGAAAGGCGTAGAGCTTCGCCACCATGCGCCGGTACTGGCGCTCCAGTTCCGGGTCGGGCGGCTGGTTGGTGTAGGGCGACGCATTCATGGCCGCCAGAACCGTATCCATGCGCTCGCGGTTGATAGGGTGGCTGGACAGGTATGGGTCCATCTTGGCCACATACATCGCCTGTTCTTCCTGCAGCTTGCCGAAGAAGTCATAGAGGCCTTTGGCCGACTGGTGGCTGCCCTGAAGGGCTTTCAGGGCGAATTGGTCGGCCTGGCTTTCGACGCCGCGGCTGAAGGTCAGGTATTGGCCGAGGGCCGCGCGCTGGCCGCCCATCATGATCGCCATGCCAAGATCGGGCTTCCCGGACACCACGCCAGCCGCCACGCCCAGCAGTGTGGACAGTAGTGAAATCGTATTGGGACCCGCCATGTCCTTGGTGGTGACGATGGTGTGCCCGGCGGCGATATGTCCGGCTTCGTGGGCCATGACGCCTATGACCTGGCTGGAGTTCGACGATTTGAGGAGAAGGCCAGTGTGGAAGAACATATTGTTCCCCCGGGTGGCGAAGGCGTTGATGCTGTCGTCCACCACCATGTGGATTTGAATCAAATTGGGATCGAGCCCGCCGGCGGTGAAGATCGGTTTACCGAAGGCGGCCAGGGTCATGCCGATCTCGGTGTCGCTCAGCATGGTGCCAGGATCGAAATCTTGTGCGGACGCAGGCCGGCTTGTACCAACACACGCAACTGCCGCGAGGCCGAAAAAAGCGTGAACGCAGCGCTGGAAACGGGAACGACGATGCACGGGCAAAAACTCTCCGGTTCGGCGGAACCCGATTCAACCGGCCCCGGTCTATCGGGCCAATCGGGGCTAAGCATATCCGCGCAGTATATAAGAGTGACTGGGCACGGTAACCCATCGCCGGGCGCCGGCAATATCCTCAAAACCTGTCATGTTGCCGCGCGGCCATCTGGAAAAACGCGTGTTTTCATGATGTTGGCTTGCGCGTGGCTGGCAGGCTGTACGGGCGAATTGCCCCGCGTGGTGGTCAAACTGGGTGAGGGTGATCCGGCGGCTGTCACAGTGCGCCGACAGTTCCTCATCGCTACCGATGACGAAGAAGCCACGCGGGTTGGCGCCGATATTATGCGTGGTGGCGGCACCGCGGGTGATGCCGCTGCGGCCGTGGCGCTGACGCTGGCGGTGACCCTGCCTTCATCGGCGGGATTGAACGCCCGCGGCGTCTGCCTGGTTCACAATGCGGTGAACGGCGCCACCGACGCCCTCGATTTTGCGGGCGGCGCGCAAACCGGCCTGCCGCCGCTGGCCCGGGCGATGCTGACGCTCCACGGCACCATGGGAGTTCAACCGTGGGCGCGGGTGGTGACGCCCGCCGCAACCCTGGCGCGGTTCGGCCATCCGGTATCGCGTATGCTCGCCGCGCGCCTTGCCGGCGCCGACAGCTTGCTCAATGACGGCCAGGCCCTTGCGGTTTTCATGTCGCCGCGCCGCCAGTTGCTGTCTACCGGCGAAGTCCTCCGCCAGCCGGCGCTGGCGACGGCGCTCGACGGCCTGCGCGCCGTGCCTCGCGGCGCGGGAGGCGGCGCATTGCCGTGGAGCACGGTCGTGGGCGAGACAGAGGCAAGCGCCGGTGGAGTGCCGCCTGCAGATGCTGGCGCGGGTTCGCGCTCATCGGGAGGCTCTACGGCGTTCGTCGTCGGCGATCCGCAGGGCAATGCGGTTGCCTGCGGCTTCACCATGGGAAAGCCTTTCGGCAGCGGCGTGATGCGCGACGGCGCGCTGATCCCGGACGACGGTCCTGCGCCCCCGCGTCCGGCAATCGTCGTTGACGCCAAGGGCCGTGTAGTCCGCGCCGCGGCTCAGGGGGCATTGGCGAATATGTTCGTTTGTCGGCTGGACAACGATCGCCCGCAATGCGAAGCCAAAGCCGATGCGCGCGGCGGAGGATATGCTATCGCCGGCGAACCCGGAGGACAGTGATGGCCTTGAAAGTCGCGAACCGCGGCATGGTGCCGCCGTTCATCGTCATGGATGTGCTGCGCGACGCATTGGCGCTGGAAGCCGGCGGGCGCAAGATCATCCACCTCGAGGTTGGCCAGCCATCCACAGGTATTCCCCAAGGCGCGCTCGCGCCGCTCACGCGGGCGCTGACTGAAGACGTTCTAGGCTACACTATGGCCAGCGGCATTGCACCGCTGCGGGAACGGATCGCTGGTCATTACCGAAAGACCGACGGCATCGACCTCGATCCAGCCCGCGTGTTCATCACGACTGGGTCGTCGTCGGCTTTTACGCTCGCCTTCCTGACGGCGTTCGAGGCGGGCGACCGCGTGGCGCTGGCGTCACCTGGGTATCCTGCTTACCGCCATATCCTGAAAAGTCTTGGCGTGATCCCCGAGCTGATACCGGTCGATGCGTCCACCCATTACGCGCCGACACCCGATCATCTGAAGGCCATGGCTCGGTTACCCGATGGGCTCATTGTGGCCAGCCCGGCCAATCCCACCGGCTCAGTGATCGCGCCACCGGAGTTCAAGGCGCTCGCCGGCTTCTGCCATGACAATGGGATCCGGCTGATCTCGGACGAGATCTATCACGGCATCACCTTCGGCACGAAAGCCACCAGCGCCGCGGCGT
>CANISR010000144.1 GCA_947470105.1 Fidelibacterota bacterium | reverse complement strand
GGCTCAAACCTGCGTAACCGCCATGTCCGCGAACAGGCAATGAGCCGGGGCGCCATTAACGACATCGCCAATGTACTGCCGGAACCGCAGACGCCGTCGATCCCGGTGTGTGGTCCTGCCGGCACATTGTTTGTCTTCGACACCGATGTTTGCCACGGCGCCAGCACGGTGCAGCCCGGCCGCACCCGGCGGACCATGCGGGGGCACACCCATGCCCATGCCATGCTCCGCGCCATGGGCATGCACTAGGCCATGTCCGTGCAGCCTCTCTCGATCCTGGTGCCTCTGTTCCAACCCAATGTGAACGCCACGTTCCAGAATTGGCATGGGGGCCGCGTCTACATCGAGAATTTCGTGCGCGTACTGTCGGATGTGTCGGTCGTGGGCGAGGCCAGGATCTACGTCATCACCGATGGCCCGGTGGACCTGCCGATCCTGCGGACCCTGTACCGCGAGGCAGCGGTCGAGGGCATCTTCCGCCCGGATTTCTACCCAATGCTGCTGAAGCCCACCCTCATGGCGACGCTGGTGGATGACGCCCATCAGGTCAAAATGCCCGAGGTGCGCGCGCTGCTGGGCAGCGCCGATGTGGTGTTTCCGATCCTGCATACGGACGTGAATCCGGCCAACGGCCTCAATTGGATTCCGGATTTCCAGCACAAGTTCTTGCCGGACATGTTCGACGGCGTCGATCTCGCCCGCCGCGACCGCACGTTCGAGACCATGACTCGCGAGCGCAATTTCCTGTTGCTCAGCAGCCGCGCCGCGGAAGCCGACTGCCGGCACTTCTATCCCGATATGCGTGCGCATACTTACGTCTGGCCGTTCTCCAGCTCACTCAACGAACGCATGATCGACGGCTCCGACGTGCGGGCGACGTACGGCTTGCCGGAGAAGTTCCTGTTCGCGCCCAACCAGTTCTGGAAGCACAAGGACCATGCGACCTTGTTCCAGGCGGTGAAGATCGCCAAGGACGCCGGCCACGAGATGGTCGTGGCCTGCACTGGCGCTGCGGCCGACTATCGCCACCCCAAGCACTATGAGCAGTTGCAGGCCTATGTGGCGGACACCGGTTTGTCCCACAACGTGCGATTCCTCGGCATGGTGCCCCACGGCACCCTGGGCCAACTCCTCCGCCAGGCCGCGGCTATCGTGCAGCCGTCGCGGTTCGAAGGCTGGAGCACCGTGGTCGAAGACGCCAAGGCCCTGGGGCGGCCCTTGATCGCCTCGGATCTTCCGGTCCACCTTGAGCAGATGGAAAGCGCTGTCTCTCCGTTTCACTTCTTCAAGACCGGTGACGCCGGCGATCTGGCGCGCCAATTGATGGCCCAGTGGCCCACTCTCATGCCCGGGCCCGACATGGTGACCGAGGCCAAAGCCCTGGCGAAACGCCGCGAGCGCGAACTGGCGAGCGCGCGGGCGTTCCTGGACATCGCCGCCGATATGCGGGCGCGTTTGCGCCGGGCGGCGTGACCGCTATGGATACACGCCAGTGGAAAATTCTCACGCTGGAGGAAAACCCGGAACGGCATGAGCAGGTGATTGCCGCCCAGCAGGATGATCCCGCCCCCGCCATCCAGAAGCTGCTGCAGAGTATTTATCTCGAAAAAGACCGGGCGCGGGCCTTCGCGCGCTTTGGCGATGGCTTCGAGTTCAAGACGATCTGCAAGATTCTGGATCTGTTCGCCGTGGGCCGCGACGCGCGAGTTCTGGAGATCGGCGGTGGCGCCGGGTTCCTCACCTGGGCTCTGAGCCGCGCCGGCTACGGCAACGTCGCCTTGCTGGAACCCAATGGCCAGTTCACGACCGGCACGGGTTATCTGCGGTCCCGCGACGACACGGCCGGCATCCGCATCCACAACGATCTCAAGGCCTGGCACGCAGGCGACGATCTCTATGACGTCATCGTCACCAAGAACTGTATCCATCATTTTCCAAACATCGCCCAGGCGGCCGCATCCATCCGCCAGAAACTCAGGCCGGGAGCCCGCTGGTTCGCTTTCCGCGAACAGTTCGCGGATACGCCCCAGGAACTCTACGGGCTGTTTGCGACCCATCCCTATTGCCAGCCTTACGGGCTCTACGAGTGGTCGTATCCGGCAACCCACTATGTGGAGGCGATCGAGATCGCCGGCTTCGCTCTGCATGCGGTCGTGCCTGCGGGCTACGCCAACAATACTCTGGGCACGTATCAGGAAGATCCCGGCGGTCCGGAGATTCAACATCTCACGGCGCAGATCGACGGTCTGCTGGCGAAGAATCCGCAAGGGACCGTGCAGGCCTTCTGGGACGAAGCCCTGCGCAACCGCTTTCAGCAAGGATCGGCCCGCTTCTTCACCCGGCCGCAACTGATGGTGTTTGACGTGAAGGCGATCGCGCCGTGACGAAAAAGCAGATCGCCTGGGTGACGGGCGCGGCGGGGTTCATCGGGCGCCACGTCGCGGCGAAACTGCAGGCCGACGGCTGGACAGTGGTGGGCATCGACCGGTCGGCGAGCCCGACCGGTGCGCAGGTGATCGGAGATCTCACACGTGCTGCCCTGGACACAGCGTTGCGGACATATGGAGCGCCGAACCTGGTGTTCCACGGCGCGGGCACCGGGTCGGTGGGGGATTCCGCCCGTGATCCACTGGCGTCGCACCGCGACCTCGTGACCGCAACCGAGATTTTGCTCGCAACACTCCTCGCAAACGCGCCCACGGCCCGCGTGGTGTTTCCGTCCAGCGCCGCGGTCTACGGGGATGCGGGAAGCGCATCGCTTTCGGAGACTTCTCCCGTCAATCCGATCTCGCCTTATGGGCAGCACAAGCTCGCGGCGGAAAACGTCTGCACCGCCGCAGCGGGGCAGGGGCTATCGGTCGCCATTATCCGCCTGTTTTCCGTCTACGGTCCGGGCTTGCGCAAGCAGTTGCCGTGGGACCTGAGCCGCAAGCTTCTGGCAGGCGACGGATTAGTCACCCTGTTCGGCACCGGGGCCGAGACCCGGGATTTTCTCAACGTCGCCGACGTTGCCGAGCTGATCGCTCTGGTGGGGGTCGCACCGTTTACTTCTCCGCTTGTCGTCAACGGTGGCACCGGTATCGCGACGCGCATTGATGAGTTCGCCGCCGTCCTCGCCGAGGCGTTGGGGGTGACGGCGAAAGTAGGGTTCAATGGCGAGACCCGTCCGGGGGATCCGCAACACTACCGCGCCGATACCAGGGTCCTCACGGGTTTAGGGTTCCGCCCCCAGATCAATCTCCAGGCCGGCCTCGCGGGCTATGCCGCCTGGATCAAAGCGCAAACCCACACGTCCGCTCCGCGAGATGCCCAATGCCCGTGACGCCGCAATTATCTATCGACGATATGCTGCCCGGCTTGGCTGCGCTCGAGACGTCGGTCGCCAATTCCCACAATCGCTTCAACGGTGGAGCCAACGGAGCGGCCCAGCGGATGTCGGCCCGCGCGCCGGTTGATATCCATCTCCGGCCAAAATTTAAGCTCACCCGTTCGGATTCCATCTTCACAATGGGCTCGTGCTTTGCCCGCAATGTCGAGCACGCCTTGGTTCAGAGCGGAGTGCGGGTTCTGCCGGAAAAGTTCGATTTTCCGTTGGAGCTGCTTGCGCCCAAAGCTGCCCAGCTGGCGCGCGCGGCAGATTCAGCGCTGCATCACCGCGTCATCGTTCGCGCCGTCTTGAATAAGTACTCGCCGCTGTCGATGCTCAATGAATTCCAACGTGTCTTGGAGCCGGAACTCCATACGGCGCCGCAGAAAGGCTTGATCCACGTCGACGAAGACCGCTGGTTCGATCCCCAAGCCAAGGACACCGGCATGCACGGGCTAAAGGACAGCCTGTTGGTACGATTCCTCATCGAAAAGGCTACCCAGGAAGTTCAGCAGGCCAGCGCTGTTTTCCTGACTTTGGGATTCACCGAGACCTGGCTGGACGCCGAAACCGGGACCGTGCTCAACCTCGCACCGCCGCCGGCGCTCATTAAGAAGTGGCCGGACCGGTTCCGCTTCTTCAATGCCTCATACGCGGACGTCCTCGCGTCGCTCGAAGGTCTTTATGAGCTGATCACCCGCAAGGTGCGTAGTGACATGAAATTTGTCGTCACCGTTTCGCCGGTGCCGCTCAACACTACATTCACGCACAACGACATTATCACCGCCAACACGTATTCCAAATCGACCTTACGCGCGGCTGTCGATGCTTTTTGTACACGGCATGACAATGCGGACTATTTCCCCAGCTATGAAATGGTTATGTCCACTTATCCCGATATGGCATGGAAGGCGGACCGCATTCACGTCGCCCAGGATCTGGTGGATTTTATCATCGGCCGTTTTATCCGGGGCTACGTCGCCGACGCCGGCGCGACGCTAGCGGTCTAGATAATCTTCGATCATTCGCGCCGACACAGCGGCCATGTCGTCGCCGCGTGCCAGCGCGCTGTGCCATGTGACGGTCGCCGCCACCGCCTGGTCGAGACCGAAGCGCGGGGTCCAGTTCAAGGCCGTCCGGGCCTTGTCGCTGTCGAGCACAGGCGCTGCGACGGGCGCATCGCCGCTGCCGGCTTCCTCCCAGGCGGCTGTCGTTTCCTGCCAGCCATCTTCGTTCCAGGCGTCCACCAGTTTGTCGGCCATGGCGCGCACAGAGACGGCCTTATCGGCGCCGAAATTCCAGGCGGACGCCGCCATCGGGTCGCCGGAGGCGAGGCGCTCCGCCGTCAACAGGTATCCGCACAGCGTGTCGAGTACGTATTGCCAGTGGCCCATGGCATTCGGCGTGCGCACAAGAAGCGTCTCGCCGGATGTGAAAGCGCGCATGGCGTCCGGCACCAGGCGCGCGGGCGCCCAACTGCCGCCGCCGATGACGCAGCCGGGGCGGACCGTCGCCAGCTGTAGCCGGTGACGGGCGCCGAGACTGTCTCGGAACGTCGTTACGGCCAGTTCCGCGGCTACTTTGCTTGCGGCGTAGGTATCCCGGGCGCCGAACCGGTCGGATTCGGCGCAGGCGCGGCCGGTGTTTTCGTAGACCGCGTCAGATGTGGCGATGACGGCGGCGCGGGCAGTGCGGGCGCGGCGTAATTCCTCGAGCAGTTTGATCGTTCCGACGGCGTTCACATCGTAGGTGTCGACCGGGTGCTGGCGCGGACCAAGGGCGGCGAGGTGGAACACCACGCTGGGTCGCATCAGATGCAGACATTCCCGCAGGACCGACTCATGGCGGATGTCGGCGGTCACTGGCGTAATCAGGCGGGCGACGCCGCCGGCCGCGCAAATCCCCTGGTCGTTTTCGGGCGCCAGCGCATAGCCGGTCACGGTGGCGCCCATCCGCGCCAGCCATAGCGCGAGCCATCCACCCTTGAAGCCGGTGGCGCCGGTTACCAGCACGCGCCGGCCGCGCCAGAAGGCGGGATCTGGAAGTGTCATGGGGTCTTACGCTCTGCGTTCAATTGGCCGGTGATCATATCATGGAACGAATCAGTGGTGCGCGCGAGGCCATGTTCGGCGCGGCAGCGTGTAGCGCCGGCGGCGGCGATGGCGCGGCGCGCCGCGTCGTCCGCCAGGTAACGGCGGACCTTGGCCACAAGTTCAGGGCCGTCGCGGAAGGTCTCGAGTTCACGTCCCGGGGTAAAAAAGCGGGGCAGGTCGGGATGAAAGGTTGTGAGCAGGAAGGCGCCGGCGCCGGTCGCCTCAATTAGCCGCATATTTGGGGGCTGGGCGGCGAAGGCGTCGATGTCGATATTCAGCGTGATGCGGGCCCGGCCCAGGGCGCGGAGCATGGTATTGCCCCATAGACTGCCGCGGTTGGCGCCTTGAATCGCCGGCGGCAGGGCGCTGACATCGGGCATGTGCAAATGGAATTGGAACGGCGGGCCGCCCTCGCCTTGCGACGCGCGCCACACCGCATACAGCAATTCCACGCGACTGCGGTGGTGACTGGTGACGGAGCCGGAAAAAATCACATCGCAGTCGTAGCCGTCCAGCGCGGCGTCCGGGACATCCGCAGGGAAGCCGGGATAGTGAC
The DNA here is from genome assembly GCA_947470105.1 of Fidelibacterota bacterium. Taxonomy (GTDB): domain Bacteria; phylum Pseudomonadota; class Alphaproteobacteria; order Rhodospirillales; family Rhodospirillaceae; genus SHVO01. The sequence continues at coordinate 3,658 of CANISR010000144.1, read as the reverse complement.
GCAGCACGCCATGCGCGCCGAAGCGCGGTGCGGCGGCCGCGATGGCGTCGAAGCTGGTGAAGATAAGATCGAAATCCGACCAGTCGGTGCCGGGCGGGATGGGGAACCCACGCCATCCGGTCACCAGCCGCGGGCGAGTCGGAATCTGGCGGATGAATTTGCTGTCGAAGGCGCACGGGTCGAGGATGTAAATCACATCCGGCCGAAACATCTCGACCTGCATGGCGGCGACAAACGCAGCGTTGAGCGGCTCGGAGAACGACACGTCGTTCTCCTGGAGCCAGCGCTTCTGCATCTCGGCGGCGTTGGCGATGACATGGAAGGTATCCCAGCCGCGCTCCTTCATGCCGCGAGTCATCATGTGCGGGCCGGAAAAACCGTCGTCGAGGAGGGCGTCGAGCTGCGCTTGATAGGGCGCCGCGGCCAAGGTTGGCCGGGCGGCATAAAAATCCCGCAGGTAGGCAGGATAGAACGTATTGAGCTGGAGGAAGCGGGGTCTGCGGCCAAGCATGACGGTAAGGTAGCCTATTCGCGACCAATGGAAAGGGCGCCGCCCGGAAAGGCGGCGCCCTGATTCAAATCCAGCGCCTGTTTACGCGATGCCGCAGGTGTTTTCGGCGCTGCTCAAGGAATAGCCGGTTTCATCGACATTGAGCGTCTCGACCGTGCCGTTGTTGACGACCATGGAGAAGCGCTTGCCGCGGTTGCCCAGGCCGAACTTGCTGCCATCCAGCTCCAGGCCCAGCGCCTTGGCGTATTCGCCGTTGCCGTCGGCGAGCATCAGCACTTTGTTGCCGACGTTCTGGGACTTGCCCCAGGCGTCCATGACGAACGGATCGTTGACCGCCATGCAGGCGATGGTGTCCACGCCCTGGGCCTTGATCTTGTCGTAGTTGGTGACGTAGCTGGGCAGGTGCTTGCTGGAGCAGGTCGGCGTGAACGCGCCCGGCACCGAGAACAGCACCACTTTCTTGCCCTTGAAAATCTCGTCGGTGGAGATTTCCTTGGGGCCTTCCGCCGTCATGGTCCGGAGCTTGCCGTCGGGCAGCTTGTCGCCTTGTTTGATCGCCATGTGCTCTCTCCTGGTTTTTGCGAAAGTGCTTTTTGGGGTGGGTAACCTAAGCAGTCGGCCACCGGATTCCAAACATTAGATTCAGGAGGCGTCAGTTGGCCTGGCCTCGAAGCATGACGTAATGGCCGGCTTTGAAGTCGCCGAAATAGGAGTCCACTTCCGGGTGTTGCACCGGGTCGCCGGATTCATCGGCCAGCAGGTTCTGCTGCGAGACGTAGGCGACGTAGTGGGTCTGCGCGTTCTCGGCCAGCAGATGGTAAAACGGCTGGTCCTTGCGCGGGCGCACGTCCTCAGGGATCGCCAGCCACCACTCTTCGGTGTTGGCGAATTCGGGATCGACGTCGAAAATCACGCCCCGGAAGGCAAACAGCCGGTGCTTGACGACTTGGCCGATGGTGAACTTTGCCTGCCTAGCTTCCATGCGTCCTGTGCGTATTCCGGACGAAAAATAGGAATCCCTCGCGCAAAGGTCCAGGGCCTCTACTTAAGATACTGAAATAGAACGCATTTTTGACGCCCGCGGCCTGCTGTGTTTTGCCCCGATTCCTGCCAAAGTGACGCCGGGGACGAGTGGGGAATGACGGCGTCACATCATCCAAATTCATGGCAGCGGACAGTCATCGCGGCGGCCATCGCGGTCGTGGTCGTGGCCGCCATCTCCACGTATCAGATCTGGCATAGCTACGGCGCCGCTGTGCAGACGGCGCGGCGCGACATCGCCCAGCTCGTGCAGACCTTCGAGGCCAGCACCGATGCGACGTTGCAGTCGCTGGAGCTGATTCTCGACCAGGCCGCGGCCGAAGTGCGGGAGAGCGAACGTTCCCATCCGCGCGCCCTCATCGACCGCTTCACCGCCATTGCCGGGGACTGGCCGTTTGTCAGCTCGGTGACTCTGGTGGGCCTCGACGGCATCACCCGCGAACGCGTGGTGCGCGGCGACGACGGCAAGCTCCAGGCGGCGCCCTTCGGCGTAGATCTCTCCGACCGCCCGTTCTACCAATATCACCGCGACGTGGACGTCAGCGGGTCGAGCGTATTCCTGACCGATCCGATCTCATCCGACACGGGCATGGCGATTGCCATGACCAAAAAAGTGCGCGCGCCCGATGGCCGGTTCGTCGGCATCTGCACGGTCGCCATCAAGATCGACACCCTGGCGCAGATGTTCGCGGGTTTGTTGCCGGGGCGCTATGCGGGCGTCAGCATGTTCAAGCGCAACGGCACGCTGCTCGTGAACCAGCCGCAGACCTCGAACATCGGTCGTTCCTATAAGGATACCGCGCTGTTCACCCGCCGCCTGCCGGCGGCCACCAGCGAGGTTTACCGCGTCAAAAGCACCATGGACGGTTCCGAGCGCCTGATGGCGTTCATGGCCAGCCCGCGCTATCCGGTGGTGGTGACGGTGGCGGCGCTGTGGACCAACGCCCTGGCCTCATGGTCGACCGCGGCAATGATTTTGGGAGTTTCCGCCGGCACCGGCATCTTGCTGATCATAGGGCTGACCTGGTGGCAGTTGCGGCGCATCCGCAGCGAACAGGCGGCGCAATTGGCGCTCTCGAACAGCGAGCGCAACCTGATCGAATCCCAGCGGATTGCGGGCATCGGCCATTTCGACCGCGATCTCATCACCAATGCCTACACCTGGTCGGAGAACATGTACGCCATGCACGGCGTCGCACCCGAGACTTTCGATCCGTCGCGTGAGGCGCTGCTAAACCTGGTGGTGCCCGAAGACCGCGACCGCCTGGTGGCGTTCTGGGGACCCCTCAACGCGCCGCCGGCCATCGGCAGGATCGAGGTGCGCGTGCAGCTTCCGGACGGGCGAATCAGGGATATCCAATACGGCTGGCGACGGCTGGAAGGCCAGATGGGAGGTTCGCCGCGCGTGTTCGGCATCGCCCAGGACATGACCGCCATGCGCGCCGCCGAAGCGACCATCCGCGACGATGAACAGCGCCTGCGCGACATCGTAGAATGTTCGGGCGACTACATTTGGGAATCCGACGCCGAGGGCCGGGTGGCCATGGTCGCCGGCGGATCGGCCACACCGATCGGCTTCCTCGACGATGCGCAACCGCGCGACCTTGAACCCCGTGAAATAGAACGTGGGGATGCCGCGACCTTGCGCGAAGCCATCCGCGGCCGCGCCAAGTTCCGCAACCTCGTGGTCCCCGCCGCCGACGCCTGGGGGAAGCTGCGCTGGGTGCGGGTGAGCGCCAACCCGCGGTTTGATGCGGGCGGCGCCTTCCTTGGCTACCGGGGGGCCGGCACCGACGTCACCGACTCACGCCACCAGCAGGAACGCGACGAGGATCGCCGCAAGGGCGAGGCGCTGGGGCGCCTGGCCGGGGGCCTGGCCCACGAAATCAACAACCTCTTGCAGCCGATCCTGATCTACGCCGCCTTCGGCGCCGGCACGGGGGCGTCGGAGTCCGATAACCGCCAGTACTTTGGCCGCATCGCGCGGGCCGCCGAACAGGCGACCTTGATCGTGCGCAATGTCCTGACCTCGGCGCGCAAGAGCCCGCCGGTGCGCGAGAGCGTCAATGTGCGCGACGCCATCCGCGAAACCGCCGAGATCCTGGG
>CANISR010000143.1 GCA_947470105.1 Fidelibacterota bacterium | reverse complement strand
CGGCGACCAGACGGGGGTGCCGTAACGGCCCCTTCCCGTCCCGAAGCTGATGCGCTGCTGATTCGACCCGTCCGCGTTCATCACATAAATCTGCTGGGTGCCCCCACGGTCCGAGGCGAAGGTGATCTGGTCGCCGCGCGGCGCATAGCAGGGCGACGTATCGATGGAGGGATTGTCGCTCAGGCGCTTTGAGCTGCGCGTGCGCATATCCATTTCGTAGATGTCGGAGTTGCCGTTGAGGGCCGCGGAGAACACCACTTTATTGCCGTCCGGCGAAAACCGGGGCGCGTAGGTCATGCCGGGGAAATCGCCGAGCACTTCCTGGCGGCCGCTGTCGATATTGAACAGGTAGACGCGCGGCACGTTGCGGAAGAACGAAAGATAGGTGATTTCCTGCGCCGTCGGCGAAAAGCGCGGCGTCAGCACCAGATTGGCGCCGTCCGTGAGATAGCGGTGGTTGGCGCCGTCCTGGTCCATGATGGCAAGGCGCTTCAGGCGATTGGTGGCAGGTCCGCTTTCGGCGATGTAGACCACGCGCGTGTCGAAGTAACCGCTTTCGCCGGTAATGGCCGTGTAGATCTCGTCGGCGATGATGTGGGCGACGCGGCGCCAGTTTTCGGGCTGCGTACCGTAGGCTTTGCCGTTGTTGATTTGCTGGCCGCCGAAGACGTCCCAGGGGCGGAACGCAATACGCATCTGCCCGGTCGCCTGCGGCTCCACCACGCCTTGCACCAGCGCCTGGGCGCCCAGGGTGCGCCAATCCGTGAAGCGCGGCTGCACGTCGAGCGAACTCATTTCCTGCAGGAAGCCCTTGGGGTCGAGCGGCCGGAACAGACCTGAACGCTCAAGATCGGCGGTGATCACAGCCGCCACATCCCGCCCCACCTGGGTGGTCTCGGGTGTGGAGCCGGCAAACAACGGTATCGCGATGGGCATCGGCTCGACGCGCCCGCGGGTGATGTCGATACGGACTTCGGCCTGCGCACCGGTGGCACGGAAAGCGGCTGCGCCGGCAACGCCCATGGAGAGGGTCGTGAGCGCGCGCCGGCGTGGCAGAGGAAATTGCTTCAAGTCTTCAAGCATTAAGGGTTTCCGTATTCTTGCGGCGGGCCCCTTCGAGAGAGACACGCCGAATGATGGGACCTGGGTGCGTGATCGTGCGCCGCGCCCATTCTTGCTGCTGATTGTGGCGATGGCGTGTCCTGAATACAAGGTTGCCGGCTTTAAAAGCCGGCGCCTGCAACTGTTCGCGCGTAATGCGGGCTAGTTGATACGCCCCTGAGGCGAGAAGTTCATCGTGATTTCCTTGAAAATATTATAGCGCTCGGCGGAAATCGGGATGTTGCCGCAGCCCAGGATGGCGGTCCGCGCGCTGGTCGCGAAGCGGCGGAAGGCCGCGTCGGCGAAATAGCGGGTCATGTCGAGGATCTTGGCATCCCGCACGGATCCATCGGGGTTGATGGACACCTGGACCTCGGCGGCCATATTCGCCATCCCCTCGGTGCCCGGATCGATACGCCAGCACCCCTCGATATGACGGCGGATGGCGTCGAGTTCCGTCATGCTCGCGCGGTCGGTGATATTTGGCGCGATATTATTGGAGGGCGTGGCGCTCGCGGATTTGGCCTGAGGCGCCGGCGGCGGCGCCTTCTTCTGCATGTCCTTGAGCAGGTCCTGCAGCATCGCCACGTCCTGCTTCTTATCCTTCGGCGGCGTAGGCTTGGCGGTGGGCCTGATCTTGGGCTGCGGTATTTCCGGCTCCTTCGCCGGAATTTCTTCCTTGGGCGGCGGGGGCGCTGCATCTGCCGGGGGCGGCGGCGCTTCCACCGGGGCCGGCGGTTCCGGCGGCGCTACGGGCGCGCTCGGGGCTTCTTCTTTGGACGGCGGCGGCGGCGCCGAGGTGATATCCTCGATCGGCACCAGATCCACGATCAGCGGCGGGGTTTCCGTCGGCAGATTGTTTTTCATAAACGGCATACCTACCCAGGCAGCCGCGATGATACCCGCGTGCAGCAAGAATGACAGCACGTAGCCGTGGTTGGTCGAATCTTTAAGCGCCAGCGTCGACAAAACGATCCCTCTTATGTCCGCCTGGTGTGTGGTCGCATTTTTAGCGGCCGAACCGGCTTCCACTTCGGCCTAAAATGCTCCGCTACTTCCTAGCCGCGCTTTTTGGCGGTTCTGTGACAAAGGCCACTTGAGTGATGCCGGCGGCCGTCACCGCAGCCATGACCTGCATCATCTGGCCGTAAGCTACGTCCTTGTCGCCCTTAACGTAAATCCGGACTTCCGGGTTGGATTCCCGCACACCCTGAAGGCGCGCCGTCAGGGTCTCCATGTCGATCTTGGTTTCATTCAAGGTCAGGGCGCCGTCGCGCTCGACATAGAGAGTTAGAGCTTTGTTGTCCTGGGGCAGCGATTTGGTGCGCGTGGTCTGCGGCAGCTTCACGTTAACGCCAGTGGTGAGCAATGGTGCAGTGACGATAAATATCACCAGCAGCACCAGCATCACGTCGACCATCGGTGTCACGTTAATCTCGGCCATGGGCGCGAAGGCGCGCCGGCTGGTCTTCGCGCCGCTGGACGGCTTTATGAAAACTGCCATGAGTTACTCCACACGCTTGCTGGTGGTGTCGAGCTGGCGCGACAGGATGGCGCCGAATTCGCCGGCGAAGTTCTCGAGGCGCAGCGCGTAGCGCGACAGATCGCTTGAGATCTTGTTGTAGGCCACGACCGCCGGAATGGCCGCGACCAGCCCGAGGGCGGTGGCGAACAGCGCTTCGGCGATGCCGGGCGCGACCGTGGCCAAGCTGGTGTCGGAGGCGGCGCCGATGGCGGTGAAGGTGCTCATGATTCCCCACACAGTGCCGAACAGCCCAAGGAAGGGCGATACCGATCCGGTGGACGCCAGGAAGATCATGCGCCGGTTGAGGATGTCCATCTCGCGCTCCAGGCTGATCTTCATCACCCGGTCGATACGTTCAGCAAGGCCCGGCCCCGCCGCGGCGGACGGAATGCCGCCCTTGCCCGATGAGCGGCGCCACTCGCGCATGGCGGCCACGAAGATCGTCGACATGGGGTCCTTGGGGCGCTGGCCGATGCGTTCAAACAGTTCCTCGAGCGAACCGCCCGACCAGAACTTTTCCTCGAACTGTTCGGCCTGGCGGAACAGCGAGCGCAAACGCAAAGACTTGTCGAAGATGATCGCCCAGCTCCAGATGGAGGCGAAGGCCAGCAGGCCCATGACAAATTTGACGACGAAGCCCGCCTGGAGGAACAATCCCCAAGCCGAGAACCCGCCCCCGCCGCCCAGCGCCAGAGTGGTTGTCGTTACCGCAGTGTCCATGCCTTAACCCTATTCTTAAATGCCGTGCGGTTTTCTAAATGCCCGCTTACGACCATTAACTCAAGAACGCTTCGATTTTGTCTTTGACCCCGGCGGGAATGCGCGCGGGCTTGCCCTCGCGACCCGTGCAGGCCAGAAGTCCTTCGAATATCACCGTTTCGCCGCCATCGCCGAAAATCACCTGGCGCACTTTAAGCGAGGCCCTGCCCAGTTCGGTCAACGCCGTCTCCACTGTCAGGAGGTCGCCGAGCCTGGCTGGACGCCGGTATTTGACCTCGGCCGAGTGCAGGACAAAAACAAAACCGTCTTCATTCCACATCCGCGCGAGATCGATGTCCAGCGCCCGCATCATCTCGCTGCGGCCGCGCTCCGTGAAGCGCAGATAGCTGGCGTGATACACGATCCCGGCGGCGTCCGTGTCCTCATAATAGACCCGCACCGGCAAGCGATGGCGCGGACCTTCGAGGCGGCCGCCGAAGGGCAACACAGCAACGTTCATTGTTCGCGCCCACTCAAAAGATCGAACTGCGCGCCCTCACGGCGCGGCGCGGGCAAGCCAAGTTGGCGATATCCGGCATCGGATATCACCCGGCCGCGCGGCGTGCGCTGGATCAGGCCCTGCTGAATCAAAAACGGCTCGATCACGTCTTCCAGGGTATCGCGCTCCTCGGCTAAGGCAGCGGCGAGCGTCTCCACCCCAACCGGTCCGCCGGCATAGTTTTGCGCGATGCAGCCCAGGTACCGCCGGTCCATGGCGTCCAACCCCATGGCGTCTACGTCCAGGCGGCGCAGGGCGCTATCGGCCACGGCGCGGTCGATCTGTTTCACGCCGTCCACCGATGCAAAATCCCGCACCCGTTTCAACAGCCGGCCCGCCACACGCGGCGTTCCCCGCGAGCGCCGGGCGATTTCCATGGCGCCGTCGTCGGTAATCGGAACCCCCAGCACGCGTCCGCCGCGGCGCACGATCTCCACCAGTTCATCGGCCTCGTAAAACTCGAGCCGAAGCGGAATGCCGAAGCGGTCCCGCAGCGGCGTCGACAAAAGTCCGGACCTGGTCGTTGCGCCGACGAGTGTGAACGGCTGGAGTTCGATGCGGACGGAACGCGCCGCCGGCCCTTCCCCGATAATGAGGTCGAGCTGGAAGTCCTCCATAGCGGGATAGAGCACTTCCTCTATGGCGGGATTGAGGCGGTGAATCTCGTCGATGAACAGGACATCGTTGGCTTCGAGATTGGTGAGAATGGCGGCGAGGTCGCCGGCGCGGGCGATCATCGGCCCGGAGGTGGCGCGAAATCCGACGCCAAGTTCGCGCGAGACGATCTGAGCCAGTGTGGTTTTGCCCAACCCCGGCGGGCCATGGAGCAGGACGTGATCCAGCGGTTCCTTACGCTCGACGGCGGCGGCAATGAAGACCGCCAGGTTTTCCCGCACCGCGCGCTGGCCGATGAAATCCTTGAGCCGCTGCGGCCGCAGATGCGCGTCGGAGTCATCCACAGTGCGAGTAGCCGAAACGATGCGGTCGACCTCAGACATTCGCCGCTCCGAGTTCCTTGAGCGCGGCGCGGATCAGGGCCGGCAACGGTAAAACGCCGCCGGCGCCGGCGAGCGTTCGCGACACGGCCCCGAAAGCATCCATGCGGGCGTAGCCGAGATTCACCAGCGCCGACACAGCGTCTTCGGCCTCGGTCGGGATCCCCCTTTGTGTTGCGCCCACGGGCGCAGCGGATGCTGAGAGTGAAAATCCCGCAAGCTTGTCCTTCAACTCGGCGACCAAACGCGCCGCGAGTTTCGGCCCCACGCCGGAGGCGCGCTTGAAAGCGCCCTGATCGCCGCTGAGAATCGCTTGCGCGATCTGCTGCGCCGACAGCGCCGATAGGATCGCCAGCGCCACTTTCGCGCCCACGCCCTGCACCGTCATGAGCGTGCGGAACATCTCGCGCTCGGAGGCCGACGAGAAGCCATAAAGATGGATATGGTCCTCGCGCACATGGGTCTCGATGGCCAGTTCCGCCATCTCCCCTGCCCCCGGCAACGCCGCCAGGGTGCGCGATCCGGCGAACACCAGGTAGCCTACGCCGCCGACGTCGATTACGGCGAAGTCCTCACCAACTTGGTCCACTCTCCCGCGAAGCTTGGCAATCATCGCATCTTCGCAATCAGACGCGCAGTGCGGTGATGAGCGTGGCACACCGCCACCGCCAGCGCATCGGCCTGATCGTCCTTGGCGTCGCAGCCCGGCAGCAGGATGCGCATCATGGCCGCCACCTGAATCTTATCGGCATGGCCGGCGCCGACGACGGATTTTTTCACGAGATTCGGTTTGTACTCGGATACCGGAACGTCGGCTTCGGCGGCAGCCAGCATGCCGGCGGCACGGGCGTGGCCCAGCTTCAAGGTCGACACCGGGTTCTGGTTGACGAAGGTTTCCTCCACCGCGCATTCGTCGGGGGCGTAAGTCGCCACCAGCGCGCGCACACCCACGAACAGGATCTTCAGGCGGATGGCGAGATCGAGCTTCGCGTCCGGCTCGATCACGCCGCCGGCGACAAAGCTCAGGCGATTGCCGGTGACTTCGATGACGCCCCACCCCGTATGACGCAGCCCCGGATCAAGTCCGAGGATACGAATGGGCTGGCCGCTGGATGGCGTGTCTTTCGGCAACCTGATCCCCTGCCTCGCTCAACAGCGTACTTAAGCGCCGAGGCGGCGCATGGTCTCTTCGGACATTTCATAGTTGGCGGCGACGCGCTGCACGTCGTCGTTGTCATCGAGGACTTCAAGAAAATCCATCAGCGCCTGGGCTTTATCGCCGGAGACCTCGACCGTCATAGTCGGCTTCCAGTCCAGCTTCGCGGTCTCCGCCTCGCCCAACACTGCTTCGAGGGCCTTTTGTACCGCATGCAGGCTGTCGGGCGCGCAAGAGATGTCGTGGCCGTCGGCGCTGGATTGCACATCATCGGCGCCGGCATTGATGGCCGCTTCCATGACTGCGTCGTCGCTGCCCGCCTTGGCCGGATAGTGGATGATGCCTAAGCGTTGGAAGCTATAGGCAACGCTGCCGGTCTCGCCCAAGGCGCCGCCGTGTTTATTGAACGCGGTGCGCAGTTCGGTGGCGGTACGGTTACGGTTGTTGGTGAGCGCCTCGACGATCACCGCGACGTTGCCGGGGCCTTTGCCCTCGTAACGCGCTTCTTCGTAGTTGTCCTGGTCGGCCCCGGACGCCTTCTTGATGGCGCGCTCGATATTGTCCTTGGGCATGCTTTCGGCCTTGGCATCGGCGATGGCAGCCCTGAGGCGCGCGTTATAGGCCGGGTCGGGCAGGCCCTGCTTGGCCGCGACCGTGATTTCGCGGGCGAGTTTGGTGAACAGCTTGGCGCGCTTGGCATCCTTCGCGCCCTTGCGGTGCATGATATTTTTAAATTGGGAATGGCCGGCCATCGACGTGCTTGGTCCTGATCAGGAGCGGAATCGGCTCTGATTACACAATAAGCTGCGGGATTGCAGGGTTTTTATACCAGCAATGGTGGGAATCGTCGATACGGGGAGGCCAATAGGCTTAAGGCCGCGCCTGTTTCAGCACGCCGCCGATGCGGATCGGTTCAGCCCGGAGCGCCAGGCCGGTGCGGTCATCGGTCTCCACGTAGACGCCGCAGACCGTGGCTTCGCCTTCAGCCGGCTGCAGGCGTTCGGTCGGCATCTTGGTAACGAACCGTTGGGTCGCCACGTCCTTCCTCATGCCGATCACGGAGTCATAAGCCCCGCACATGCCGGCGTCGGACTGGAACGCCGTGCCGCCGGGCATGATCCGGGTGTCGGCGGTCGGGACATGGGAGTGGCTGCCGGCGACCATGGAGGCCCGACCGTCGGCAATGACCCCGAGCGCGGCTTTCTCGCTGCTGGCTTCACCGTGCACATCAACAATGATCGCGTCGGCGGCGTCGCGGAGCGGATGGTTTTCCAGGCATTGATTCAGGGCGCGGAACGGATCGTCGAGGGCGTCCATGAACAGGCGGCAGATCACTTGTACCACGATCACGCGGCGGCCATTCTGAGTGCGGTACAGGCCCATGCCCTGTCCGGGCGTTTCCGGCGGATAGTTGAGGGGCCGCAGCAGGCGCGGTTCAGCCTGGATGTAAGTGATGATCTCGCGCTGGTCCCAGGCGTGATTACCCAGGGTGATGACATCGACGCCAGCGTCGTAAAGCGACTGACAAATGGCGGCGGTAATGCCGAAGCCATGCGCCGCGTTCTCACCACAGGCGACGACAAAATCGAGCCCGAGTTCGCGGCGCAGTTGGGGCACCCGTTCGGCTACGGCATCTCTGCCGGTCTTTCCCATAATGTCGCCGAGATATAAAAGCCGCATGGAGAACTCCGCTCACGTCAGTAAGCGCGTTCTATCACGTCTCAAACCAAAGTGTCCGGCGGTCCGTAATAATGCTGTCCAGGCGCTGGTCGTGGGCGCCTGCGGGTACCTCGGGCACCTCTTGCGCGTCGTAGGCGAGGCCGACCACCAATGTTTTCCTCTGCCGGCGCAACGCCGCAATCGTGCGGTCGTAGTAGCCTGCGCCGTAGCCCAAGCGGTTGCCGGTGCCGTCAAAGGCGATCAACGGCACCAGAACTGTATCGGGCTCCACCAGCGGGGCCCGCGCCGGCGGATGGGCGGTGCCGAACGGGCCGGATTCAAGGGCCTCGCCGTTCCGCCAGCCGCGAAAAATCAGCACCATGCCCTGCCCGGCTACGGCCGGGAGCGCGATTTGAGCGCCGGCGGCCGCCAGGGCAAGTAGTGCGGGCCTGGGATCGATTTCGTCCCCTAAAGGCCAATAGCCGGCTATGATTCTGTTGACCGGATCGACCGTCGCCATGACCCGGGCGCGCAGGTCATTTGGAGCATGGGCGCTGCGGGCGGCATGAATATCGCGGCGCCGGGCGAGGACAATGCGCCGAAGGGCGGCTTTGGCGTCCGGCGCCTTTGGGTCGAAGCCCGGCGAATCTAGAACAGGATCGTGTGGTGCAGTCACGCGCCGGAAAATCCCACAAGCGGCGGCCCCCACAAACGGCGGCCCCTAAGTCGCAGGACGTCCGCCGCCTGGCTTCACGTCAAAGGCCAATCAGAATTGAATTAAGTGGAGCCGCCGAAGCCGTCGGCCTAGCGTGACCTCCCAATGGGCCACAGGTAAAAGTGGGCACCGTATTCACCGGACCAAGATCCGGTGAGGGACAGCGCCCCAGCGAAGATTATCGCCCCTGGGTGTTCAGAGGCCTAACCTGCCCAGCAGCTCCAGACCCAACTTAGGTGCCTGAGAGGCCCGCGGCAATACGTTCAATTCGGGCAGCGACCTGATCGAGGGCGGCAACGACCTCATTTTCCGCTTCGGCGCGGGCGTTTTGCGCCCCTGCACCGCGCAGGCTCTCCAACTCGCCAAGCGTATCGGACAGCTCGTCAGCGACCACCAGGGCGGTCATGACGAGGAGCAAGCTGTCGTTGATGCTACCGCCAGCGGCCAACTGCTCGGCGCGCTGGTCCAGGTAGCGCCCCAGGCGCGCGAGATGCGCTTCCTGGCCGTCGTCGCAGGCGATCTGATACGCCCGCCCGCGGATGGTGATGGATACCTGCCCCAAACGCTCTTCCCCCGGCCGCCTATTTCCCTTGGCGGACCTGTATGCAATTCCCCGCAACCCGCGAAGCGGCTACGCCTTGTTCACCGCAGCACCCAGCCGTTCGATCGCGGCGTCGAGGCGCTCCGCCACGTCGCCCGCGGTCCTTTTGAGCGCCGCGTGATCCTGCGTCAGAGTCTCGAGTTCAGCCTGTAGCTTCTGGGACGACTCACCGCCGCCGCTGAGCCCCTGCGTGGCCGCTTCAAGGCGGCCCACAGCGCCGTCGAGGCGTCCGAGTGCCTCGCGAACCTTTGAGAGCTTATAGTTCCCGATATCTTTCAAAGAAATAGCGCCCCATCCTCGATCATCGCTTGAAGCATAGAAAGGACCTCGCGCGGCGTCAACACGGGTCCCGCACTCCCCTAAATGAACGCGGTAAGGGCTTGGCCCAAAACGGTCTATTCAAGGCCAAGCCGTGACGATATATGTCGCCCACACTTCATTGAATCTGCTTCAGCAAATCATGGGACCTTGGAATTCATGACCATCACACCCCGGGTAAAATCCATCCTCGCTAATTATGAGAGCGATAATCCCGGCACCAAAGGCAATCTCGCCCGCATCCTGATGCAGGGCCGCCTGGGCGGCACCGGGAAGCTGGTGATCCTCCCCGTGGACCAGGGCTTCGAGCATGGCCCGGCGCGCAGCTTCGCGCCCAATCCGGCCGGGTATGAGCCCCACTATCACTGGCAGCTCGCGGTCTCCGCCGGGCTGTCGGCTTTTGCCGCCCCTCTGGGCATGATCGAGGACGGCGCCAGCTCCTTCGCCGGCGCCATT
>CANISR010000142.1 GCA_947470105.1 Fidelibacterota bacterium | reverse complement strand
CCTGACTTCTATACCGTCGGCGCCGCGGCTTCGGACCGCGGCGCCGTGGAGGACTAGGCGAGGATTTCGCCGAACTCTTTGGAGGTGTTGTTGCTGCGCGCGCCCCACGAGTTGATGTCGAGGCCCATGACGCGCTGCATGGTGTAGCCCAGACGTCCGGTGGTTGCGCCCGCGGCCTTGATATGCAGGCCGGTCTTGACCTTGCCGCCGGCGCGTCCCGCCGTCATGGCCGCCATGTTGTCGAGCGAGTGGATGCGGGCATAGCCATGGTCGGTGAAGGCGTAGAGCAGCATGTTGTCGAGCAACGTGCCGTCGCCTTCCTTCACCTTCGAGAAGGCCTCCACGTAGTAGGCCCAGGCTTCGAGCGAGCGCCGGGTGAACCAGGAGCAATTCTCCTGGTAGCCGAGATGATCGTCGACGCGCTCTTCGTGGGTGGTGGTGTGGTGCGGCTTCTCGTACCCGGCCTTGGTCGTGTTGGCCGAGGCGCTCGAGTAATTCATATTGAAGACGCGAGTCTGGTCGCAGGCTACGGCCATGACCATGAGGTCGGTCATGAGCTTGTGGCGCGTCGCCACGATCGTGGCTTCGCCGCCGAGTTCGGGTTCGGAGGTGACCGCCTTCGGCGCTTTGCAGGCTTCGATCGGGTCCGGCTTGGTGAGCTGCTGGTCAAACTGGCGCTCGAGGTGCCGGAGACCGGTCAGGTACTGGTCAAGGCGCTGCTTGTCCTCGGAACCGATTTCCCGCTCCAGGCCCTTGATTTCGCCGATGACGCCCGAGAGCACGCTCTTGCGCACCATGGTTTTCGGATTCGGGTTGAAGGTCGGCGCGTTCGGGTCCTGGAAGTCCGGTCCGAACAGGCGGGTGTAGAAGTTGATCGGCGAGACTTCCGGGTTGGTCGGCGCGTTGGCGCTTTCGTAGGACACCGTGGAGCGCACATCTCCTGTCGCGGTGGCGGTCAGGGTCTTGAAGCGCGTGGTGCGACCCACCTGGTTGGAGATGGTCGTGTCGAGCGTTTCACCCGGCTTGTCGCCGCCGGCCTTGGGCGATTGACCGGTCATGTTGATGACCCAGCCCGAGTAGTGGCAGAGGTTCGGGTCCGTATCACGGAAGGCGGTGAGCCCCGTGAACAGGTTCATGTGCTGCTTGATGTTTTTCCAAGACTGGGTCTCTTCGGTCAGCTCCCAGTTCGCGCCCGCTTGTTTGGGCACGAAGATGCTGGCGGTCATGCCGAGGCCCCAGAACCAGGTGCCGAAGCGCACCGGCATGGGCTTGCCGGCGGCCAGTGCGTTGCCGTTGCCGTTGAGGAAGCAGTTCAACAGCGGCAGCGCCAGGGTGACAGCGCCGCCATCGAGCACGCCACGCAGGACACGGCGTCTAGTGAAATCCATCATCGGTTCCTCCTATTGAGCGGTGGGCGCGGCGGGCGAAGCGGACGTGCTAGCCGACTTCGCGGGCGCGGGTGAGTTATCGGAAACGGTCGAGAAAGCGCTGCTCAAGACCACGGTCCTGATCAGATTCTTTAGGCGGTATCCGCCGCCGGCGAAGCTCTTGTTCAGGTAGTCGAGCGTCTGTTGCTCGTCGGACGAGATCGGGCTGCCGGTACCATAGGCGAACACGCGCTTAACCAGGCACGACGGCACCTGCGGATGATCGTGCAGGGCGACCGCGAGGCCGGTCACATCCTTGAACTCTTTGCCGTCGAGGGATCCCGAAGCGTCGATGGCTTCGCCCTTTTCGGTGATACGGAATTGGCCGGCGCCATCGAAGTTCTCGAGCGCCAGGCCCATCGGATCGGTGATCTTGTGGCAGCCCGCGCACACCGGGTTCTTCAGGTGGAGCGCGACGCGATCACGCTGGGTCTTGATGGTGGACGACGGATTCTCGACCGCCGAGAAATCCACATTCGCCGGGGGCCGTGGAACGGTCTGGCACAGCAGAATCTCGCGCAGCGCCTTGCCGCGCAACGTCGGCGAGCTGCGGCCCGGATGCGCGTGCCCGGCAAGGAAGCTGATCTGGGTCACGAGGCCCATGCGCGGGCTATCGGCGGGGAATTCGTAAGCATTCCAGCCCGGTGTTGTCGGCAGCTTGTAGATCGTCGCCAGCGAGGGCGAAATGAAGGTCGACCGCGTGGTAAACAGATCGCGGTAATCCTTGTCCTTCGTGACCAGGTGGTCGATCGCGGTGCGCAGGGTCTGCTCACGGGCGTCCTGCACCGCGACCCCGGTGAACACCGGATAGATCTGGCCGTCCTTGGCTAGATTATCGAACGAGTCGAAGGCGAACATGTCGTCGAAGAATGCGCGCATGCCGCCTTCAAGGCGCGGGCTGGCCAGCATCCGGTCAACGGTCTTGGAGAGACCCTTCTGCGTATGAAGTTCTCCCGAAGCCGCGGCTTTGAGCAGCAAGTCGTCGGGCGCCGCATTCCACAGGAAGAACGACAGACGCGAGGCGAGAGAATAGCCATCGAGGCGCTGCTGACCGGCATGGGCAGGATCGGGCTCGCCCCGCTCGGACACCATCAGCACGCGCGGGCTGAGCAGCATGCCCTCGAGGGCAGCGCCGAGACCGGCGTAGAAATCCTTCAGCTTAGTGGCCGAGGCATTGGCCTCAACCACATACTCGTTCAGGCGATCGTCGGGCAGCGGACGGCGATAGACCAGGCGGCCCACGGCGGCGAGAAAGGTCCGCGCGCAAGCGTCATCGGCGGCATCCGCCGCGTTCGGCGTGCACGGTACCAGGAAATAGCGGTTGCGCTCGTTCACCACCTGCGCGGCGGCGGTGGCGGCGGTCTTCTGATAGATTTCCATCTGGCTGGCGGTCACTCCCGCCAGTGACGTGCCCACGCCGAGCAACCCGTCGGTGCGCGTCATCGGGGCGAACGCCGAGGGAATGGTGATGCTGGGGCCAAAGACGTAAGCGAGCGTGTTGCGATACTGCTCGGCCGTTATAAGTCGCAAGCGCCGGGCGGTGCTCCCGCTCGGAGCCTCGCCGACGGAGGCCGAAGCCGCGGGCTTGATCGACGCGGATTTCTGCACGGCTTGGCCGGAGCAGCTCGCCAGGGCGACAGTCGCCACGACAGCTAGCGCGCTTTTAGCAAGCGTGGCTGAGATAGCCCCTACAGATTGACTCCGCTCGGTCCGAAACAAACGCACTATAGCTTCCTCCCTATAGGCGGCCCGTCCAACGTTACCAGCACAAAGGCCGCGAACTGTCTTAGTTAAAAACCTTAAGCTCCCCCACGAGGGCAAAATTCTACTCTTATGTTCGTGTCCGCACTACAATTATTACAAAGGGCTATAGGCTCATGCTGGAGAGTTATAGACCTAAAACATTTCCCCACGCGCTGCGGCGTGGCCAGGCTGGGATCGCATAGCGCCCCGCCAAGCCCCTGTGTCTGCGTTGAATCTGCCCACGACCTCACTAGACGTCACTAGAAAGATAGTCGGCTTTCTAAAGGAATCACGATCGAGAGTGATTACTTAGCCAGCGATTTATCGATGGCCGCGGCCAGCTCCTTGCTGTTCGGTTCGACCGCGCTCGGGAACGCCCCGACCAAGGCGCCGTCGGCGCTAACCAGGTACTTGTGGAAGTTCCAGGCCGGCGCCTTGGACGCACCCAGGGTGTCCCTCGCCCACTTGTAGAAGGGATGCGCATCGGCGCCTTTGACCGAGACCTTGGCGGCCATCGGAAAATCCACGTCGTATTTGGCGGTGCAGAAAGTCTGGATCTCGGCGTTGGAGCCGGGCTCCTGGCCGCCGAAATTGTTGGCCGGAACGCCGACGACGACGAGGCCTTTGTCTTTGTACTTCTTCGACAGCGCCTCAAGGCCTTCGTATTGATAGGTATAGCCGCAGAAAGACGCGGTGTTCACGACGAGAACCGCCTTGCCCTTGAACTGCGACATAGGCAGCGCGCCACCTTCGATCTTCTCGAAGGCGAAGTCGTATGCGGTCTCAGCCATCGCCACACCTCCGAACAGCGTCGAAACAACAAAAGCCAAAGCACCTAAAGTGAACTTAGCCATATCGCTCCTCCATCCAAGGGCCACCGCACATCCCGCGCGCGGAAGGCGCGCCAAGATCAAACCGAATGTTGCTTTAGCCGTAGCGTTCTTCCGCCCACGGATCGCCGCGCATATGGTAGCCGCGGGCCTCCCAGTATCCGGGAGTGTCGCGGTCAAGGAAAGACAGGTGGCGCAGCCACTTTGCGCTTTTCCAAAAGTAGAGATGCGGCACCACCAGGCGCACCGGCCCGCCGTGCTCGCGAGACAAGGGTTTGCCGTTCCAGGTGTGGCCGATGAAGACGTCGTCACGGTCAAGGTCCGACAGCAGGAGGTTAGTGGTGTAACCGTCGTAGCTTTTGAGCATGACGGCTTGGGCTGTACCCTTGGGCTTCACCAGCGCCAGCACGTCGCGGATGGCTACGCCTTCCCAGACATTGTCGTAGCGCGACCAGGTGGTGACGCAGTGGATGTCGTTGGTGAAGGTCTTCTGGGGTAGCGCCATGAACTGGGCCCAGTCCCATTTGAGGACGTGTTCCACCTGCCCCGCAGCCGACAACGCCCATTCTTTGGTCGAGAGATTGGGCTGAATGCCGAGATCGAGGACGGGAAAATCCTCGGTCACGCGCTGGCCCGGCGGTCGGCGATCCGTGATGGGATCGGCTGAAGTTCCGGTGAGGCCGCGGCCAGTGCGCGCCCATTCTTCCTTGGTGCGGATGAGTTTCTCTTTGATCTCACCCGACATGAATCAGCCTTTCGCCCGCATCAGGCGCGCCTGTTCGCGCTGCCAGTCGCGCTTCTGGATATCGTCGCGGCGATCACCGTGGGTCTTACCCTTGGCGAGACCGAGGCTCACCTTGGCGATGCCGCGCGCGTTGAAAAACAGACTCAGCGGAATCACGGTCATGCCCTTCCGGGCGATGGCGCCGCTGAGGCGCTCCATTTCCTTCTTATGCAGGAGGAGTTTGCGTTTGCGCATTTCCTCATGCTGAAAGTGGCTGGCGCCTTCGTAGGCCGGGATATGGCAATTGACCAGGAACAACTCGCCGCCTTCCGGCTGGGCGAAGGCTTCGACCAGGGTGCAACGGCCCAGGCGCAAAGACTTGACTTCGCTGCCGGTCAAAATGATGCCGGCCTCGATGGTATCCTCGACAGCATAATTGTAGCGCGCCTTGCGGTTCTCGGCGACGCGGCCGTGGGAGATCAGCTTGGTCATGCCTCTATTATAGCATGTCCTCGACCAACTCGCCTTCACTGAGCAAGCCGGCGTCGCGCATGGCTTCTTCCACCCGCGCCTTGGTCTTGACCCGCAGCGGCGCCAGCGGCGGGCGCACGTCTGGCGCGCATTTTCCGAGCAGGCTCGCGGCGAACTTCACCGGCGCCGGGTTGGTCTCCAGAAACATGGCCTCATGCAGCGGCGTGAGAATGTCGCGCACACGGAATACGTCGTCATAGGCCCCGAGGTGCCAGGCGTCCTGCAGCTGGGAGCACAGCCGCGGCGCAACATTGGCGGTCACCGAGATGCAGCCAACCCCGCCCTGGGCCAGGAACGGCACCGCCGTCCCGTCTTCGCCCGAGAGCTGGCAGAACTGCTCGCCCAGAGACAGGCGCAACTTCGCCGGACGGACGAGGTCGTTGGTCGCATCCTTAACGCCCACGATGTTCTCGTGCTCAGCCAGCTTCTCCATGGTCTCGATGCTCATGTCGATCACGCTGCGGCCCGGGATGTTATAGATGATGATGGGCAGATCGACGGCGTTGGCGATGGACAAATAATGAAGGATCAGGCCGTCTTGCGTAGGCTTGTTATAGTAAGGCGTGACGATCAGCGCGGCGTCGGCGCCGGCCTTCTTCGCGCGCTTGGTCAGTTCGATAGCCTCGGCAGTGGAATTGGAGCCGGTCCCGGCGATCACGGGCACGCGGCCCTTGGCGACCTCGACGCACATTTCCACGACCCGGTGATGCTCTTCATGGGTCAGGGTCGGAGATTCACCGGTGGTGCCGCAGGGCACGAGGCCATGGGTGCCTTGGTCGATCTGCCAATTCACGAAGTCCTGGAAGGCCTTCTCGTCGACCTTGTCCTTCTTGAACGGCGTGATGAGGGCGGTGATGGAACCGCGAAACATGAAAGACGCTCCTGCAAATGCGCCTGCGCCGGGTTGAGAGGCGCGGCCGCGGGGATTGTGGGGCGGACATTACCACAGGCCGGTAGTCCGACAAGCATCCCCCACAACCGGAATTTACGCTGGCAGGAGAATGACTTGCCTGCCAGTGAGGCCGGCCTCTATTTTGGGATGCGCATTTGACGTGCCGGCGAAGCCGGCATCTATGCTGGCGCGCGCGTTTACCGCGCGCTCACGTCTCTGTGCATAAAAGTTTGCTTAGAGGACGGATATTAGAATTGAGGACAGCCTGACGTGGGTTGTCCGAGTGTCCAGGAGAGCTAGGTTGGCGGCTTGCGTGCGGATACCTTTCAAGACGCGGTACGGAATTGCAGCGGGCTTTGCGCTGGCTTTCGCCTATGCCGCGCCGGTTACCGCCGCCGATGCCGCGCCCGCGCCCAAGGCCGCCGCGACAGCAGCCCCGCCTAAAGCTGTCGCGCCTAAACCGACCACTGCCGCGCCGCCTGCCGCGTCTACCGCATCGACAACACCCGCGGCGAATTCGCCCGCGAAGGCCCCAGCGTCCGCGCCGGTGGTGCTCAAGAAGCCCGTGGCCAAAGCCCCCGCCAAGAAGGCGCCGGCCGCCACCGCGGCCAAAGCGCCGCCACGCAAACCCGGTCCGCCGGTGATCGATCCCGGCGCCGCGCGGCCCTTGGCCATTGCCAAGTTCGGCCCGGAAGCCCCCACCTTGACGCCGCGGGAAAAGCAGTTGTTCAGCCAGGCCATGGCCGCCGCGGCCAAGCATCAATGGAACGATGCCACCAGCTTCGCCGAACAGACGCGTAATCCGATCTTACGAAAGATCGTCGCCTGGGCGCTCCTGCGTGATCCGGGCCCACATGCCAATTTCAACGAGCGCACCGCCTTCATCACCGCTAACCCTGGATGGCCGCAGCCCCTCGACCTCCGCCGCCTGGCGGAAGACACCATCGACGGCTCCACCTCGCCCCAGGCCCTGATTGCCTGGTTTGAGAAAAACCCACCCATCCAGACCTCGGGTAAAGCGGCCTATGCCAAGGCGCTGATGTCGCAAGGCCGGACCGAAGACGCCCACAAAGTCGCCGGTGACGTCTGGCTCGGGGGATTCTTCGACCAGACCGGCGAGGATGCTTTCCTGCGCGCCTTCGGCGGCCTTCTGACCCCGGAAGATCACTGGGCGCGGCTGGACCGTATCCTCTACGACCAGCAGACCACGGCGGCCGGCCGCATGATGAGCCGCGTCAGCCCCGACCAGGCGCGCATCGCCCGTACCCGCATCGCTTTCGTCAACGGCGCCGCCAACGCTGAAGCCATGCTGCGGGAATTGCCGGCGGAACTGCAGGGCGATTCAGGCTTGCTGTATGACCGCCTCAAGTGGCGTCACGCGCGGGACAAAAGCGATGAAGTGTTCGACTTGATCCCGAAATTTGCGGTCTCGGGCCCGCGCCCGGACCTGTGGTGGCGCGAACGCTCGGATCTGGTGCGGGACGCGCTCTCCCGCGGACGCATCACCGAGGCCTATTCCATTGCGCGCAATCACGGCGCCACGGATTCCACCAATGTGGCCGATGCCGAGTGGCTGGCCGGCTGGATTTCGCTGCGGTTCCTCAAGGACGGCGAGACCGCCCTGCCCCACTTCCAGAAGATCTACGACATCAGCGTGACGCCGCCTTACTTGTCGCGCGGCGCCTATTGGACCGGACGCGCGGCTGAAGCTTTGGGCCGCAAGGACATCGCCAACAGTTGGTACCAGCGCGCCGCGACTTACCTCACCACCTATCACGGCCAATTGGCCCTGGCCCGGTTGTCGACAGAGCCCGCACCGCAGCTTCAGGCCGATCCCATTCCGACGCCCGAGGAGCGTGCCAAGTTCGAGGCCAACGAACTCACCAAGGCCCTGCGCGCCGTGCTTGAAGTCGACGCCAAGGCCTATGAGCGCGCCTTCGCCATTACCCTGGCAGAATCATCAGGGTACGGCGCCCATCGCCAGATGGTGGCCGAACTGGTCAACCGGCATGCGCGGCCGGACCTCGGCATCGTCATTGGACGCAATGCCGCCCGCGATAAAATTGACCTCATCGAATACGGCTACCCTGTCCCGCCTTATGCCTATCCGGCAGCGCCGGAGAAGGCGCTGATCCTCGCTATCACGCGACAGGAGAGCAATTTCAACCCGGCGGCTGTGAGCTTCGCCGGCGCCCGGGGCCTGATGCAACTCATGCCCGACACCGCCAATGGGCTCGCGAAGGCTCAGAAGATTACTTACGCCCGCGCCAAACTCGTCACCGATCCGGCCTACAACCTCAAGCTCGGCGCTTCGTACCTGGCGTCGCTGGTGAACGGTTTCGACGGCTCCTACATCCTGGCGGCGGCGGCCTACAACGCCGGGCCGTCACGGGCGCGCAACTGGGTGCGCCAGTTCGGCAGCCCGCAGGATCCCACCGCAGACGCCATCGACTGGGTCGAACAGATTCCGTTCAACGAAACCCGCGACTACGTGCAGCGGATCATGGAAAGCGTCATGACCTACCGCACGGTCCTGAACGGCACCCCCAAGATGGGCACCAATCTCGACGCCGAACTCGCACGCAAACAAACCGCGCCGGTGAATTAGCGCAATAAAAAAGGCCGGTGTTTTCACCGGCCTTTTTAAATCGCGATGCTGGAGTTTTAGGCGCCGACCATCGCCGGTTTCGGCAGGCCGCCGACGCGGGCGGAGGCGAGGCTTTCTGTGCGGCGCGGCACTTCGGTCACCGGCGCAACGGTCTCGGTGATGCGCTTGCAATGGCCTTCCATGTAGGCGCCCGGCTCAATGGCGAGGCTCTCATGCTCCACGTCGCCCGACATGCGCGCGGTGGAGGCGAGGAACACACTCTTGGCGCGGATCATGCCTTTGACGGCGCCGTGCATGCGCACGGTCTGTGCGGTGACTTCGCCGGTGACGGAGCCCTTCACGCCGACGATCAGCGCCTTGCAGCGGATATCGCCGTGGACCACGCCATCCACCTGGATCTCGCCGGCGGAGTTGAGGTTACCCTCGATGGTGAGTTCCGAGGACACGATCGACGGCACCGCTTTCACGGTGGCGATATCGGTCGTGCGTTCGGAGTTGAGGTCTTTGGCGGGGTTAGCTCTTGAAAACATCACTGCCGGCCTTCAGAAACTTGAGCGGGTTAACGTGCTGTCCGTTGTAGATGACTTCGTAGTGCAGATGCGGTCCCGAGCAGCGGCCGCTGCAGCCGGCCTGACCAACTTCGGTGCCGCGGACGACCTTGTCGCCCTCCTTCACCATGGCCCGCGCCAGATGCGCGTAGCGCGTGATCAGACCCATGCCGTGGTCAATTTCAACCATACGACCATAACTGCCGTCAAACCCTACGCGGATGACTTTTCCTTCGCCGGGGCTTGCAACCGTCGTCTTGTAGGAAACGCCCATATCGAGCCCCAGATGTTGTGCCATCTGGCCGGTGAAAGGGTCCTTACGCACGCCAAAGTTGGAGTTCAGATCGAAATTCTTCACAGGGGCGTCGATGGGCAGCTTGTTGATGAGCCTCTGGAGGTCCTGGAGGTGGTCAACATTGGCGTTCAGGAGGTTCAGTGACTCTTGCAACGGGCCCGAGTCTTGAGCTGCCTTGGTGATGGGAAGGAACGGTCCGCCCTCGCCAGGGAAGGCGCCCTTCTGCCGCTTCACAAGCAGATCAATGTCGAGG